>JBGPBY010000007.1:0-34528 GCA_041481485.1 Terriglobia bacterium
CATGACTTTTGTCCGCTGCAAACACTGCAACCCTTCACACTGATAGATTCCGTTGTCCACCTCAAATTGGCTGCCCTGCCTCAAACAATTGAAGTAACAACATTCGATATCAGCAGACGAGTCATCGATCACATCAATTCGCTTCATGAGCGCGGGAAAGACGGCAAACCTTATGAAATAAGACTTCCTTTCGAGTCCGGTTCGCCCTGGACAGTGGAATTGAGAAGCTATTGGCAAGCAGCCGGGAATCAGGTCGGAACGGAAGTCTCTGTTCCCAAACCTCCTTCGATTGGGAAGCAACTTTCTGAGAGAGGAATTCGCGTTCGGCCCCAGATCGCCGCTAAGGTATCCGCGGTGGATTTCAACGTCGTTACTCAGAGGTGGAACGGCCAGCCGTTCGACCTCATCGTTGCGACAAATGTGCTCGCTTATTACGACAAACTCGACCAGGCGCTCGCGTTTTCAGGAATCGAAGCCATGCTTCGCCCCGGAGGGCTCTTCTTGACGAATAACGTCGTCATTGAGCTGCCCTTCTCGCGTTTGCGGGCTACCGGGCTTGTCAGGGTGGAATACTCTCGCAAGCTGGCATGGACCGATCACATCTTCTGGTACGTTCGGCAATAGCTGTCCGTTGGCTCGGCCAGAAATCGATTGCTGAATTTCCCATACTAAATTAACAATATGACTCATATATTCAAATTCAAATTGACAATATGGATCATATAGTGATTTGATTCCGCGGGTTTTCACAGATTCAAGGGGGATGACGTGCGAAAAGTTGTTGTATTTATTTTGATCTTAGTGATTTTGAGTTTCTGGAGTGCCTCTGGCGCCTACGCTCAGGCCAATGCTTCACTGGGTGGATTTGTTCAGGACGCCACCAAGGCGCTGATACCTGGTGTTACGGTCACACTGACCAACGTAAATACCGGTGTCGTGGAAACAAAATTGACCAACGATGCCGGCGCCTATCAATTTCCCGCGGTTCCGCCGGGAACCTATAAGCTTTCGGGCGAACTGAACGGCTTCAGCCCCGCTGTTGAAAACAACGTGCAGTTGGGAGCCTCTACGCAGGTGCAAATCAACCTCACCCTGCAGGTTGGTACCGGGCCCGGAACCGTCGTCCAGGTGGAAGCTGCAGGCGGCACCAGGGTCAATGAAACATCCTCGTCCGTCGGCGATGTGCTGACCAGGGAACGCATCGAGAATCTCCCCCTTGTTGGAAATAACATCCTCGATCTGTTGACGGTTCTTCCGGGCTACCGCGAAAGTTACCTCGGACCGGCCTTCGCGACGGTCGGTGGTTTGGGTCTGGACACCGTCAACGCCACGGTAAACGGTATCAGTACGAACAGTACGCGCAACCAGGCCAGTAACCCCTCCGTGGGCATCCAGGCGTATACGAACACCGTCATGAACCCGGATCTTGTTGGCGAAATCCGTTTGATTCTCGCACCCGTCGATGCGGAGCTCGGCCGCGGCAACGCGCAGATTCAGATTCAGACGCGTTCGGGCACCAACAAGTACACCGGAAGCGTGGTTTGGAATGTTCAGAACACCGCGCTGAATGCGAACACGTGGACCAATAACCACACGGCGAGATTCACAACGGTCAATGGAGTTTCGACGAAGATCAGCGATAAGACACTTCCGGACTGGCGGAATATCAACCAGCTGACGGGCAGCTATGGCGGTCCGATCATCAAGAATAAGACGTTTTTCTTTTTCCTCTACGATAAGCAGATGGTCAATGCCCGGACGACGGTGACGAACCAGGTGTTGACCGATGCGGCGCGGCAGGGAATCTTCCGCTATTTCCCTGGCTGGAATCCGGGGAATGCAAATTCTGCAATCCCCTCATCCTTTAATAATAGTACGACTGGGGTGTACGCATCGGTCGATGTTGCGGGAAACCCGCTTCCGGGGTGCAGCGTGGTTGGTCCAGCCTCGTTGAACTGTGTTCCGGATCCTGCAAGCGGTACAGTTGGGGCAGCCAACCCGTATCCGAACAAGCTCACCTGTTTCAGCATTTTCGGAAACGTGCTGGCAGACGGAATTACTCCGATTAATCAACAGATCAAAGATCAGTATTGTCCAGGAGGCAACTTCATCCTCCCCAACGCTGGTACGACCTGGGATTCGAGAAGGCCAGGGCCGGATTCCACGGGATTCATGGCCAGAGTTCTCGCCCTGGCTCCACATGCCAATACCTGGAATGCTTTTAGTAACGTCACCCTGGCCAACATTGGTGATGGCTTGAATACGGCCGGCAACACGTATCTGCGCGGCACGAAGGGCTCCGGCACGCTTCAGGGCGCCATTGGTGTTGTGCAGTCCGCCGGCGATTACCAGAATCGCCAGCAGTTCAACATCAGAGTTGACCATACGATCAACAATCGCAATCGGGTGAGTGCTTCCATTAATTATGAAATGGATGACGCCGCAGCAAATAATGCGGCATATCAGGGTGGTTTACAGGGGAATACCCATCGCCGGCCTGCGTCGTACGCGTTTAACGGGACGTCGACGCTGACGGCGCACTTGGTGAATGAATCGCGTTTCGGTGTCAGTATCAATAAGAACCAGCAGTCGCCGGCATGGAACAATGTGCAGTATCCGGATGTCGCCAAGCTGGCGAGGACTTTCCTGTTGCAGGGTGGTGTGGATGCCGTAAGCGGAAGGAATCAGCCGGTTATTTTCAATCCCGGAGCCAACGTCAACGGCTTTATGAATTTTGCGCCCACCGACTTGGCCAGCAGCAGCCCCAACTGGAATTATGCCGACACCGTGCGATGGACCCACGGAAAGCATTCGGTCAGCCTGGGTGGAGAGTACCGGCGGCCGGAGACGTCTGGGTTTACGACCAGTTCGTATTCCTCGGCGACCCTGGGTAACTTTGGGGCTTCGGGGTTCCCCGCTCCGCTCATGAACACGGTTGCCAATTTTTCTGGTGGCAGTGGAGACCAGGCCACATCGGTCGGACTTCTTCCGGGATTTCTAGCGGCAGCACGTACGAATGCGGTCAGCCTAACCTACCTTCAAAACGGTTCGCTGGGGACGGTGTCGACGCCCTACTGGATGGATAACCAGGCCGATCGTGAGGCCAAAACCTGGAGGAGCGCGGCAACGATAAAAAGCTTCGATACAGGTACCGATCCGTACAGCCATCAGACGCGAAGTCAGGTTTCCAATGAATGGAGCGTGTTTGCCAAGGACGACTTCAAGGTGCTCAAGCGCCTGACGTTGAATTTGGGCCTTCGCTTCGACTTGAATATGTCGCCTTACCTTCGGGGGGGATTGACCAGTAATTTTGTCGGCGATGGCGCGGGGTTATATGGCGCCGGCCGCCCGGTCAGCGGCGATCTTCTTTCACAGTGGCTGAGACCGGGGAATCTGTACCTGTCGGGGTACGGCAGTAACGCCACGGGAGCGAACGGGCTGGGAACTGCGGCGCCACTCCAGTGTCAGTTGGGAGTGACTCAGACCCCCATCGCTCCGACGGGTGGCGGTCCGGTGCTGAGCCTTCCGGCCTCGACCTGCGATCCGAATCTGATGTCTACGGTCCAATTCATCGGGCCGGGTTCCGTTAATCCCGACAAGACACTGGTTCCGCAGAAGGGACGATGGAGCCCTGCGATAGGTTTTGCATGGCAGGTTCCGTTTTTCGGTGAAGGCAAGACCACGATGCGAGGTGGATTCCAGCGCACGTATGGCGGAGCCGGGGCGGCCTTTCAATCGGGTGCCGGCAGCGGCCCTGGTGGAGACAGCCTGACTTCAGCCACTGCGAATTTCAGCACTTCGGCAGACCCCCTCTTGAGCATTATTAATGGAGGGCTGGCTCCGACCATTGCGGACATTGCTAAATTCATTCCGGTACCGCCGACCCGGTTGCCGGGGCAGGCGATTCCGATTGCGAACCGCTCGGTTGCCGTGACTCAGGCCATGTATGCTCCCGACTACATCACACCTTATACGGACAATTTCACGTTGTCGGTCACACGCAATATCGGCCGGAACTACACCGTGGATGTGCGGTTTGTGGATACCCTCGGCCGGAGACTGGCAGGAACGCAGGACCTGAACCTCAATAACGTGTATCACAACCCCGAGTTGTTGCATGCATTGGATGTGACACGGGCCGGTGGAAACGATCCCCTCTTCGATCAGATGCTGATGGGATTGAACCTCATCGGTCTGAATGCGGCGGGCCAGGCAGTCACTGGCTATAATGCTCCGGTGGGTTCGATGGGCACGTTCACGCCAACCAGTGGGCCTGTTGTTCCGATTCAAGAGCGCGGTTCGATGCAACTTCGCCGGTCCCTGACCTTCGCACCCTCTCTGGCAAACGGGGATTACGTTACCGTAATCAATAGTCTGTTTAATTTCACCAACACCGCCCTCGGTACGGCGGTTGGCCTGGAGCCAACACCCACCAATGTGGACCCGGTGACAGGACTGGCGCCGAATCCGTCTGGGAAGCTGTTGCGCAACGGCTGCAACCGTATTGCGGACGGTAAGACGGCGGGTTTTGTGGTTGCCGACGCCAACGATCCGAACTTCGGAAAGACGATCCTGCCGCGATGCTTTCCTGAGAATTACTTCTATGCGAATCCTCAGGTTTCCACTGCGAACTATAACTCGAACACCGGACGCACCAACTATCAGTCTGGACAATTTCAGTTCACGGCGCGGCCGGTACAGGGGGTCAGCCTTCAGGGCACGCTCACCTGGAACAAGACGATGAACCTTCCAACCAGCGGGTACACCGACCCGTTGAATCCGGAGATGGATTACCGTTTGACTGCCGCAACTGGGAAGGAGCTGCGTGCCAACGGAACATTTGAGTTGCCGATCGGTCCCAACAAAATTATCTTCGGCAACAGTTCGGGATGGTTTGCGCGTGCCATTGAAAAATGGCAGACCAGCTTTATCCTGACGCTGCCGGAAGGACAGGTTCGGAGCATCACCGGGAACAACATGTTGTATGCGAACGGTCGGCCGGACGTTGTCGGACCCTGGGACAATCCGAGAGGAGAAGTCCATTGGGGCACAGGTTCCAGTTCGAACTACTTCGGCGGGGACACCAGTCCCTACGCCACTTATAGGGATCCCCAGTGCGGGTCCAGCGCTGTGATGCAGATAGAGCCCATTACAGGTGTTTTCTTTGGAGCTCCAACTTCCGGAACCAATACATCGCAATGCACCTTGAATGGATTGGGAAAGATTGTTCCTGCCGGAACACCGGGCGCCATCCCAGCCAACACATCCGGTCTTTTTGTCATTCCCCTGCTCCAGAATCCGTTGCCTGGCCATCAGGGCAATCTGGGATTTGCCACGATGAAAATCATTTCCACCCGGAGACTGGATGGCAATGCCAGCAAACAGTTCCGGATTTCGGAATCGAAGTCGGTGCAGGTTCGAATCGATGCGACGAATATCCTGAACCACCCGCAGGAGAATGTTCCGAGCGGGTTGGATTTTTTCAGTGTGTTCTCAAATACATTCGGACAGATGAATGGAAAGAGTACCTCCAGCCGTACCTTCCAGGCCCAGCTCCGCCTTTCGTTCTAACTTCTGGCTCGGACAAGAAAGCCCCCTTGCAGTACAACTGCAAGGGGGCTTTTTGGCTTCAGTACCGTTGCAGCGTGTCACTCTTTCAACTATGCTCAGGCGCGCTGTCCGGCAGTGCAATAGATGTCAGCGGTTCTTTATTACTGGAGAGTGAAATGAAACCATTGACCGCCGCATTTGTTTTCGTCAGTGTCTTGCTCGTGATTGCGCCAATGCTCCTGGCGCAGTGGCCCTCTTTCCCATCGCGAGGGGTTCCGCGTACAGCTGCAGGTCAGCCGGATCTAGCGGCTCCGGCGCCGAGGACCGCTGACGGTAAGCCGGATCTTTCGGGAATCTGGGACAACGGCCGCAACACCAATGCCCCGCAGCTTGGAGCACGCGGCGCGGATCTCAACAGCGCTCCAGCCGCAACAACGGCTCCAGGGCGAGGCGCCGCCGGCGCCGGACCACCGAGCGCAACGTTCTTCAATGTTGGCGCAGGGTTTCCAGAGGGCTTGCCCTTTCAGCCGTGGGCCGCGGAACTGGTCGGAAAGCGGGTGGCCGACAACAGCAAAGATAATCCCGATGCGCACTGCCTTCCGATGGGCTTCATGCAGTTCCACACGCATTCCCAGCCGCGCAAGATCGTCCAGACCGCTGACATGATCATCATCATTTACGAGGCCAACAGTGGCCTGCGTCAGATCTTCCTGGATGGACGCTCCCTGCCTGGCAAGAATGTTGAACCATGGTGGTACGGCTATTCGGTAGGCAAGTGGGAAGGGGACACTCTCGTTGTCGAAACAACCGGCTTCATCGATGACATCTGGCTGGATGTCCGAGGTAGTCCACTGACATCGGCTGCCAAAGTCATCGAACGCTTCCGGCGTGTGAACTACGGCAACCTGGAAATCGAAATCACAGTCGACGATCCCAGGGCCTATACCAGGCCGTGGACCGTCAAGGTGAACCAGCGCATCTTTCCCGATACCGAGTTGATTGAATTCATTTGTGAGGAAAGAGACGCTACCCACTATGTCGGCGCGCAGCCGAAACCGTGAGACTGACCATGGCATATGATTCAGGCACCATGAGGCGAGCCTTCGCCGCCGTCGCGACAATTGTTCTTCTTTCTGCAATGCCTGGAGGTGGCGCCGAGCCGCCGAAGGCACCCGTGTTTGCCGTCGACCCGGCGTGGCCGTCGATTCCGAACAACTGGGTGCTCGGCGAAGTGACGTCGATCTCAGTGGACAAGGACGATCACATCTGGGTGCTGCACGTGCCGCAGTCGATTCCCGAAGCGCAGCGCGCGAACGCGGCGCCACCGGTGCTTGAGTTCGACGACAAGGGCAAACTCCTTACGAGCTGGGGCGGGCCGACCGGTGGCGACGAATGGCTCGGGCGCGAGCACGGCATCTTCGTCGACACGAATAACTTCGTCTGGATCGGCGGACGCGCGGGCTGGCCGAGAGCGACGACGCCTGGCTTGAGCGACGACGTGATCATGAAGTTCACGATGGCCGGCAAGCTCGTCATGCAGATCGGCCATCGCGGGCAGAGCAAGGGTAACACCGACACCGAAAACGTCCACCAGGCGACCGACGTCTTCGTGGACACCGAGGCCAAAGAGGTCTACGCGGCCGACGGCTACGGCAACAAGCGCGTCGTCGTCTTCGACTCGGAGACGGGCAAGTTCAAGCGGATGTGGGGCGCGTTCGGCAATCCGCCGCCACCGACGTTGGCGCCCAACGCCGCGGGGCCGCAGCCGCAGACCACACCCGACGGTCCGCCGGAATTCGGGTTGCCGCACGCCATCAAGGTTTCGAATGAAGGCATCGTCTACGTCGCGGACAGAATCAACAATCGTATTCAGATGTTCACACGCGATGGGAAGTTCCTGAAGCAGGTGCGCGTGACGAACGAAGGCAGCACCGTCGTCCCCGTGCCCGCCGGCTTCGCGTTCTCGCCGGACCGCGAGCAGCAGTTCCTCTACGTCGTCGACTCGGGTCCGATGCGTGTCGTAATCTTCGACCGGCAGACAATGACGCAAATCGGCGTGATCGGGACGAAGGGCGCGAAGCCCGGCGAGTTCGACATCGTCCATCACATGGCCGCCGACTCGAAGGGCAATCTCTACACGGCGGAGATCGTCAACAATCATCGCGCGCAGCGCTTTGTCCTGCAAAAGGGAAAGTGATCTTAGGCAAGTTCACTGGACTAAGTGCTCCATTTCTTAAATACAGCAACTTATGTTCGGAACTGTAAGCGCGATTTCCCACTGTAGGGGCGGTCTATGACCGCCCACAATTTGTAAATACTGCACTCTCGAATTGGGGGGCGTTAATTGACCGCCCCTACAGTGGGAAATCGCGATTACAGCTATTGTGCCGCTTTGAATACGTGTGCGTATTTATGAAACAGCCTACTTAGGATTCGGTCAGTGGGAATTTACCCCTTGATCTACGCGCTGGTCTTTGTGCGTACAGCGGCTTTTGGAGAAGCGGAAGCTGCCGGTTTGTTCTCGCGCCTTTCATTCTTTCGCGCAATTCGCTCGCGATCGCGTGCTTCAATTTTCTCGAGGCGCTCGAATTCGGATTCGCGGTGCATGAATGCTTTTGGATTCTCCTTCAAATCCGACCGAACAGCAGGATGCTTCGACAGAAATTCTGAAAACTCCGGATGTCTGGAAATGAATTCCGGATTCTTTGCGAGTGCAGGGTCTTTGCGCAATTCCCTTTCGATGCCAGGGTGCGTATCCAAAAATACGTCCAGACTTGCCAATTCTCGCAGCGATTCATCGCGGCCGGATTTGTCAAACTGCTCTTCACGGTGCATGAAAAATCGCGGCGTCTCTTTCATTTCTTCGCGCACACCGGGATGAGTGGCCATGAAGGTTTTCAATTCCGGATGCTCTGACACCCACTGCGGGTTTTCGATCAGCCGGGGATTTTTCGTCAATTCCGCGTCGATTGCCGGATGAGTATCGAGAAAGTTATCGAAGTTCTGAAGTTCCTGGCGAGTGATATCGGGGTTCGGATTGCCGGCAGCAAAAGCCGCAGAACCCATCCCCAGATAGATAATCATCAAACCGACCTTGGTTATTTTCACTTTCTCCTCCTTGAGAAATGCGACTTACTCTCGCGATACCATTTCTACCGTCGTCTGGGCTTTGCACACCTGACACGGATATTGGTATCGTGCCATTTCGACTGCAAGCCGTTTAATGTGGATCTATGTTCCTTCTTCCTGTTGGACAGAAATTTCAGAGATCGGATTAAGGGAATCGATCAGGGAAAGATTCCGGATTTGTAATCGCTCAGGATTTCCTGGGCTGCGCGTTCACCTTCCTGAGCGCCACCTTGCATAAATCCCTGGAATTCGAGGGAGCAGTGTTCGCCGGCGAAATGGCAGTTGCCCGAACGTTCGCGTTCAGCACCCGCGAACAAGGTAAATTGCCCGACCTTCCAATACGAATAAGAACCCAGTAAATATGGGTTTTTCCATGGCGTGTCCAGCGTCGCACGTCCATTCCATTGATGCGCGATCCCGGGGAAGACCGGTTCAATTTGCTTGAGGAAATTTTTGGCGTAATCATTCACGTTGTTTTCCGTAAAAGACGCGCCGGTACTACCACCAGTGTAATTGACAAGGATTCCGGTGTTGCCGGGTTGAGCGCGGGTGACATCCCATGTGGTCTGATAACCGGTGTCGGAAAAACTGCCGCCGTCGCCGAGACCCCATGGGCCTGGCTCATTCCATAATTTTTTGTTGAACTGAAGATGCAGCTTGGAATTGGTTCCATAGCCGATCAGCTGAATTGCCTTTCCCTTGACCTGGTTAAATCCGGCTCCGGAATAATCCAGACCTCTCAGGATCGAAAACGGCAGCGCCAGGATCACGCGATCGGCCGTCACGTTTACATTCGATTTCCCCTTGCGAAATCCGAGGGTGTACGTGCCGTCGTTGTTTTTTGCAATGGATGTCAGCGAGGTTCCCGTTTGAATGCTGTTCGGTGGCAGTGCCGCTGCAATGGCGCGAGGTAATTGTTCGTTTCCTCCGGCCAGATGGTAGCGTTCATCGGAGCGTCCGAAAATGCGGAAATTTCCGGGTGCGGATTGATAACCCAACAGATAAACAAGATTCAGAGAACTTTGAAAAACAGTATCGGCGCCATACTCACTGGCGTACGCGATGTCGAGCAGCTGGCCCATCGGCGATGCATGGCCGCCAGGAACCCGGCTTTCGATCCATCCGTGCACGGTCAGGTTGTCGAGCGCCGCACCGGCGCTGGTGAAGTTGTTATATAAAGTCGGAAACCCGGCGGCATTGAGATCCTTCTTGATTGCCATCCAGACCGGATTGAAATCCGCATTGGCCTGATCGCGCGTATAGTAGCGGCTGAAAAAATAATACGTCTCGGTGGATTGCGGCGGTTGCGCACTGGAAAGGTCGACGACATCGATGTGGAATCGCTTTGCCAGACCGAGGATCGTTTTGTGCGTGGTGTCGATCAACTCGCCGCAGTGTTCGCTAACCTGCCCGTTCGCCCAGGAAGTGGTATCAGAATGCATCCTGCCGCCGATGCGGCCAGACGCTTCGTATATCGTCGATGCAAAGCCCGCATCCTGCAGGGTAAGAGCGGCATTCAATCCGGCAATGCCTCCGCCGACGATCGCAATCCGTGGGGCGCTTGCAGCAAGCACGCGTCCGGAATTTGCAAGAGCAACCGCTGCAGCCGCTGCGCCCGCGGTTTTCAGAAAATCGCGGCGGCCTGGTTGCTGGCAAAGCCTCTCCGCTTGAATCGTGTTCACTGGCTTTCCTGTGATTTCGGAAACTTCGAAATCACAATAGAGTTGCCGAAACCAGTTCATTAAATCCGTGCGTGGCATAGAGCCTCCTTGCTGGCGGAATTATAGCGCTCGATTGAAGCGGTGGCGTTCCTCCGCGGATTCTTTTTTGAAGAGTGATAGGATTAGCGCCTTACTCAACAGGAGGACAAATGCCAAAATCCGTCAAGATCGTCTCTCTTGCCGCACTAATGATCTCATCGATTGCCTTTGCCCAAAATGCGCCAGTACCCGCGTCGGCCGCGGCTTCCAGCAGCCATATTATCGGAGTCGGCAACTTCAGCCATATCGTCGCAGATCTTGACAAGTCGCTGGCGTTCTATCGCGATGTCATCGGCCTCACACCCACTGCGCTACCTCAGGCTTTCAGCGGGAATCCCGCAATCATGAAACTGGGGAACACCCCAGGGGCGCAATCGCGATACGTGGCGTTGAGTGTTCCGGGTTCTGCGATTGGAGTGGAGTTGATTGATTACAAGGATATCGATCGCAAACCGGCGCAGCCTCGCTTTCAGGATCCGGGAGCTGCGAATCTAATCGTCAGAGTGCGGGATTTGGATGCCGTCGTAGAGCGCGTGAAGAAGACGCCTGGCGCGAAGATTCTCACGGCGGGCGGCGGTCCTGCAACGATCGGAAGCGGCGCTCGCGCCATGTTTATTCAGGATCCGGACGGGTTCGTGATCGAGCTGGGTCTGGCGGGCGCGCCTCGCGGCGGTGCTGCAGCGCCCCAGCCGGAAGGCAATGTGGTTGGCGGAGGCTTCGAACTGGCCATCGAAGATACGGCTAAGACCGTCGCCTTCTATCAGAAGTTGCTCGGCTTTCAATTAACTCCCGGTACGGCGTTCAATCCCGACAAAGTGATGAACGAAACGGCAGGTGTTCCCGGCGGCGCGTTCAAGCAAAGCCGCGGTCCGATCCCCGGAACCAATGCGACCATCACTTTTATCGAATTCTCTCAGGTGGAACGCAAACCGCTGAAGACCCGCGTGCAGGACCCGGGCACGGCCATCCTTCAACTCAACGTACGGGATATGGATGGCCTGATGAAGGAACTCAAAGCCGGAGGCGCAGAGATCGTCACGACGGGCGGCGAGCCGGTGAGTCTCGGCAATTCCAAACTCGTCATCGTTCGCGATCCCAACAATCTCTTTCTCGAACTGATCCAACGGTAAAGAGGATTGAGTATGCGCAAATTCATGATTCAGGGATTATTGGCTTGTTGCATTCTCCTCTTTTCGTCGTCATTGCATGCAGTAGAGACTCCTGTTCCCGCGCCTCCCCAAGCTTGGGTAACTGATCCGCCCCACTTTATGACGCCTGCTGCAGCCGCCGATTTGAATCTGCGGCTAGAGGCCTACGAAAAGCAGACTGGCCATCAAATGATTGTATGGATCGGCAGCACCACCGGCGACGCGACAATTGAAGCCTGGAGTCTGAGTGCTTTCAACAAATGGGGGATTGGGCGGAAGGATATCAATGACGGAATTGCATTGTTCATCATGGTTCAGGATCAAAAGATCAGGATTGAACTCGGCCGGGGATTTGAAAAACAGGTATCGGATGCAACTGCTTCTCGCATTATCCGGGATATCCTTGCACCTCAAATTAGTGCCGGCAATAAAGACGCCGGGATCGTAGCGGCAATGGAGGCATTGGCGACGGCCGTTGGAGGCCCTTCACTTCCCGCTCGCGCGCAGGACAAGTAAACGCGCCTTCAATCCAACCATTCCGTATAGCTCTCGGATTAGTACCTGATTAGCGCTGCCTGGCTGGAAGAGGACCATCCAGGTCTCCAGGCTTGTACGTTGCGATCGCGTCGGGTTGTGCATCGCGGGCCACGACGACACCAAACCAGGGAAGCATCATCTCCTCGGCTGTCATTTGGCCCCAACCGACAGTTTCACCGGGCGACGGATTCAATGGATTATTCGCCGAATTATCATGGTGCGCGGTCACTACCATGCGTGCACCTTTCGGCACTCGGATAGGGGTTTCCAGTTCGTAGCCCAGCTGCCAATGGAAGTTGAACCGGGCACTAAGCACCGTTTCTTCCCGCCCGTTCGGATAGATCAGGCGATACGTCATGTCTTTGCCTCGCAGGTGCATGTGCGGCATGAACCAGACTAGATTCACATCCTGATTGAAGATCAACTCACCGATGGTTTCGTAGTTTGCTTCGCCGGCCGGAATGGCTTTTCGAGAGTCCACGAGATGTTCTGGCGCCATGATGATGAAGCGACGCTTTGCCGGACCTTTCGCGAGGGTGAACCCGACCATGGTTCTGTCCGTCGTTTCTTTACCGTTCGGAGTGTAATGAACTTCGAGGCGGATCGGCTTTCCACCCCGAATCAACTTTGCGGAATCCGTGTACCGGAAGTCCATTGGCTGGCTGCCCGGCGCGTACACTGCTTCCATTGTCATGAACGCACCATGTCCGGTCTGCTGCTCGCGGATTCTCGCGATAACGTCGGCGTACCCGCCACCATTGGGCGCATTGCCTGCGACGCCTGCACTACCTGGAACAAATGTGGGAGTACCTACGATTTTTGGTCTTCTAGCGGCCTTGCCCGGCGTCTGAGTCTGGACTGGAACCTGGACGATGGCGTGATGCACCACAGAGCCATACTGTGCTCCCAACGGTAAGTTGTTTTGGCCGCAAGCTGCCCCAGGTCTGTGGGGCGTCTAATTGCGGACCTTGGACCCATGGCACAACAGAACGTAAGCATCTCGCATGGGAACCAAAGTATAGATTCTTTGTCTGTGCCTTTTCCGCGTTTCGCAAAGAAATCTCGGAATCATGCGGCGGCCTTCAAATGGGATATGGGAAACTGAACGTCGCGTAATTGGATGTGATTGCGCTCGGCGATCTGCCGAGCAAGATCTTCCTTCTTCACCTTCTCCTGCAGGTACTGAAAGGGCCGTCCTTCTTTCTGGGCCAAATCCACACCATGCTGTTTCACGCGGGCGGCGTGCTCCAGTAGAAACGTTTTCAACTCCCGGTAGCGGATATTGGAACTGTTGAAGAACTGGGCCATTTGCCAGCCGCTCATGATCGGCAGATAGCCGCGAAACAACATCCGGTCGAAGCAGGAAAGAACACCGTGAATCCGATCCGCGTATTTTGAAATGAATTCCCTCATGGCTCCATCCAATGCGAGTGGAAGTCCGTCTCCGGAGGCACGAAAACTCCTCCGGTGAATTCCCCGGAGGATGCCGTCAGGGCGGCAATCGTGGCGAAGGTGAAAAATGAACACAAAAAAACGTAAAGTTGGACGGCCCAAGCTGCCGAAGAGTCAAGTCAAGAATGTCATCGCTATTCGCTTGTCAGAGTCAGAGCGTAGCCTGTATGAAGAAGGTGCATCGCGGCAAGGCTTGAAGCTTTCAGACTGGATACGCCAAGCTTTGCAGCGGGCATGAAGCCATGGGAACAACGAAGACGAAAAACCACTTTCAGAAAACCATTATCCCTTTCCTTCTCGCCATGTGTGTTCTCGCTTGGCCTTCCTTCGCACAAGAAGAGGATTCAGCAAACTACGGCAATGTAATCGGAATAGTCTTGGGTAAAGATGGAATGCCGCTAGCAAACGCTACAATCCGCATAGAACAATTAGCTACGAATGGAGCCGGTATCCTGGTGGAGCGAACCTTAATTCAAAAGACCGGCAAAGATGGGCGGTACAGTTTGCGCAATATCCAAATAAGCCGCACTCCCGGTGAAGTCCGTTTACGAGTAAGTGTCGTCATCGACGACCAGAGCGTTATGATCAGGGGCGAAGCAGTCGGGGATGAACTCCGTTTAATGAGAGCTGGTGAGATCACGGTGGACTTTGATCTACGAAAGGCTCCCGTCCCGAGTACGGCACCAGCGCCACCACCGAGCGGGTTACAGCGGCAATAAAGATCCAAATTAGGACACTTGGGAGCAATCTGCTTTTGCAATAGTTTTCAACATTTATCAACCCTCCGGCGGATTTGTCGAGCGCTAGTGTATTCCAGTCAGGCTCTAATTCCCGCCCTTCAGTTGTTGATACACCATGCGGACAAAGCAATCGGCGATGGTTCCACCACCCGTATTGGAGGGAAGCAAGCCACCGTGAACTTTCGCATCGAAGGGAAATGCGTGATGAACGCATGAAGAGGTCGGGAAAGCTGAAATCAAGACACTTCACTGAAACGAATTGCCGATGGCCCGAATCCGCATTCCATCGGGATCACTGAATTCAGCAGTTATTACAATCTTCGAATCTTCCACTTTCACGCCAAGCTGGCGGAGTCTTCGCACAGCAGATTCATAATCGAAGCTAATTACAGAGACATCAAACCGGGCTACTCCCGAACGTTCGCCATCGGGTGTCTTTCGTAAACCGATAGTTGGGGTTGTGCGCGATCTGTCAATGCGAAACGAGATGTAATCCTTCATATACTCTGGAGAGTTGCCAAGGAGCTTCTGGTAGAACGCGGCCGAGCCGTCCACGTCGGTGACATTCAGCAGTACGTGCATCAGGTGACTTGGTTCAAAAATGGCTTTCTCCGGAAATGCGACAGTTTCCGCTAAGAAGGTTGCGGGATTCAAAAGGCTCCAGCCATCCTCGGGAGAAAGCTGTGTGCGAATGGCATCGGGATCGTTCACTCCAGTGTCGCGGCCACTTGGATAGTCCTGATATTCGATGGCGCGCTGCGCGAGATGGGCGTGAAGCCGAGGCATGTCCAATCCTCTGATGGCGATGGAGAAGTGATCCACTTTGATGCTGCCATTTCTCTTTGGTTGTTCGAACGCCATATAGCTTCGACCCAGCTTTAAGTACCGCTTCCCGTTTCGAACCTTCAGGTCGTTGGTGACAATTCGGGGATTGCCGAAGATCCGCGCGAAGAGGTCGCGCGACTTTTCGACGTTGGAAACATAGAACTCAATGTGATCCAGCCCGGCGAATTCGGGCTGCTGCTCTTGTGCGAGGAGCCCACCGGAAGTTAAGACCCCAGCGCCGATTAGACCAAACATTTCCCTGCGATTCATGGCACGCTCGTTGCGCATCATGTTACACGCATGACTCCGCCGGTTGAGAAATGAAAATTGATTGGTTTTTCTTTCCCACGGAATGACGGTAGCTCTGGTTAAGGAGCTGCGACATCCTTAACGCGCACCGTACTGCTTTAACAGCGCCATGACATCCTCTCGCTTTGCCTTTGCCGCAAGTCGAAGTGCGGTCTCGTTGCTGGCCACCCCATTCATGTTCTTTCCCGAGATGATGTTCACGTCCGCACCGGCCTCGACGAGAAATTTCACAGTCTCCGGCGGTGCTCTCTGAGCGGCCCACATCAGTGGTGTTCTGCCCCAGTCGTCTCTCTGATTGACATCAAATCCACGTTCCATCAACAGCCGGACAATCTCGCGCGCCGCTGCGTCTCCATCTCTATCGAAGCTAAGACGCCGAAATGCAGGGCGGGCCCCTGCTTCAAGCAGGCTGCGGACGATGGCTGGGTTTTCCCTAGAGATGGCGTACTCCATCGCACTGAATTTGCTGGGATGGTCGACAGCTGACCAATCGGCACCATGTTTGAGCAAAAGTTCGACGATTTCCGAATGGTCCTGCTGCGTCGCCGCGAGCAATGCCGTCTGGTTGGCAAATGCTCCGGCAATATTGGGATCCGCACCGTGCTCCAACAGAAATCGAACGGCCGCAACATTGCCGCGAGTCGATGCGTCTATGAGGTAAGTTGTCGTGTCTTCGTAAAGGCCGCGTTCGTCGGGCACAGTTGTCGCGATCACTCGGTTGATGTCGGCCCCTTGCGTCAGGAGGCGAGATGCCGCTTGGAAGTCTGCATTGGAAATTGCGGAACCGAGGTCCAGATCGAGTTGGCTGGGCTTGCTCATGCGAGGGCAGAGCATACATGCAAGATGAAGGCACGTGTCAGCCGAAGTGATTCCTTCAAACCACAACAAACGTTCCGTCAAACTTCGTCAGAGAGTAACCATCGAAATCCTCGTTGAAGCAGGCTCCTTCCTCTTTCAGATAACGGATGGCAAGTTCTTCACCCAGCTTGAGCGATTCGATGGCGTCGGATCGCCAATGGATTCCAGCGAAGTTCCTGCCGAAGGCAACATTCGATGCGAGCTTGTTCAATTCCCCACCCACCGTGAGAGAAGGTCCGGAATAAGGGAGCAACCTTGAACCATCGCCGGCCGCCACGGCGGGACTCGGAATGATGAAAGATTCATCAAAGAAAGCTTTGAGTACCGTGACGCAGGCTCCGGCGACAGTCGCATGTCCGGCTCCGTATGATGGATGGAGTGGTGATCCTTCTGGATATGCCTGTGGCATTAAGAAAGTTCCGTACCGGCTGCGCACCTGTTCCAACACCGGCGAATTCAGAATGTCGCTGTGTATCGGATACTGGAATGGACTGGTCTTATGATTGTGAATTCGTCCGCCAAAAACTTCTGGACGTAAGCGCCGGTGCACAAACCATTTTTGATACCAAACCGCCTTGAGTGCCTCTCTCGCCACTCCGCATAACACGCTCGCGATGTAGGGATCGCCAAGCGTTCCAAATCCAATTTGAGTACTCGACGTCTTGTAAGGGTTCCCCGCATCGATCGGCGCGCCCAACCGGAAGAGGATCAGCAGAGCGTTAAAGTAGGCCTGGAACAAGACGTCCATATGCACCCACTGGCTAAGATCCCGGCCATTTCGAATATAGCGAGGCGTCGGATCGAATAGATTCGAACCCGCAGCTGCTCCGTTTTGAATAGCCAACCAATCCGAATAAGAAGTCAGATAGTCCATTCCGGCAATGGCCGTCTTCATCTTCCTGTCGATGGTTTCGGCTCCGAATGGAGTGTCCTGCCACAGGAACTGGGAAATGTATGGTCCGGTGACATCGCCCGGAGTTAGCCCGCGAAAAAGAGTGGCAGGTGTCACTCGTCCGCTCGCCTTCGGTCCGCGAAAATCCGAGAATTTCGACAGATCACCGGCAGCCATCTCGGTCAAAACCTGGGAAGGATAGTCTGAAAAGGATACGTCACGAACGAGCGACATCCAGTAGTTTTCGCCTGCCTCGCTGGCTTGTTCCGCGCTGCTAAACGCCGGCGCGGGTTTCTGAGTCAATGCGTGCGAATCGGGGCCCTGCATTGCAAAAGCAAGGCCTGCCTGGGGGTTGACGAAACGGGAACTGCCGCCTGTCTGGATTCTTTCAAAATCTTCCGGATCACCAGACGTCAGCGCGCGAATGAGCGAAATCCAGGCCTCAATCTTTACTTCTCCCAGCGCGTTGTGCGGCAATCCCTTGGAGAAATTCGCGATTTTGTTGGGATATCGAGATTCGTCGCCATTGGATAAATGCTCCACCAAAGAAAGTTGGCGCTCGGCACGTGCCGCATCTGTTCGAATCTGCCATGCCATTGTCTGGCGAGTTTTTTCCGAGACAACTTCGTTATCGGCGGACGGGTTATGTGCTTCGGCTACTTCCGCAATGCCGCTGAAGGATCCGGCGACGCCAGCCATCACGGTGACTGCTCTTCCGAAGAATGCCCGGCGTGCCGGAGATATTGGCGCAGTGTCTGCAATTACTGGGTCAGTATTGGAATACATGTGCTTCAACCTCCATGGAAACCCCGTTTGATCCCATGACCGCGAACCGCAAGATGAATTTGCGCGCAACCCGTTTCTTGCAGGCCTGGCCGGGAGATTTGAGCAACTAACTTTCGCCGCATTGCGGCAGCCATGCTGGGGCAACCGAAACAGCGATGCGGTGTAGATCCGACACAGAATAATCGTCTATTCGCTCCAGTCAAACCATTTCATCGTCATTGTCTTTGAGAAGACATCCAGCTACCGTGGCATCTCTCAGCCGCATTAACGACAAATAATATTAAATACGTTGCCCGAGCCTTTCGCGATGCATATCGTTTTCCTTCGAGGCTTGCAACACCATGAAGCGTTCACACCGTACGGCCATGGCCCTTTTTGAGCTCGTCGTGGTTGTTATCTGCGCCAGGCCGTTTCTGTTTGCTCAGACTGCCAGCGAAACCAGCCCAGATAGTCGGGGCATTTATCTTTATTCGCTGAATACCGTCGTCGACAAATTTCCTTCCAATGCGCCGCAGGTCACGCAGGCTCTGACCGAGCGCGGTGTCGATGGCTTCACTCTCGTTGAGAATTGGAGTTCGGTCGAACCGGCTCCTGGCGTGTTTGAATGGGATCTGGCGCCGGAGGGTCAGGGTCACTTTGATCAATGGGTCCAGTTGGCGATAGCTGCGGGCAAAAAGATCAATCTTGCGATTCGTGCGGGACAGGATTCGCCCTGCTGGCTGTTCGATGCGATGTCGCAGCCGTGCGGTCCGGCGTACGCCGGTTCGTATGCCGGCGCCCGACAGATAACGTTTCAGGCGGCGGCGCACCAGGGTCTGACTGTCCAGCCGGTTTGCGAGACCGTGCGCATGGCTGCGCCATGGGATCCGGTCTTCCTGCGCGAATGGGACCGAATGCTGGCGGGCGTCGCACAGCATCTGCGGCACACCAGGGCCTACAGTTCGGTTGTGATGGTGCGGCTTACCGGTGTGAACCGAACGACAGACGAATTCCGCCTGCCCGAAGAAATTCTGTCGTCTCCGTGCATCGATAGCGACGGAAACCTTCATCAAAATACAAACGCCATCTCGGTATGGCTGGCAGCGGGCTACCGGCCGTCCCTTCTTTTTCTGGCGTGGGATTCGATGGCCACTTCCTTTGAATGGAATTTCCCCGACAGGTCATTTAACCTGCCGATCATTCCCATCGACACAGGGCATGGCCAGTATCCATTTCCGGAAATTGACGAGCATGGCTGCGTTTATACCAGCATCGTGCCAAAGACGATTTGGAATGTGCCTCCGGCAATTCCTCGCAACACGTGCACCAACGACGTCGATTTGAAGACTGCGGACAATCAAATGAACGCGATGCTCTTTTCATATCTCGCCGTGGCGGATTTCAAATCTGCCGGGCGGCTGACAGTCGAATTCGAAAACCTCAATACTTCCGACCCCGCCTCACCCACCGTTGTCGAAGCGGCAGACCTGTTGAGAACCAGGATGGGCTTCATGACCAACAACTATCTTGCAGCACTTCCGGGCGCCGGTGTAGGTGCGGCGTGCAGCGGCGGCTTCATTCAGCCGGTCGGTTGTAAAACCTCCGCCGATTATCTAGCACTCCTGAATGTTGGCATTTACCCCTGCCTCAATGCACCGTCCGATGAGTTCTGCTATTCGGATACCGTGCGCTCGGCATACCTTGAGGTCTTCGCGCCCGACGTTCTCCTGTTTCCGGATGCCATCTTTCAGGCGCATAACGAGCTGGTGATGTCACAGAAACCCTGACGTTGTTTTCCTCCCCCACTCTAAGGGCGGTCTTAGACCGCCCGCAATTTCACACTTCAAACCAGCGCGATCCGCGCTTTTCAAATCGACTCGGTTGGATCCGTCAATAGTCTAAGGGAATGGCCTATTGCTGAACCTGCGGACAGGTCATTAATTCGGGTTGCAGGTTGCGAACCGTGCGCATACTCACCGTCGGAGATTGAGGCAGGTTATAGGTCACAATCACAGATGTTGATGTGCCATCCCCCCGATCGTGTACGAATTCCAGGACTTTATTGTTGTCTCCATTCATCAGTACCTGAGCGTAGTCCTCCAATTTCAGATCGAATGGATCGGTTTGCTGCTGAATGTATGACGCCGCGACATCCAGAGCGGACGTAACGGTATCTTTTCCGCCGGCCTTGATTTCTTCCGCCAATTGACGAAGCCGCCGTTCGACCTTCCAGAGCCTGCCCAGAGGTTTCACAATTGGATAAGCTTCGGCGAATACACCCAATGCATAGAAGTTTCCTTCAAAGTCTTCATTTGCCAGGTGCACGTGAATCACGGTGGAGGCAGCATCGGTAACGCGCAGTGAATGGCCGCAGCGAGCATTGATGGCATTAATTGCAAATTGCGCATCGCCGGCATCGAATTCTGGAAAGTGTTCTTCATTGAGCACAAAAGTCATCAAACGATGAAGGTCCTCGTCAGAAATTCTGGATTCAAGATCCTTGCCTCTGCCAAGGGAGTCCGAGACTGTAATGGTCCCATCGCCTCGAATCGTCAACTCCGGTTTCTGATTCTGCCGGGGTAAGACTGTGTTTCCCCCCACATGGTTCAGTGTAATCACCGGGAGCGAAGTATCGACCGGAAGCTCAAACGATTGGGCCAGAACCGGGACCGCGGCGAATGAACTTATCAAAACCACTGCGAATGAAAAACACCGAGCCGCCAATCTTGGGATGTCGACCGCTGTAGGATTCAGATTGAGGGACTCAACGACCGCAGTTTTCTGGCGTTTCATGGACATTGTGAAGCCATTCTCGCGGACTAGATCACATTTTGTAAAGTTTAAGGAAGGGCGGCTGAAGGACTAATCGTTGATGACATGCGCGCCGGCGCAGTCCGCGAAGCCAGCTTGGCCGAGTTCTCCTTCGCGTTGACGGAAAGAAGCTTGCAGCATAGACTTAGTCCAGACACCTTAGTCTAAGAAACGTCAATATGGTAACTGTCAATATCCACGAGGCGAAGACTCATCTCTCAAAACTGATTGATCGCGCCGTCAAGGGCGAAACTTTCGTTATTGCCAAAGCCGGCAAGCCGCTGGTGAAGGTTGCGGCCCTCGGCGCCCCCAGGGCCCCGAAGCGGCTGGGATTCATGGCGGGCGAGATTGTCGTACCGAAAGACTTCGACCGCATGGCCCAAGCCGAGATCGCGGCTCTTTTCGGAATTGTCGCGTGAAGCTCCTGCTGGACACCCAGATCCTGCTCTGGTCCGCGGGTCAGCCCGAGCGGCTTTCCACGTCAGCTCGCAGGCTTATCAACAACCCGCGTAACGAACTTGTCTTCAGCGCCGCCAGCCTATGGGAGATCGCCATCAAGAGCACGATGGGACGAAAAGACTTCAGTGTCGAGCCGCGCCTGCTACGCCGCGGGTTGCTCGACAACGGCTACACTGAGCTTCCCGTCACGAGTGAACATGCTGTGAGCATCGACGCCCTGCCTCCAATTCACAAAGATCCTTTCGATCGGCTCCTGCTTGCCCAAGCCCTCTGCGAGGGCTTCACCCTTGTTACCGGCGACGCGATATTGGCCCGGTATCCCGGTCCACTGCGTAAGGTTTAGGAGCGAATCCCAAATAAAAGACCGGGAATTCACACCTGTGAAGTCTCGTCACATCGCCAGCCACACCCTTTGTAGTGAATTCATCGTGTTGCGTGATGGCAGCCGACTTGCCAGTGCGGGCGAGGAGGAATTGCATGATCACGAACTTTGTATTCGCTCTGATGTTGGCTGCGCCTGCACAAACCGGAACCATTCAAGGCACGGTCGTTCGTGACGGCACATCCGAACCGGTAGCCGGAGTGAAAATCACGGTGAATGGTGGTGCGCCCATGAATCCGCGCCAGGCGCAGATGGTCCTCAGCGCCCAGGCTATTGGCATGAACATTTCCCCGGACGACATCGAGACCGCGCGCTTGGTCGTTGCGCAACAAGCGTCGGGCCAACCGGCGGCTGCGGCCCCACCCATGACTGCCGTCACCGACAACGATGGGCATTTCATTGTGCGCGACGTACCGGCCGGAAGGACCTCTGTTCGAGCCCAGCTCACGGGATACTTCGGCGTTCCCGTGAACGGGATTTTTCCGGACAGCGTAAATACCTCCGTGCTGGTCAAGGAGAATGAATCCTCCAGCATGAAGATCTCGATGGTGCCGGGCGGAACTATCAGCGGGAAAGCATTCGACCCGAATGGAAAGCCGTTTTTCAATGTCATCGTCGGGGCTTTGCGCGTGTCGTACACGACGGGCAATTTCACCCTCGAACCGGTGGATGGAAGACAAGCCGACGATCTTGGCGGATATCGTATCTACCCGCTTTCCCCCGGCGAGTACTACGTCACCGTCATGCCTCGGAATCCGGGGGCGCGCGCGACAGCCGACCCCGGAGGTCCGGAGGTCCAGGCCACAACGCTGTTTCCAAACTCCACCACTCTCGACGGCGCCATTAAAGTGGTGGTCGCTGCCGGCGAAGAAGTCCGAGGCATCGACGTTCATGTGAAGACAGTGCGCACGTTCAACATTTCCGGACGTGTGAGCAGTACGTTTCCACCGGTTCCGCCACGCACCGGACGTGGCGGTGCGGTCGTCCCTTCCACCGCTGTGTTGTCATTGGCAAGCCATGAGCCCAGTGGGTTCTCGGATATCCTGGGCGGAGTGACAGTGGCGGCCGATGCCGAAGGAAAATTTCAGATTCCGAATGTCGCCCCGGGCATTTATGACTTATATGCGCGCATGCCCATCGACAAAGGCTGGGGTGGACAGGCTCCGCCGGAGCGCGCTACAGCTCCGGCGGCGTTTGGCCGCGCGGCCGTGGAAGTTCGCGGCATGGATGTCGACAACGTACAGATTGTCATTCATCAGGGAACGGATGTGCACGGCAGGGTCACCGTCGATAACATCCCTAAGGCGGCGAAGGTCATGTTGAATCTGATTCCCGACGAGACCGTCGATCGCGTCGGGGATGGGAACACGGCGAACGTTTTCACACAGGTGGCAAGCTATCGTCCGGCAATCGCAGACGATGGAACGTTTGCGATTCCCGTTGTACCGGAAGCCCACTACCGCGTTGCTGTGCAGATTCACGAGCCAGGCGATACGTACGTCGCCGATATTCGACAGGAGGGCGTCAGTGTGTACGACAACGGATTGCAGGTCGGCGCGAAGGACTCGAATCCACTTGAAGTCGATATCCGCAGCAACGGCGGAAGCGTCGAAGCGACGGTGCTGGGTCCGGATCAAAAGCCCGTGGCCGGCAAGACGGTGGTTCTGGTGCCGATGCAGCGGAGACAGAATCCGGTGCTGTACCGCCAGGGACAAAGCGACACACAGGGTCATGTGGTGATGACGAGCTTGGCACCTGGTCCATATAAGCTGTTTGCCTGGGACAACGTTCAGAACGGAATCTGGATGAACTCGGAGTTCATGGCGAAAATCGAAGAACTCGGAACGGCCCTGACCGTAAGCGCCGCAACGCGGCAGAGCGCGCAGGTCCGCATGATCCCGAAGCCGTAAGCCAGGCAACTAAAGATACGAATCGGAAAAGTCTCCCAAACGTTTGGCGTGCCGCGAAAGTCAAGCGGCGCGTCAGATCCTCGACCAGAACCAGCACACTCCGGCCAGCGCTATCCCCGCACTGAGAGCCTTGACTCCGCGATTCGCAAACCATTCTCGCTGTCTCAGCCACAAAATCGCCGGAAGCGTCACGCTCAATACCGCCAGTTGTCCGGCTTCCACGCCGAGGTTGAACGACAGGAGCGCTGCGGGAATCTGAGCGGGGGGCAGAGCGATCTGATGCAACGCTCCTGCAAAACCGAAACCGTGAATCAGTCCGAATGGGAAGGTAATCATCCAGCGCCGTGACGCATTGTGCACGTACCAATTCTCGATTCCGATATATGCAATGGATAACGCGATTGCCGGCTCCACAAGATGAGTACCGGGCGTCACAACCTTCAATACGGCCAGTCCCAGCGTGATGGAGTGCGCAATCGTAAATGCAGTAATCACCACAAGAATCGATCTCACGCGGCCGCCAACCAGTATCAGCCCGAAAAGAAATACGAGATGATCGTAACCCGTCAGAATGTGCTGGATTCCCAGCCGAAACATCGGCCATAGCGCCTGCGTCCAGGGCTGCTTTCCAAACTCGAACCGGCCCGGGGTGACCTGAAATTCGGAGTTACCGGCGTACGCCACGGTGTTGAAATCCAGTGCGCCCGGGACATTGGCAAGATGGCGATGTCCGTGGGACAACGCGGAAATAAAGTTCAATTTGAATGTCAGCACATCGATAGAGCCGGGGCATCGAAACGTTGCATTGAGGGAGACGCCGTCTTCCTCTGTCAATCGGACATCGTCCAATTTCCCTGAACATCGCATATTCGAACTCCGGATTTCGGTTCCGCCAACAAACGCCTTTTCGATGCCGGCGCGTGCCGCGGACAACGAGGATTGCGAAATTGTTCCGTCAGGATTCGTGTCGAGACTCGCCACCGCGCCGGCGAACTCGGGCCGAGCCATTACCAGATTCATCGTAACACTGTCAGCACCGACGCGATATTCGCCTCGTGAAATTCCAACAGTGTGGGCCCATCCGCAAATTGAGAGACCGAGCACAATGCCGACCGTAAGCGCAGCGCGAATTACGAATCGCAAACTACTTCGCATGGTTCGCCACCAGTTTCGCGGCTTCGACCGCGCCGGTTGCATCAAAACGGGGATTCAATGAAAGCGCCTTGCGGACGAGATCAGAGCCGGCCGGATCTCCGCTTGCCAGGTGAATAGCGCCGGCATGATAGAGCAGGCGCGCGTCCAGGGTGCCCAGTCGGGTGGCGCGATCGCTGGCCTGTCGGGCTTCAGCAATTCGTCCGGCCCGGTATAAGGACCACGCATACGCATCCTCAATGTAAATCCCGGCCCGGTTCTTAAGTTCCGTCTCGATCAGCTTCAGCGATTCATCATGGTCACGATTCTTCGTCGCGTAGAAAAGTGCAAGCGTCAAGGGATCCGTTCGCCGACCCTGAGCCACAACGTTGTCATAGCTCTTCAGGGCACCCTCGTGATCGCCGCTCATCTCTTTCGCGTCACCCAATAACCACGCCGTTTCGACGAGAGGGGCAGCTGCGTACGCCTGTTCTAAAAATGGTATCGCCGCTTGGGGCCGTTGCCGGCTCAACGCGACACGCGCGCGACCCACCAGCGCCGCAGGATAATCCTCTACCCAGTTTTCGGCTTCTTTGAAGACTGCGTCGGCGCCGTCATAGTCGCCTTCATTCCAGAACATCATTCCTGCCTGAACCAACGTCCATGCCGTTGGCTCCGCATCCTGAGCATCTCTGCCGTTCAAAGCAAACCGTATGAATTTCTTTGCGGTATCGCGATCGCCCTGCAACCAGCGCAGGTAGGAAGCGCGAGAGTAGGACGCCATATCCGGACGCAGATTCATCATTTTCTGAGCCGCATCCGCGCCATCCTCGAAGTGTCCCATTTCCAGCTCCGCATCGCTCAGGGTTCCGAGGGCTATCCTGTTTTTCGAATCCTTTGCGAGAATGAGATGCGCCGTGTGACTCGCCTCGGCGAAGCGATGGTCGTTCATCAGCGAGAGGCTATGGAGTTCGAGCGCCGCGAGGTTCTCCGGGGCCGTATGAAGTGCGGCCTGGGCGCAGGCTTCCACGTTGACATAAAAGCCGGGATCGGCAGAACGGCGCGCCTTGCGGACCCAGCCTTTGCCGACGAGAATCCATTCGTCCGGTTTGCCGGAGAGCCTGCGCGCGCGATTTTGATGCTCGCGGATAGCCTGGCCGATCGGTGATCCATCGTTGGGCGAGGCAAGACAAACTGCGCGGGCTTCGTTGGGCGACAGCGACACCTTATCGATCGATTTCGAACTGCGGGAATGACATCCGATGATGAAGAGGCAAAGTATTAATGCGATTTCCGGCAACAATTTCATTCGCATATTCATAGTCTCCATTTGTGATTCGATTGAGAACTCGCTCGCATTTCTAAAGGAACTGCGCAATACACCCGGGTGGCTCCAATACCGGACTCCGGCGGGAGCCACCCGAAGTGGCTGTGGAGTGGGAACTACGGCGCGGGCGCGCCGTGGCCTTCGTTCAATCCCTGCCATGGGAGTGCTAACCACGGGAATTCCGTAAGGTAATTCTTGTCGTTGTGATTCACTCCATCACCGACTTTAATCGTCCCGCCTGTCACGATCAGGCTGATGAGTGCGTCGCTGACATCGACCTGCTCTGCGTTCGGGAACTTGCCCGGAATCATCCTGCCGTTGGGAAATTGCGAATCCGTTGCAATATCCAGCCGGAGAACGTCTCCCGTTTTTCCCGCGGCGATCGGCACGTGATGCGCTCCCGGACTCGGGATGTTGTCAAGATTTATGGTCTGCAGAATATCGATGCGGTTGCTCTTCAGCGTATTCACCGTAGCCTGCGGAAGGCCAAGCGCGCTGTAGATTCCCAAAGCTTCAGCATCGCGAACGAGGATCGGATTCAGGAAATAGGGGGCAAAGTTTGCGACGTCCGTGACTGGAGTCGTGCGCAGATACTTCGATTGGTCCTGAACACCGATCACCCCGGCATCGATCAGCGGCAATCCTTCCCGGCCGACCTGAATCCATGGCCCGTCTTCGGTCGGGTCGCCGTTTCGATGAAGCACCTTCACCTTGCGGCGGCTGGCGGATGCCCACACACCAAGCAGCGTATCGTCTCCAGGATGGCCGTTGTGAGCGGGATACTTGCCGGTTCCTGTGACTTTGTTCGTCGGAATTTCCAGTGCAATGACATTTAAATTAAACCCTGCAAAGACATCTTCGCCAGGAGATCGCCGTCCGCCAATCCCACCGAGTCCGGCAAGATTGATGATGTCAAAGATGCCCTTTTCATCCAGATAGAATCCGTCGTCCCGCGTTCCAGCCCAGGCGCGGCCTTCGCTGCCGAATGGCCCGAGTGGCCGGATGAAGCTTGCGGCAAATTTGTCGTCGTAAAGTCCGACTTCGCGGCTCGCCGGGTCTCCGTTTTGTTGATACGGCTGGAACGTGCCGAGGCCATACGCGAGGCGATCGGTCTGGGGACCGATATTTGGAGGCGTCACCGGCAGGTTGCGTCCGATGACTGTTCGGATGGCATTGAAGTCATCGTCGTCATCGTCGAAGTCATCGTCATTGCCGTGTTTCTTTCCATGCCAGCTGGGCGAATGTTCGATCTTCGTGACGTTATAGGTCTGCTGCATTCCACTGAGTTGAATGAGCAACTCCTTTCCGCCCCCGGGAGGCAATGAAAGATCTGCCGGATCCACACGTGTCGGCGGAGTGGAGTTGAATTCAATTTGATAAGTAACTTTGTCGTCCAGGTCGCCGACGCCACGGGCGACATGAAACTCATAGAGCACATCATCGCAGAGCCGCGTCTGTTGATTGCCCTGCCCCGGTTCGTGCACGCCGTTGTATCCGGCGATCAGATACATCTTGTCGTGAGAACCAGGTGTGACCCATGCATAAACGTCCGTGTTGTCGACACACGGATCATTCAGGATGGCCAGTGCTTCGCGATGGCTGGAAGCCTTCGGATGCTGAACGTTGATGACCAACCCCAGCACGAGGACCACCGCAATCACGATGACTATTCTTGCTTTCATCATTTCTCTCCTTCAGTAATTTGGATGTGAAGAGTTGGCAACAGATGTTGCCGGTTGCAATCGATTCATAAACCCGCGAGCCGCATCCCATATCGACCCGGCTCATCTATGGGTCATACCTGCATCTACGGCGTCGAATCAGAATCGGATGGATCGGAGTTTGAGTTTCCAAAAACGACAGATTGTGCGCGGTCATAGACCGCGCCTACAGGAGGACAGACAAACTACTGCCGCCGGTAACCAGACCGGCACGCCGTCACGTATGTATAGGCAAGGGGGGAGAGGAGACAACCATGAAGGCTGAACACATCAAGACCATCTGTACAACTGCAGCGGCAACGGCCGCGATTGTGCTTGCAGGATTCTGGCCCGCGTTCCTTAACGGTGCAGATGACGGCAACGCCGTCACGCCCAGCATCAAGACTCCCAAGTTTGTCTCGGGAACCGTCGAGTTTACGGTCGCACTCCCTGAAGGTTCGTCCTTCAAGGCGGGCGATGAACCTGCTTTCGATTTTGTAGCCGTGAATACGGGGGATCAGCCGGCAACGGCCGCAGTCGAAGCAGTGATGATGTCGACGACGATTCCGTCCCGGATGTCACGCAGCGGTGCCAGTCAAGCGATTGTATGGCATGAACCACTGACGGTGAGTCTTGGCCCGCATGAGGCAAAAACTTTCGCGAAAGAGACGCATGCCGGACTTCCCGGCAACAGCAAGGTAAATTTTTACCTGCACTCTGCCTCCGAGGCCTTTAGATCCGTCCGAGACGTCGGTGTCGTCTCCATGGTTGAGTTTTCGACGGCAACCGACGTACAGACCCGTCGCTGAGCGCTGGTTTTGGAGGTTCCATGACACCCCGGTGGCCGCGGCTCGCAGGGATTGCACTCGGATTGGGCGTAGCAGGTATCGTTCTTCTGATCCTGGGTAATGCCCGGATACGGGCAATGTCGTCCGGTCCGATTCTCTCCGAACACGATGGCCACATTCGCGAGCTGGTGATCCAGTACATACCGGAAGCACGCGACATTGTGCTTCCGGTGTATCGCGATTTTCTAAAGTGGCAGGATCCGGACGTGACCGTGGATGTGGTCGCTCCGGATCGCGCCGCATTCGATGAACTGGCAGCCGCCGTGGGTTCCATCCGTTGCACTCTTCGGCCAATCCTTGTCCATCACTCGATGACGTCATGGTCTCGCGACCGGTGGCTGGCGTTGAATCCCCCTCCCGGTGGCGACAGCATCACCCTTTGGAGTCCCCGCGGCGAAGCGGCCTCGGATCTTTGGCCGGAACGTGCAGGAGATGAGCAGATCGGCACGGATCTCTCGAAGGAACTCGGACACGCTGTTCGTGCGAAGCGAAGCTCTCTTTTTTTCGATGGCGGCGACTTTCTCGCAGACAACGACACCGTTTTTGTGATGCCGCGAGTTCTCAATCGCAACATTCAACAGACGGTAAAGAACTCCACGGAGCTGATCGCGATCTTTTCGCGTGAGCTTCAACGCCGGGTCGTCCTCTTGAATGAAGCGCCCGATCATCATGCCGGAATGTTTATGGCCTCTGTTGGCGACCATGTCATGCTGGTCGGAGACCCTGAGCTCGGGAGGAAATATTTTCCGCCTTCACCCGTTGAAGCGAAATCTCTGCTTCCCGGGGGCGGCGATTTTTCCGTGGAAACCCAGCATCAATTCGACGCCGTCGCCGCGCAGAGCGAGGCGGCAGGGTACCGCGTGGTGCGCATGCCGGTTGTTCCTGCGCCGGATGGCCGCACATTCCTGACTTACGTCAACAGCATCATTGACGAGCAAGACGCAAAGCGAGTTGTCTACGTGCCGTTCTATCATGGCGCGGACTCGCTCAATGCCGCCGCAAGAAAGGTGTGGGAAGATTTGGGGTACACCGTCCGGCCCGTGGATTGCACCAGCAGCTACCGCTATTTCGGCGCCCTTCATTGCCTGGTGAACATCCTGCGCCGATAAAGGAAGCTAAAGGAAATGTTCACCAGGGACGCCGGAGGAATTCAAACAGAAAGACGGCTGCACTTCCCGCGCTGATCCAGGCAGCAGCTGTCTTTTGCCTGACTTTGAACTCGTACCACAACACCGACACCCCTACGATCACTGCAAGAACCAGTACGGCTGTTCCAAAAGCCTGAACAATGGTCAGTGTAGGACCAATACGTTCACTCAAGCCTCGATTCAATACGGAGCCGTAGACGATCAACAAGTGGAGGATATAGATGAATAGAGATTCACGTCCTAAAATGAGCGGCACGCGCAGCGGTATCCGAATCCATCTCTCAACCAGGAACAGTATGCTCGCCACGATACTGACTGCACTCCAGCGGATCGCAAACATCGCCGGATTGGTTTTCCAGAAGTCATGGGCCGGATAAATGTCGAACGGCAACCGCGTCATGACAACAGCCAGAAGAATAATTCCCGCGTGAACCATGATGTTCCGCTGGATCATGGATGCCGGATTGCCGCTTTCCGTGGAGCGTACAAACCGGTAACCGAAAATCACCCCGCACAACAGATAGGCCGCCCAGGGAAACAACGGAAAGAACGACCCATATTGGGCATTCAAGTAAGACACCAGCCATACCGGAAGATTCCCGGTGAAGCGCGCCGACCACACCAGCGGAGCACCACAAACCAGAATCACGGCGGTAATACCGACAATTCGAATGAAGAGTCTGATTCTTTGGGTTGCAAGAACTCCCAGCTGCAGAAGTAGCAGCGTCACCGCAATGCATTGAAGCGCATCGACCTGAAACAGCGCCTGAAGTTCGGCCCCGGTTGCCTCACTGAGTGTCTTTCGCAGTGAAAAATACGGAAGATGAAGCGAGTATCCGATTGCGAGCAGAGCGAGGAACCTGGCAAACCGCCGATACGTTTCCGGCCCCCACATAACGTAGCTATCCCAGCGTCTGATGGTGGAGATACCAAACGCGACACCCGATGAAAAGAGAAACGCGGGTGCGACAAACCCATGAAAGAAATCGTGGAGGTAATAGTACGGCAAAGACTTGATCTGCGGATTGAGGACAGCATCAAAGACATGCCCCTGAACCATGAACAACACGGCAAAGAATCGAAGCAGATCGATGAAGAGATAACGCTGTTTCGCCGGTGATCGATTACCTGAATACACTGCTGAACAGTTTACTCATTTACCGACGCGATCTGTGACCCTGCCTGCGGCGGAATTCAGATTCAAAAACTACCGCCGTCTCAAATCCAGCGTTTCCGACAGTGCAAACAGGGTCATGCCGGCGGCAAGGGTTAAAGACACCAGGAACAGCACGAGAAGCATGGAATGCTGCGGGACCATTTTCGTGATGACACTCTCAACCGGGGACCATGCCCACACCGCAATGCAAGCGGCGGCAAGAATCGCGGCGATTCCTTCCCACTGTGGAACAAACCGGCGCCGGCTCGCTTGAGTGATACGTGACATCGTCCAGATCACTTCAAAATCCGGCGGCCGGGTTTCTTCGGGAATTGCCGCAAGCTGTCCCATCCACTTCGCGATTTCGATGGAATCCTGGCAAAAGGTGCAGCTTTTGAGATGACTTTCGAGTAATTCATTCCAGCGCTCTGTGGCATGAGCGGAAATAATCGATTTTTCCATCGTGCAAATTTGTTGTGCGTTCATTGTTTCTTGATCACTTTCATGAGCATCTGGCGTGCGCGAAACAGCAGGACCCGGACGCTCTTTTCTCCAACTTTGGCGGCCGTGGCGATTTCCTTATGGTCGAAACCTTCAACGTAGGCCATCCAGAGCAAGGTCCGATGTCTGGGATCGAGCGAAGCGAATGCGCGGCTCATTTCTTCAGCGACTGGATCGGGCCTTAAAGTGCCGGTGTCCCTATTGGCTGCTTGCATGATTCTTTCGTCGCGTTGCCGGCGATGCCAGCGGTTCACAATCAGACTTTCCACCGTTCGATAAAGGTACGCGCGCATTTGAGCCTCGTCCAATTTCACCATTGGCGCCGACTGAAGAAATCGCAGAAATGCTTCCTGCACGATGTCGTCTGCAACATCGGAGCCGCAACTGCGAATGACAAAGGCCCGAAGCATCGGAACCGTCTTTTCATAGAACAACCGGAATGCCGCATGGTCCATGCTCAGGGTTGTGACGATGCACTGGAATTCAGTCTTAGTGTGACTAGAGAAGACAGAATGAGTCCCAGCCCACTGAGGAGCAATACGACGGCTGGAAAGCCCATTCCCGGGGGCAGCGAAATGAAATCTGATGACGGCGCCGGAGGCTGTGCACTTGCGATTCCTCCGTCGATGCCAGGAGGAGGAGGCTGTACCCACGACGTGAGTCTTTGTGGCTGATCGGCAAAGTGTGCCAAAGGCAGAAGCCCACCTCCCACAATGATCAACACAATGCCAATTCCGATTCGCGAGATTGCCCGCTCCCGAATGCCCCGACGAGGACTACCCGCGACATCAAATTCCCGAAATAGAGTCTTGCCTTCGTCCGACTTCAAAAACGCTCGCAGTTCTTCGCCTGAAGCGAATTTGCTGACGATCTCTTTCTGAACGTCCGCCTGTTGTTTCTGTCCGCCCCGGGCTTTGGAGATCACAATCCAAACCAGAAACGCCGCGAAGGCAAATGGCATGAGAACAACCAGCAACTCCAACATTCCAACCATGATGCTTCCCCTTTCACTCTCCATGACCCTGAACAGGGATGCGAAGTTAACAGTAAATCTTGATTTCCGGAGAAAGTTCGCGGTCATTGAAGCTATGGAGGAATGCAATTTAAGAAATCCCTCTCCCAACGGGAGAGGGTTGGGTGAGGGGTACCACCAGTAAAAATTGTTACTTGCGGTACCCCTCACCGGCCGCTGCGCGGCCCCCTCTCCCGTTGGGAGAGGGATTTCTTGATCGCATTCCTTGACAACTTCACCTCAGCCCAACCGAAATAGCGGCGCCTGTTTGCGGAAAGCCGGTTCCGGAATTCTGCGCAGGATTCGATGCGAGGATTCGCAGATTTCGTGGAATTTAAGAGTCATGGGATTGGTCCGAAGATAGGATTCGCGGCTGATTTCGAGCGAACGGAGGGTTAGAGGACCGTAGCCATGCGCGTTACTTTATGGCAGGAATGTCCGTGAAGCAAGGAGCAGAACTGCATGTTTCATTCCAAACGCGATTCGGATTGCCCAGAGGCCCTTTCATCGACATAATCCTGTGTCAGTCTATCGGGTTTGATGATTCGGATAGTCCGTAAAAAAAATAGGGGAGGTTTGAATGAAAACGAAGCTTTTTGTCGCGGGTGCGATTATTTGTGTGATCGCAGCGGTGGCATATGCACAGACAGGTTTAACCGGCAAGTGGGTCACCGATCCGCCTGCCGCTGCAGCCGCGGGTGGACGCGGTGGCAACGCTGAAACGCGCTTGGATCTTAAGATCGACGGTGCCAAGGTTACCGGCACGATGTTCGAAGGCGGCGCCGATCTCGAAGTTAAAGAAGGTACGGTCGCGGGCAAGCAGGCGAAGTGGTTCACCATTCGTCCGCTCAACGGCGCGGATTTCCGCGTGAATTGGACCGCGGATCTCACCGATGACAACACGATCAGCTTGACCCGTGAATTCCCGAACGGCGTTCCGGGCCGTGGTGCTGCTGGTGTTGGTGGTGGCGGTGGCGGTCGTGGTGGTCCCGGCGGTGGTGGTGGAGCGCCGGGCGGAGCTCCCGCAGCCGGAGGTCCTCCGGCCGGTGGAGCGCCCGCGGCAGCCGCAGGTGGACCGCCTGCTGGTGGAGCGCCGGGCGGCGGTGCCCCCGGTGGCGGTGGCGGCGGTCGTGGTGGTCCCGGCGGTGGTGGTGGTGGCGGCGGACGTGGCGGCGGAGCGATCGCAGCAGTCCTTCTTCATCGCGCCAAGTAGTCTGGAGTAATCCAAGGGCCTGTCCGAAGAGGGCAGGCCCTTTTCATTCTGCGGCAACATCTGCCGCACACAATTCCTCGGAGACCCATATGAAACTCGCCATTTCGCTATTTCTTTGTGCAATCTTTCTGACGCTTACGCCCGCTTTCGCACAGGTGTCTGCTCCCAATGCTTCCGGCGTTTCGCTTGGGGCTGTGTACTTCACCGTTCCAGACGTCGATGCTCATCGGAAAATCTGGGTCGATCTCTTCGGCGCAAAGCCGGTAAAAGTAGGATCCACCGAGATGCTAAAGATGCCCGGCGTGTTCATTGTCCTGACGAAAGGACAGCCGGCAACGGGAGACGGCCTGGTCAATCACCTTGGGATCTGGGCGAAGGACCTCGATCCGACGCGGGCCAAACTGACCGCTGCTGGAATTCAGACGGCACCAAAAGCGCAGTTCGTGAATTTGCCGGATGGCGTCCGGCTGGAATTCATCGACGACCCCATGGGACCGGAAGCGCCGGCTGCTCATCACATTCACTGCTTCATCGCGGCACAAATGGATCCCATGGCCTCTCAGGCCTGGTACATCAAGGAATTCGGCGCCAGCGCCAACTCACGGCGAAACGGCGCAGTGCCCAGTGCCCTGCTGACGACGCCTGAAAAGTGGATCTCCATCGATTTTACGAAAAACGGAAATCCAACACCGAACAAGGGCAAAGCACTCGACCGATTTGCTTTGGAAGTGAAGAATCTCGATGCGTTCGTCAAAAAGCTCGAGGGGGACGGCGTCAAAGTCTCGAAGCCGCTTGCTACCGATTCCGACGGATTGAAGACGGTATACATCGTCGATGTTCTCGGGAATGAAGTCGAACTGGTGGAAGGCCTCGCAGGAAAGTGAAGGAATGCCATTCCGACTGTAGGGGTGGTCTATGCCCTCAAATGACAATTGAACAGTGAACATTGAACAATGAACATTTCC
>JBGPBY010000008.1:0-34145 GCA_041481485.1 Terriglobia bacterium
GAGGAAAACGAAAATCCAAAATCGGTCGAACTGTTTTTCACTCAGATCAAAGCCGCGGAGCAGACTGCAGAGCTCGCCGCCATGAAGGCGTCCACCCTTCGGCGGAAGCTGGCCTCTGATGAAAGACGCCTCCTCGAATTGCTCCAACAGGAAAATGAACGGCTGTTCTCAGAGCAATTCGAGTATGTACGCCAGGAAGTGGAGGCGGTGAACGCGGAGATTGCCAATGCTTTCGACAGAGCCCGGCGACTCACGCCGCACGTCCAGCGGGCAGCAGAGTTGGCCTATCCCAGCAGGGAATTCAGTCCGCAATTCGCCGTTTGGGATGGCAACCTGGATTACTGGAGACGGGAGTTGACCTCATTCCAGGCACATCCGGCATTGACGCTAAAGCCAAATGCCATTCGATTTGAAATCCGCAAAATGCAACGGGAAGGAGATGTAGGGAAATGATCAAAAGCTGGTTTGTTTGTCCGCCCGATCAAGAATCGGAACTCGCGGTGTTTGACCTGGAAAAGAATTTCGAAGACCGCGTTGAGGCAATCCGCAAAGCGGGAATGATCCAGGAACAGGACAGGATCCTGCAGTCCATCCAATTCGACCTCAGCAAGTGCGCAGCAATCCCGGAGAACCGCAGGATCTTTCTGGCGAAGTGGATCGACCGGATTCGGTTGGGCGCCTATAGCGCAGTCGGAATCAACGTCAACGCTCAAAACTTTTTCGGATAGGAAGGGAGAAATTTCAATGAAGCAAATAACTTTAAATTCACTGACCGGTGACAGCCGGCCGTCACGCCCGCTCACCGCTAACAACCTCACAGGCAGCGTTATTTTGAGGATCGACGCAGCGCAGGTCGATCACCGTAACGGCAGTAAGGCCGCCGCGAAGCTGGATCTTTACTTTGCTGGGCGTGGCTTGCTGCCGTCTGCAATCCCCGTCGACGCGAGCGACGTCGCTGCTGGCGTTTCCGCTCACTATGAAGCCAACAAAGAACGGCAGGACGAAATCATGAACGATTCGAACCTGTCCCGGGAAGACCGCAGCGCGATGCTCACTTACCTTGGCGACCTCAACCACAAGCTCAAGAACGCGCTGCTCGGCCGCGGTGAACTTCCAGTTGTTCAAAACTGAGAAAGGAGCAAACAAATGGCACGACACTACATCAAAGATCTGGCAGTCGGTTCGACCGTGACGTTATACAAAGACAAAAACGGTAAGTTCAGCATGACTCCACCGGCGCAAGGGGAGTACACACAGATTGGCCTGGGTGTTCACAGGGATGAGCACAATTGCGGATACATCGAGCCGTCGATCAGTGATGCGCAGATTGAAGAAGCCTGCGCGAGCATTTTGGCCTGAACAGTTTCCGGTTGGCGCGCTGTTCGTCATTTCCAGCGGCGCCGTAAAAGCCATTCCAGGGCTGTCCGGATTTCTCAACTCTCCGGTTGGCGCCGATATTCGCCCGGCGCCGTAAAGGTGAACAGCCTTCCGGAGTCCTTTTTACTGGCCGAATGCTCATCGGCGTAGATAGTTCTGGCATGGAAAAGCGTGAAGATTCGCATGTAAGCGATCGCCGGATTCGTGAGTTCGCTGCGGGCAAAATCCCCGATGAAGCCGAGAAGGTCCATATCTTCGATTGCCTGGAATGTCTCCGGAAGTACACCGTAGAATTGCAAAAGGCAATTACGAAGCACCAGGCCAAGACTGCCGGGCATCACTAGTCGGCGCGCGTAAGAAACATTCTTCAAAAGAAAGAATTTTCATTTCCTTTGCAATCCTGCCTTCCGTGGTCATAGACTCTCCCCGTTAACGAAGCGAAGCCGCCCGGAGCAATGAACTCCGAACGGCTTCTAACCACAACAACCTGTAGAAGAGGTCGTCATGGCTTTCGGAAGTTTACACATCCTTCGCCGAATCCGCACACGCCCTTTTCTCCATTCACGGAGAAATTTAAAATGTCAGCAAAACTCAAAGTAGTCACACGGTCGACTGCGGCCGAAGATCACGAAATTGCTCTGAAGATTTCCCATCTTCCCAAACGCTATCAAGACCTTCTCATGGAGCTTCGAGACAAACTGGACGCGGCCGGCGACTGGACCAGAACAAACAGCATGCCGTTTACTTATATTTCCCGCGGCGAACTGGACATATTGGAATCCTGCACGTTTGCAATGGATGACTTGAAAGGGTGGTGTACGCAGGACAGCGGCCCGGGAGGCACTGCCGGACTGGTCTTCCTGTCACTGCTCGGCATCTACGAGAAACTAACGAAGCGGATCAATGATTCGGTGAAAGGTGGTGCCCAGTGAAGAGCAAGAAGAACGCCGTAACTGTTCCCGCAGAGTCGGCCGAGCCACGGGCAGTAGTGGGCGATCTGTTGTCAGGCGACGCTCGATCTGTCCCCGTATCGGAGTTGGCTTCCGAAATCGCGGATTATCTGGAAGCACTCGCTTCGTTTGAGGGCTCCCTACTGCGAGTCCTTATCAGGCCAGCCGCCGAAAAGACGCGAGCCTTATCTTGGGCGCTCCGGGATGCCGCGAAGAAAGAAGCCGCGGAAGGCGGTGCCCAGTGAAAAAGAAAACGCGCTTGGATATTCACGATCGCACCATTGACACCCTTTGCTACGTCGAGGCGATAAACGATCTCTGTGTCGGTAACGTCCTGGACGCCGAGCACATCGCCGAGCTCTTCAAGCCAGTCCATGACGTCCTCAAGGATATTGCGATTGCGATGGATGAGGACCGGAAAGCCGAAGAAAAAGGAGGTGCGGAATGAGAACTCCCCTTCGAGAAATAAGCGTAGAGCCAAGAAGCCACGAAGAACACAGAGCAGTCGGGAGGCTACTCAGAGTTCTGAGGGTGATTTCTCCGAAAGAGAAAGCGGCGGTTCTGACCACTCTGAAGTCATGGGAAGGCATGTTTACACACAGAGAGAATTCGCGAGCCCGGAAAGCGGGCGCCAAATGAGCATCATCCTATTCCCGGGATCCGAACCGAAGCAATCCCCAATGGAGTCGGCAATCGAACCATTGGTGGAGTTTTGTATCGAACAGTGTCGAGAGATGAATACCGAACAGATGCAACAGGTCTTCAGTCTTTGGAGTCGAGGACTCCCCGTCATTGAACGGCGACTGGCAACACTGTTCAACATCAAATACAGCCCAAACCGCGAGATTGCCCATAAGGCAGTGGTCGCTTTTCACAAGAGGCGAAAGCAGGTCAGGCAGCCGCGCATTCCCGGAGGTGCCGCATGACCATCGCGGATGTTGCCAAGCTCGAACACGTGGCCGAGTCTACCGTTTGGCTCTGGATCGACCCGGGCAAACTCGAAGCCAAAAGAACGCTGATCGGCCGGAACGGCCGGTACCATCAGGTCAGAATCAGCCGGGAAGATTACGACTGGTTTGTGTCTCAGTGGAAGCCAATCGCGTTAACAAGGAAACAAAACACGGCTGCGCGAGTGTAGGCGCGGTCTATGACCCGGCGTCGAAGGGCGCCGGGTACCCCTCACCCTCACCTACCGATCGAATCGTTCCTATAAGTCAACCTCGCAAGAAAACATTCATGTTATAGTGACCGCGTTCAACTAAAGAAGCCCACACCCCCGCTGAGTTCCACGCTGCTCTTCCATTTGATTTTTCCGGAGAGGAGCAGCCATGCCGGTCATTGAATACAACGTAAAATTTCTCGAAGAAGGCGTCATCAGCGGCTTCGAAAAAATTCAGAAGACCATCGAAGGGACTGCTGAATCCGCAGATCACCTAAGCGAAAAATCAGCCGAGGCCGGAGGGAAGGTTAAGACAAACTGGACCGAAATCGGCGTCGTCATCGGGGCTGCCGGAGTTGCCATCGCCACCGCGGGCATTGCCATTGAAGCCACGCTGTTTGAAATGGCCGAAAAGACGGCGCACCTTGGCACGCAAATGGATCTGCTCTCGCAACGGACCGGACTCTCCACCGAGGCCCTTGGTGGTCTGGGTTACGCCGCACAGACGCAGGGCGTGTCGATCGATAATGTGACGACCGGATTGCGATTGCTCGCCTCCCACATGGAGGATGCACAGACCAAAGGCGGCGCCGCGGCAGACACATTCGGCAAATTGGGTGTGACCTTCAGCGATATGGGCGGGCAGCTGCGCCCCACGAACGAGGTTTTGTTCGACGTTGCGGACCGCTTCTTACACATGGCCAATGGTGCGGAAAAATCCGCCCTGGCCGTCGAGTTGTTCGGACGTGGCGGACTGGCCATGATTCCCATCCTTAATCAGGGCCGGGATGCGTTGGAGCAACAGGCCGCGGAAGCCGAACGGCTCGGCATTGTATTCAGCGAAGAGGCGGCCAAGCGCTCTCATGAGTTCGAAGATGCCATTCTCCGGCTGCATCTCAGCCTCGACGGACTCACCTATGCGATCGGACAGCAGGCGTACCCCATCCTCCAGCAATGGGCGGGGAAGATCACCGACATCATTGTCGACACCAAAGACTGGATCAACCAGAATCCGCACCTGGCCAGTACTCTTCTGGAAACCGCAACGGTACTGATTGGCAGTGGCGGACTGCTTGTCGGTCTCGGAAGTGTGATCGCCTTGCTGCCGAAAGCCATCGAATATCTCGGCGCCTTCGGAACGGTGGCTGCCGAAGGTACTGGTTTTCTGGGAAGTCTCGGTGAAGGCGTTGCGATAGTTACGAGTCTGTTCGATGGGGTCGCGGAAGCTGCAGCAATCGCCGCGGCTGCCCTTGGTGCGCTCTACATCGGAAAACTGATTTCCGACTGGACCGGATTTTCTGCTGTTATCCGTGATTTGATTGATGCATGGAAGGAATATGCCGGCGCCGTCGTCACGGCCGGAGAAGATCTGGCACATATCGCCTGGCAGGAAATTCGAGACGGGGCCATTGGCGTGCGGGACGCCATCGTTAGCCTGACGCATTCTTTTTCCGATCTTACGGGAATCGACATGAACACGCTCAAGGCGGATGGCGAAATCATCCTCACCTATCTGGAGAAACCATTCACCGACGCCACGACCGTCGTGAAGGCCCTGACGGGGGCCATCAAACAATATACCGATCAGGGGCCGCCACCGTCGCTGATGCCGAATGTGCCGGACCCGAAGATTCTCCAGGATATTGCCAATCAGATGAAAGCCGCTGCAGACGCAGCCAGGCTGCTCTCGGAAGAACAAAAGAAATTGATGGATAGCTTCAATGCATCCCTGAAGCCCGCTGACGATCTCAATAAGACACTCGATCAGCTGCACGCTCTCGGTGTATCGAACGCGGAAATTCTAGACGTTTACGGGCAGCAGATCATCAAGGCCAGCAATCAGCAGCTCGAGTTCGGGATTCCTCTCAAAGGCACAACCGCCGCGCTCTACGACCAGGCATCCGCGCTCATTGGAGCGCAGAAGGCATACGACGATTTCAACGGCTCCATCGCCGCGCTGGAAAAATCCATGTATTCCGCCGCCGGTCAGATGCCCGTTCTTGAAACGGAGATGCGGCGCATGATCGCCACGGGGAGCGACTCGACCACGGTGCTCAAATATCTCGGCGATGGATTGGAAAAAGCGGCCCAGCAATACACCGATCTCGGTCTCCCCATTCCGGACGACGTTCAGAAGATTTTAGCCTTGAAGCACTCCATGGAGGAAATGGCCGCGGCAACGAAAATCGCAGGAGACGCTCTTAAAGTCGTCGGCGACTGGAGGCCGCCGCAGATCGTTTTACCCATCATTGCCCCGCCAGAAGTGACCGCGCCGCTGGAGATTTACAACGCCACCGCACTAAAATCCGTTCAGGCCATGGAAGCCATGCAGAACCGGGCAAGCATGCTCGGTCCCGCATTCAATCAACTACGCGATCAGGGCTACACGAACGCACAGGCACAGGCGATGCTCGCTCAGGAACTGGACTGGGCCGCTAAGGCCGCAAGGGATCTGGGAATCCAGTTGGATCCGGCAACCATGGCGCTGATCCGGCAACGGGAAGCCACCGCCGCGGCGGCGGCAGAAGCGAAGCATTGGTCCGACGTATGGGCCAATAACTTTGCATCGGTCACAAGCGGATTCACTGACGCACTTAGTCAGGTCATCTTTCACGGAAAGTCTTTCGGTAGCGCATTCGCGGATCTCGGCAAGAGTCTCGCCGAAAGCTTCTTTAAAAGCTTCACCAGCGAATTGCTGAGTCCAGTAACCAGCGCGATGGCAGAGCTTGGCCGCTCGGCCGCACAGGCGCTTTCTGGCGTGCTGACGGGCAGCAGCGGCGCCGGAGGCGGTTCGTCGGGCGGTGGCGGTCTGCTCGGCTCGATTATCGGCGCGCTTCCGGGGATTGGTGGAGGAGGCGGCGCGACTCCAGCGGGATTAGCGTATTCGGGATTCAGCGAGGCAGGAAGCGCCGGGCTGTCTCCGAGTCAGATTGTGGGGGCTGGCGGAAGCGCGGCGGGAGGAGCGGCTGGGGCCGCGAGTTTCGGATCGACGCTCGCGGCAGGGGCTGCCAGTGCTGGTATCGGAATCGCGGCCAGCTACGGACTTCAAATCGCAATGGACTGGTACAAGAATCTCCCGCACTTCAAGCAGAACGAACTCGTTCACAACATCCAGACACCGTTTGATCAGAGCTTTTCGAACATTATCGGAGCCGTGACCGATGGACTGAATAACGGAACGCTGACGGTCAGCGATGCCCAGCTGGCGGACGATCATATGTACACGATGTGGGCGGCGACCAGCGCGGCGGTCAACAATTGGGCGGCCGGCGATTCGAACAAGACAAAGGCCCTGACTGGATTTCACGCGACCGAAGACAATTTCGTGCGTGGCTGGCTGGATTGGATTGATTCGATCGCGATTGGGCTCGGCGGGCATAAGGGCAGCATCTATTCGTTTGATGTGGGAACGCCATTCGTCGACCGCGATCAGCTCGCATACATCCACCGCGGCGAGATGATTACTCCGGCTGCGAACAATCCATACAATCCGGCGAACCAGGGCCGGGGAAGTGGCGGCAGCGGCGCCGGAAACGTCACGCTTCAGTTCGGCGACATCAACGTCAGCGGGGGCCAGAACGATGATCCGGAATCCTACGCGGAAAAGATCGTCGATCGAATCATGCAAATGGCCCGATACAACCAGAGAGGATTTGGCGATTTCCTGCGTCAGCAGGGCGCACGGGCGAGGGTCTGAAATACGCCGCACAATTGGAGGTTACAAATGAGAACAGCAACTGAAGTCATGACCGCGTTCGAAGAGTTTGCAAAGGGTGCCACTACCGCGCAACTCCTGACATTCAAGGAGCCCAACCTTTGGTCCTACATCAGGGCGTCGGATCCAAAGCGCCTGGTGATGCTGCGCACGCGATTACGTCAGGGCCGCCGGCCGCTCGTAATGATCAAGGAAACCGTTGACGGTGAGAATGTGCACAACGCAGTTGCCATCGTTGCCGGCTTTGAAAACGATCCGGCCGCGCTCCGGTTTTACGCGAATGTCCAGGAGCGTTACGGCCTGGAGCGGACGGCCTGAGTCGATCTCCGGGCGGGTAGGTCTGCAGACTGAGCGCCGGCTTCATGACGGCAGCCGCCTTTCTTCACCTCTACGAACCACTGTAAGAACAGTGGGAAAACACTGGCAGGTCCTGCATTATTGGCCGCGGCATTTCTTGAAATCAAAGTATGGGCACCCTCACTTTGCTTTTTTGCTTTTGGGGCCTTGAGGAAGTATGGTTGCCCGCACTTTATGGACATTGAATGGTTAGGCATCAAGCTCGATGGTTCGGCAGCACAGAAGGCTGTAGAACCTTTTGAGGATCGGCCGCAGCCAGAACCTATTGACTCAAGGAAGGCCGAGTGCCCGTGTTGCCGTGGGGCTCTGAAGAAGATTCCAGGCTCGAAGACGAAGTGCCCGCACTGTGGCGAATTCATATTTGTACGGACGCGTCCGCAAGATCGATCGAGAGTTCTCGTCAGTGCCGCGGGAGCCTGCCATATCGCTGAAGATTGGGATGTGCTCAGGGATGTCCGTGAGCCGGATTTTCGATATCTCGTGACGAAGGCAGAGGTCGACAGTGAACGGGAGCGGCTCAGGCGGAAGGCCGTGAGTATGGATCCCACCGACGACGAAGTGAAATGGGCGCTACTCGAGAAAATGGCCGCCAAAGACGAAGCTGAAAACAAATGGGGCCTCGCCAGGAATGGCTACATGCTGATGGCTGATTTTCTGGTGAGGCGCTGGAAGCTTGCTGACGCATTGACCCTGTATCTCCACGTCTGTGCCCTGGATTTGAACGGTCCACAAAACCTGGACAGTCTTTCGCAAGACTTACCGCCGTTTGATCCTGCTACTGCTTTCCTGGCTCCAGCCGTCGTCGATCATGTCAGAGTAATCGCAAAAAAGTTGAAACTCTCAATGGATGATGTACGGGCGCTTTTTGTGAGATTTTCCTCGGCAAAGGGCTATCCTGTGACTCCGAGAAAGAGTGTCGAGGTTCTAATCCTCGCGCTTGAAAACAAGATTGATCTTAACGATCAGCCGCATTGCGACAGGCAAATTCGCGCTTTGCTGGCCGCCGAGACGCCCGGGCTGCTCTGCTAAGCCGACCGTGAATACATGAAACTCTTCCGCTACCGCAAGCCCTCCATGAAAACCGTCCTGGGTGTCACCAAGGCGAAGAAGCAAATCAAGAAAGACCTGGGCATCACTGCCGCCATGAAACCGTTCCGGTTCTGGGGTAACACCAAACGGAAGGTGAAGCGCGATCTCGGGTACTACAGTCCTGTAGGGAAGGTCCTGCGAAACGGTCTGCCGCGGCCGGGAGGGTGCCTCCTGACGATCCTTGCGGTACTGCTCTTGATTGCAGTTGCGGCCGCAGCGATCGCTGTGATTTTGATTTAAGGAATCTCAAATTTCCGACGATAAGGCATTTCAGGGCATTTCAGAAAGCAAGACGCGAACCTGAGCGGTTTCCCCACCGTTGCCCCAGTGGGTTTTCGGCCGATTTTTCAACCACCCTGGAAATCGGCTGGAATCCGCTCCAGTCGTGGGTTCTAGCGGAAAGCCGGCGAGCAGACTTGAACTGCTGGCCTGCTGATTACGAATCAGCTGCTCTACCAACTGAGCTACGCCGGCAAAAAAATGCTCACCCCGGTGGGGTGAGCAGTAGTCGTAAAGAGAAAAGAATTGTTGGGCCGCAAAGCGGTCCCAAGCTCCAGTGGCTTAAATTTAAATAGGGGGGTAGGGGTTGTCAACGAATTAATTTCCCGGTCCATCAAAGCATTCAGTCCGTTGCGGTTACTCGGCCATGAGTTTTTCGGGCAACATTATTCGTTGAGTTCCTTCCGTATAAGTCCTTGATCCAGCTTGAGTTGGATGATTTCCATATCCGTTGCCCGGTCAAAAACGCGATCCGGGAAACTTTTTTTCATCCAAATTCGAAAGCCTCCCAGACTGAGTCCGGCGATCAGGCAGGCACCCAGAAGCAAACCAATAAACGTGAAGATTGTGACGATCAGCGGACCTAATCCGAGACCCGGTTGCGGTTCATCCCACATCACAACGGATTCGTAGTGCACCTGATCCATCACCACTTGAGCAATCGATGCATCCGATGTGCCCGTGACAATCGCGAGAAGCGGACCAATCCTCTTTTGAGTTACGGCATCGGGCTTTGAAGTCGAGTTTGAAATCTGATCCGCATACTTCTTCGCCAACTGCTGTGTCGGGTACGACACAAGGAACAGGTGAATTGCTTTTCCGTTGATTCGATAATCCGCTGCTGCCACTTCCGCACTGTCATCGAAACCAATATCGGAGGCATTCAAGCCCTCCACTCTGGGCAAATCGGAAGCCGATAAAATGTATTCTTCGCTGCCTGCGACAAGATTCGCGACAGGAAGGTGATTTGCAATCGATGGCCGTGGCGAATGACCAACGATCTGTTGGGAAAGCCTTTCCGCCAACGTATCCATTGCACGGGCGTCACCTTCGAGTCGGACGACGTACCGAGATTGCCAGAAGTAACGACGGTTTCCTGCCTGGAAACTCTCGGCTCCAGCAGAAGTTGGCAACACCGCAGTCGCTTCCGTTTTGCGCCGAATCGTGAAGAATCCATATGCCGATGCAGGGTGCACAAGTTGAAATAATGTGGCCCGCACCGTTCCAAATGGGGTGTGCCAGGCTTGTACGGTCACTCCGTCGACTCCGTACAGGCGAAGACTGGGTGCCAGTACAGGATCGAACTGATCGACGCTGGACTCGTTATACGACGCCGGCTTGCCAGCGGCAGTCCAGCCAGGAAGAGCGTCCACGCTCTGAACCAGGGCGCCGCGTTCCTGTGCCTGGACCATCACGCTGATAATGAGAATTAGAAGAATGCTTTGGAGAAGATTTCGAATCATTTTTGCAACAGCACTGCGAGAGACAATCAACCGCGGTCAGTTTTTGTCGATTGTTTTCGCAGTTTTGAGGCTGCTGAGAGTATCTGCGTAAGATCTTACACCGCGGAGGAGGGACTCGGCAATCTGTTGCCGGTACTCTGGAGTTTTGAGTGATTTTTCTTCGTCCGGATTGCTGATAAAGCTGATCTCCGCAAGGACGGCGGGCATGTTCGCCCCGATCAACACCAGGAACGGCGCCTGTTTCACACCCCGGTCCGGTCCGAAGTCCTTGCTTCGGGACATTGAAGACTGCACACGCTGCGCCAATTCACGGGACTCATCGACCTTGTCTCTCAGGACGATTTTCTTGACGAGATCTCCAAGTTCATGAACCGACCGATCCGAAGACGCGTTTTCGCGGGCGGCCGTGTCCATGGAATCCTGGGAAGTCGTGAAGTTCAGAAAGAATGTTTCGACGCCACGCACTGTTTTCGAGTTGCTGGAATTCGCGTGAATCGAAATGAACAAATCCGCGTTCTGCTGATTTGCAAATGCCGTTCGGGTTTCCAGCGGCACGAAGGTATCGTCGGTTCGTGTCATCACGACCTCTGCGCCAACCTGGCTTTCAATGAGTTCCTTGAGCCGCATTGCCACGTCGAGAACGAGTTCCTTTTCCATGTAACCGGATGGTCCGATGCTACCGGTATCATGACCGCCATGGCCGGCGTCGATAACCACGCGGCCGACTTTCAATCCCAGGCCCCGAATCAGGGATCGATTGCCTTGAGAAGAACGCTGGGCCGTCGAAGCCATCTGTGGCGCGGAATCTGGAGCCTTTGCTGGCGGTAAAGCCTTCGTGGTGGCGGACGGTTTTGGTGCAACTGTCGATGCCGTGGAAGGCGATGACTGCTTTGTTGCAGGAGACGCGGGAGGAACAGATTCGGTGATTCGCCGCGGAGGCGCGTCCGCCGATGCCGGATTTTCGCCCTCCCCCAATACATCGATAACCAGCCGGTTGGGATCGCGAAGTGTAAACGATGTCGCACGAAGAATTGAATTGACGTCGAGGACGATCCGAACGGTGCCTGCTTCATTTTGTCCGATTCGAATCTTCTGCAGCAGGCCGGAATTGACGGTCAAGACTTTGTTCACCAGGCTGGGAGCAAGCCGGGCGTGCGCAATATCGATGAAGACGCGGTCCGGGGATTTCGCCTCTCCCTGCTTAAATGAAATTTCGCCACCGAGATCCACGACGACACGAACGGACTTGTCGGCTTCCCAGTACTTGATATTTTCGATCGTTACGGCTCCGCCGGTTTTCGCTTCCGATTTCACATCGGTCTTTGTCTCTGCCCGGACTTCCGGTGTGGAAGAAACTGCGTCCGCTCCGTTCAGGCGTGCAATGTCCCGGGTAGCCGCGGCCTTGAACGGACTTTGTGGGTACTCGCGCACAAGGAACGTTAAGGCTTTCACCGCTGCCGAATAGTCCTTGATGCCTTCATACAAACGCGCGACGGCAACCAGTGCATCGTCGGCGTAGCTCGTATGTGGAGTGATGAGATAAACGCGTTCGTACGCACTGATGACTTTGAGGACTTCACCTTTGGTCTGTCCTGCCGCTGACTTCTCACTTAAAAGTTTGTTCGCCTGTTGTGCTGCGGTATAGGCATTCGCTGCCTGTTGAAGCAGAGTGCTGTCTGGCGCGGTTTGGGCGCAGATCGCCGACGCACTCAGAATGATCGTCAAAATTGCTGTTCGGGCTCGATTGACCATTAACGAACTGGATCTAAATTGGAAAAGTGCCTTACACCGCGCTCATCCTTCCAGTTTGAAACTGGCGGGCTTGGTGGTTCCATGGCCTTATCGGCGGCTGGCGCTGCTTCCGGCAGGCTGGCCGATATTACGGGAATTGTGGAACCCATGATCCTTATGGGTCGGTTAGGTGTCGCGGGCTTAGTATACGCCGCGCGAATTTTCTGAACGTAGTTACGGGTTTCCGATATTGGCGGAATCTTTCCGAGTCTCGCCACGAGGTTTTCCCCGGCATTGTAAGCAGCCAGCGACAGGTCGATGTTGCCGTGAAACTTCTCCAGCAGGTATTTGACATACCGGACGCCACCTTCGATGTTCTGGCGCGGATCGAACAAATCCTGCACTCCGAATCGGCGTCCCGTCTCCGGAATCAATTGCATCAACCCCCGCGCACCTTTCGGCGAAATAGCCTCGGGGTTGTAGTTCGATTCGGTTTTCATCATGGCATCTATCAAGTCCGGATCCACGCCATTTTTGAAAGAGATGGACTCAATGAGCAGCCGATATGGGCTGGATCCCGAATATTCGTCCGGTACCGCCGGTCTGGCAGACCCAGGAACGGCGGGCACCTCTGTCTTTGCGGGCACCGGGTCTTCCTTTCCGCCCCAAAAAACAGCAATTCGGCCACTCGGACCGTCCTGCCATTGGGGAGTCCCGTCTTCCGCCAACAGGTGCTGAGGTGCACTGCACATTGCCAATGCTCCGCCGGCTACCAGAATCCTAAAGAGTCGTTTTTGCATTCCACTACAACCCAAAGTGGTCAATTTTCAGGTACCGGCCACGATATTGTACACGGCCTGTAAAGCCTGATCCAATTTCTCGACGTTTTTCCCGCCAGCCTGGGCAAAATCCGGTCGGCCTCCCCCGCTCCCGCCGACAATTTCCGCGACTTTCTTAATAATGTTGCCGGCGTGGAACTGCTTTTGGAGGTCCTTCGACACAAATCCGACCAGCGACGCTTTTCCACCCGATGCTACGCCAAGGACAACAACGCCCGAAGCTATTTTTGCGCCGATTTGTTCCGCCAGTTCACGCAGGACCGCAGGGTCGACCCCATCGAGATGCCCTGTCACGACTGCAGTTCCGTTGATGGTTTTCCGGCCCGCAATCAGATCGTCGATGCGGGATCTTGCAGACTTCAGCTTCATGCTTTCCAGTTCGTTTTCCAGCAGTCGCTGCTGCTCGAGCAAGCGAGAGATGGCTCGCGGGATGTCCTGCCGCGAAGCCCGAAGCGTATGGGCAACATTTCGGATCAGGTCTTCGTCTTCTTCCAGCCGAAGAAACGTCCCCAGCCCGGTTATGGCTTCAATTCGGCGAACCCCTGCCGCCACGCTGGAATCGCTGAGAATTTTGAACATTCCCACATCGCCGGTCATTCGGGCATGGGTTCCTCCACAAAGCTCCATGCTGACCTCGGGAATGCTGACGACACGAACCTGCTGTGCGTACTTTTCACCGAAAAATGCGAGAGCCCCGGCCGAGACCGCCTCAGACATCTCCATCACTTCGGTGCGAAGCGGAATGTTTTGGAAAACAATGTCATTGATGCGTTCCTCAATCTCCTGGATTTCCCGATCAGTCAGCGGCGCAAAATGGGTATAGTCAAACCGCAGTCGGTCCGGCGCGACCAGCGAACCGGCCTGTTTGACATGAGTGCCCAGTGAGCTTCGGAGTACTGCCTGCAGGATATGCGTACCGGTATGGTTGGCGACGATGCGCCGTCGCCGATCTCCATCGACTTCAGCCTGAACTTCGTCCCCGACACGCAGCGTTCCATGCGTGAGCTTGGATTTGTGAACAACGACGCCTCGAATCGGTGAATACGTGTCGATGACGGTGACCAGCCCTGATGAGGATGTCAACGTCCCCGTATCTCCAACCTGGCCGCCGGACTCCGCGTAAAATGGTGTCTGATCCAGCACAATTGAGGCCTCGTCGCGATCCGCCCGAATCGAATCCACAGGAACGCCATCCTTGAGTATCCCAAGAACTCGGCTGGTTGCGCGAAGGACCTGGTAGCCAAGGAAAGTCGTACCGCCAAGGGCCAGGAATCTCTGAAACTCCGGATTGGCGCCGCTGTCGTCACCTTTCCAGCTTTGGCGGGCGCGTTCACGTTGCCGTTCGAGTTCGAGATGGAATCCTTCCATATCGACCTTCATGGCCTTCTCATCGGCAATCTCCGTTGTGAAGTCGAGCGGAAGGCCAAACGTGTCGTAAAGTTTGAAGACTTCGGGCCCGGGAATGATATTTTTCCCCGCCCTGGAGAGTTCCGCAATCAGTCCTTCGAGTTTTTCGAGCCCGACTGTGACCATGGATGCAAAGCGATCCTCTTCCGCCTTAATCACCCGCATCACGTATTCCCGCGTTTTGAGCAGTTCGGGATATGCGTCCTTCATCATGTCGGTCACAAATCCGGACAGCTCGTGAAGAAATGCGCCCTTGTAACCGAGCAGCGTGCCCTGGCGAATTCCACGCCGCATAATTTTCCGGAGGACATAGCCGCGGCCATCGTTTGCCGGTACGATCCCGTCGCTGATCAAAAACGTGGATGCCTTGACATGATCGGCAATGATCTGGAGAGAAACGTCGGAGCTTGCGGACACGCCGATTTTCGTTCCAAGAATCTCAGCAGCGCGTTCCATGATCGGCCGAAGGAGATCCGTTTCAAAATTGCTGATCTTTCCCTGGAGAACGACGGCCATCCGTTCCAGCCCCATACCCGTATCAATCGAAGGTTTGGGAAGAGGGGCGAGATGACCTTCCTGGTCCCGGTCGAACTGCATGAAAACCAGGTTGCAGATTTCGACATAGCGGCCGCACTCGCATGGAAACGAGCAGTTGACATGGCCGAGCTCGCTGGTCCCTGGCCCGAAGTCATAATAGATTTCCGAGCACGGGCCGCAGGGTCCGGTTTCTCCCATCTGCCAGAAGTTGTCTTTTTCGTCCATTCGGACGATTCGGTCTCGTGCAACGCCAATCTTTTCAGCCCAGATGTTTTCCGCTTCGTCATCTTCTCGAAAGACGGTGACCCACAACCGATCCGGAGAAACACCGAAGTCTTTCGTCAGCAATTCCCAGTGGTAGGCAATCGCCTTGTCTTTGAAATAATCGCCGAAGGAAAAATTACCCAGCATTTCGAAAAACGTCTGGTGCCTTCGTGTATGTCCAACTTCGTCAAGGTCATTGTGTTTTCCGCCGGCGCGCACGCATTTCTGGCAACTTGCGGCTGTCGTGTATGGCCGCTGTTCCCGTCCAAGAAACACGTCCTTGAATTGATTCATTCCGGCGTTGATGAAAAGCAAGGTTGGATCTTCCGCCGGGATCAAGGAAGAACTCTTGACGATCGTGTGCCCGCGGTCTTCGAAAAACTTCAGAAATCGGCGGCGAATTTCATTGCTGTTCATGAAGTTGGTCCAGTTCCTCTCGTATTTCGTCTTCCGGAAAACCAAGGCGGGCCAGAGCTCTGTAGAGTCTGGCTGCTTCTCGTCGATGAAGCGGTGGCTGCAGTTTCCAGTCGATCATTGTAGCCCGGAGAACGTCCTGGAGCGAAGGCCACGCGGTTGCGGAAACGGTCTGATCGGCCGTTTCCCGGGAGACTCCAAGGTTGAGAAGCTCCGTAAGAACCAAAGAAGGATGGCAGTTACGGCGCTTCGCCGCGAAATTTCGCGCGAATCTGGCATCGTCGAGAAATCGTTTGTTCAGCAGTGTCTGAATAATTTCCTGGGGCACATCATCGAACTTAAGTAGAAGTTTTTCTTTCAGTTGTGCTACGGAATAATCCCGCCGTTTCAGGAGTTTCAGTGACTCGTTGTAAATTTCATCCACGCTTCGGCTATCCTAACAGGACGATGCGGTTCGTGAAACTGACCTTGCCCCTTCTGTTTATTATCCTTGGAGGGTGCGGCTACCGGCTCGCCACAAAGCCGTCGAATGCGGGGGCGGGCAAGACAATTGCAGTTCCCACATTTGCAAATCTGACAAAGTCTTACCGAATTGAACAGCGCTTCAGTGACGTTGTACGCAGCGAACTGGTGAAGTCCACGAAATACAAAGTGACATCCTCCGGTTCCGGCGATGTATTGATTGCCGGAGAAGTGATCGGCTACGGCGCATTTCCGAACATCATTCTTGCCGGGCGCGCATCGACCTACACCATATCCGTGGATGTGCGAATTGTGATCACGGAGGTTCAGACCGGAAAGGTGCTCTATCGCAACGACGACTGGACGTTCCACGAGAATTTCGAACTTGCCCCAAACTCTGCCGATTTTGTACCGGAGGAGCCTGGCGCCGTGGACCGGGTCGCGCGAAGTTTTGCATCGGCGCTCGTTGCGGCCCTAATGAACGCGAAGCCATGAGATTTGCCGAATTCCGTCAGCATCGCTTGAAACCTTCCGACAACGTTTTTGCATTCGTCTGTGAAGACGATTTTCTGATTGATGAATCGCGCCCGGTTTGGCAGGACAAGTTTGCCGGAAGCTGGTTGACAGAAAAAATGCATGTCAGGGAATTTGATGAAATCCAATTTTCACAACTGATGGATGATGCCCTGACGCCCTCACTGTTTTCGCAGAGCCGAGTCATTGTTGTTGGCAATGCGGAAAAGCTGCGGAAGGACCGGATTCAGGAGCTCGAAACGCTGCAGGGGGTTGAGCAATCTTCGTTGAAGATTGTGCTCGTTTTGTCTGGATTCAAGGCTGCGGAGGGATTATTCAAATCGTTTCCGATCATCGCCATTGATCCGATGAAGCCCGCCGACTGCGCCAAATGGATGATGGACCGGCATGGGCTTTCTCCGGAAGTGGCTCGATACCTTGTGGAGAATGCCGGATCGGATCTTTACACGTTGAACAACGAGATCGAGAAGCTGCAAACCTTTGTCGGGCCCGGCAACCCAATCACGCCTAAGGCTGTGGACGAATTGATTTTACGCTCTGAACAATTTGGACCGTTTGAGATCGACGATGCCATCATTGCGCGCGACTACAAAAAAGCAGTAACGGTTGTGGGGGCGATGCTTGACGATGGGGCGGACCCTCTGATTGTTTTGTCCCGGATTGTTCGAGTCTGGCGTCAATTGTTTATCGGCAAGGGCATTGCGGCCAGACAGGGGCCGCGGGAAGTCGCAGCCATTGCCGGAGTGCCGTCCTTTAAGGCAGGGGATTTTGCGGCTGGCTGCAGGAAATATGAATGGAAACAGATTGCGGCCGGGTTCCAGCAGCTTCTGAACATGGACCGCATGCTGAAATCTTCCAGTCCCGACGTTGAAGCATCCTTCGATGTGATGCTATGGAAGTTAACGCGCTAGCTTGACGCCTGAATCAGGTTTACAGATTTTGCCAGTCTGGATTTGTATCGCCGGGCGGTATTTTGTTTGATGACGCCCTTCTGTACGGACTTATCAATCAGGCTGAATGTTGCCGGGACAATTGCCTTGGCGTCTGCAGATTTGCCGGATTCGATTGCGGCCCGGAGCTTCTTCATCTGAGTTTTCAGTTTGTGGCGATTGCCCTGATTGAGCGCCTTCAGTTTCAGGCTCTGGCGATGCCGTTTAAGTGCTGACGTATGATTTGCCATCAAATCTCCTTATCCTGCTTCACGAAAACGTCCATCATAGCATGCTATAATCCCGCCAGGTCTTGATAACTTAATGACAAAGAGCATCAGGATCGGCGGCGGAATCGCCGAATTCTTTGGCACCCACGACGGCAACCTCAAATATCTGGAGTCACTTCTACGCGTTCAGGTTCACCTTCAGGACGATACGTTGACCATTGAAGGTTCGGATGAAAATGTCGAGATGGTTGAAAAACTGATCGAAGACTACATGCAGATTCGATCGGAGGGGCTCAAACCGTCGAATTCGGATCTCAAGTCCGCCATTCGCATCATTTCGGAAGATCCGACCCAGAGTCTGCGGGGAGTGTTATCGACGTCCAAACCGGTGGTCGCCGGCAAACGCAGCCTCACTCCAAAGACTCTGAATCAAAAACTCTATCTGGAAGCGATTGAACGCAACGATCTGGTGTTCGGAATCGGACCGGCCGGAACGGGGAAAACGTATCTTGCGGTGAGCATGGCAGTCCGCGCGCTGGCGGAGAAAAAGATCAACCGCATTGTCCTGACGCGTCCCGCGGTGGAAGCCGGCGAACGTCTCGGATTTCTGCCCGGCACGTTGCAGGAAAAAATAGATCCATATCTCAAACCGTTATATGACGCCTTGTATGACATGTTGGATGTCGAGCGCGTGGACCGGCACATCGAACGCGGAGTCATCGAAATTGCACCCATTGCCTTCATGCGCGGCCGGACGCTGAACGACTGTTTTGTAATCCTGGACGAGGCTCAGAATACAACGGCCGAGCAGATGAAAATGCTCCTGACGCGCATCGGCTATAACACTAAAATGATCGTCACTGGCGATGTCACTCAAATCGATCTTCCGCCCGGAAAGCTTTCGGGTCTGGTTGAGGCGGAGAAAATCATCTGTGGAGTGGAGGGGATCGCATTCATTCATTTCAATGACAGGGACGTGGTACGTCATCCGCTGGTGCAGCGCATTGTCAGAGCTTATGAAGCATACTCGGTGGATGGCTCCATCAGGCAGCAACCCCTTCGCTTCGGCCCGGGCGAAGATGTTTCCGTTATTGCCGAGAGTAATTAGGAGATCCCGTTTTGCACCATAGTGCTGAGCGCTGTTATCTTGTCCTGAATAAACAGCGCAAGCACGCTATAGACACGCGGCGTATCCAGCGTTTCCTGGAGGAGGTCACTGCATTTCAGGGAATCGAAGCCAGGGAGCTTTCCGTTGTATTCATCAGTGATCCAATGATGCGAGAGTACAATCGAAAGTATCGAGGATTTGACAAACCGACCGATGTTCTGTCATTCCGTGGTGGTGAAGATTATCTGGGAGACATTCTGATCTCGGCCGAAACGGCATACCAGCAGGCCCGGCGGTCTTCTGCACTGACATTCGACTCCAATATTCGGCGTCTGGTCCTTCACGGATTTCTCCACCTTGCGGGCTACGACCATGAAACGGACAAGGGAGAGATGCGCGCGATCGAGCGTCGAATGCGGCGGAAGTTTCAATGCTGACAGGCAGCGAGTTTCTGTTTTCATTTCTGCTGCTTTCAGCGCTTCTGTTGATGTCGATCATCGAAGTTGCCTTCTACAACGCCAGCAAGATTTCTGTGCGCCGGTTGCTGGACAACCCGCAGCTGAAATTCGCGTCGCAACTGGAAATGCTCATCGAGACCCGTGGCGAAGTTCTGATGTCGATTCAGTTCGTGAATCAGCTTTTGCTATCGGTCTGCGCCATATTCTGCTTCACGATATTTGACCGCCGCGGATTTCGCTATCTTGAGGCAATTCCAATTGCAGCAGTGCTGGTGCTTCTTCTGATTCTCCTGTTTCGCCAGTTGATTCCGAGACTGATTGCGGCGCGAAATCCGGAGATGGTGTTGCTGCGGTTGTTTCCATTCCTGAAATTTTCCAACGTTGTGATGAAGCCGTTTTCCCGGCTTCTCTCCTCGATTCTGAATTACTTCCATCGCTGGGAAGAAACTCTGGAACCGGACAAAGTAGAAGAAGCATCAGAGGAAGAAATCCAGGCATTTATCGACGCCGGTCAGGAAGAAGGCATTCTCGAACACGACGAGGGAGAAATGATTCAGTCGATTGTGCAATTTGGGGACAAAGTTGTACGCGAAGTGATGACTCCGCGAACCCACATTGTCGCCGTCGACATCAACGCGCCCCTGGAAAAACTGGTTCAAATGATCATTTCGCGGCGTCACGCTCGAATTCCCGTGTACCGGGATGATCTCGACAACATCGAAGGTGTCATCCATGAGCGCGATATTCTGAGATTGTGGCAGCGTGGCGACAAGCTGGAGACCCTCCGGCCGCTGGTCAATCCCGTTCACTTCGTACCCGACACAAAGTCCGTAGCGGATTTGCTGCATGAGATGAAGGACAAAGGCGACCAGATCGTTCTTGTTGTCGATGAATACGGAGGGATCTCCGGCCTTATCACCATGGAAGACCTTGTCGAGGAAATTCTCGGAGATATTCATGATCGGGATTCCGACGGTGAAAAGATCACCGAAGAGGGTCCGGGAGTTTTTATCGTTCCAGGCAGTATGGAGCTCGGTGCCCTTGATGAAGTTCTCGGAATGCCGTTTGTCGAAAACACCGAATGCACCACGGTAGCTGGCGCTGTTGTAGAACTGTTTGGCAGGCTTCCAACCAGTGGCGAAAAGCTGGAGCACCACGGCATCTCTGTAGAGGTTCTGGATGCGGATCGCCGGCGAGTTCATCGGCTGCGGATGCGAAATCTTTCTCCACAGATCACTGACGCCACTCAACTGAAACAGAAAAATGCCTGAATCTGTTCGTTCAGGTTTCGTGACCATCGTCGGCCGGCCCAATTCCGGAAAGTCCACACTGGTGAATCACCTCGTCGGCCAAAAAGTGTCTATAGTGACGGACAAGCCGCAAACCACCCGTAACGTGATTCGAGGTATCGTCACGCGCCCCGAAGGTCAGATTGTGTTCCTGGATACGCCGGGCATTCACAAGCCGATCCACCGGATGAACGACCGGATGATGAAAATGGTGAGGAACTCACTGAGTCATGTCGATGTGCTGACTCTGCTTGTGGATTGTACTGCTCCATTCGGCGGTGGAGATGAATACACTGTGGAACTTTTGAAGTCCGCATCGCTGCCAAAGATCCTGCTCCTCAACAAGATCGACAAGATACAAAAACAGGACTTGCTGCCTCAGATCGATCGCTACAGCAAACTCATGAACTTCGAACAGGTGATTCCAGTGTCTGCGCGTACCGGTGAAAACCTCGAGAGTTACATTGCCGCGTTATTCAGGATTCTGCCGGAGGGCCCGGCGCACTACCCGGAAGATCAAATCAGTGATCAGATGGAGCGGAACATTGCTGCGGAGATCATCCGCGAAAAGTTGATTGTACTGACCCGGGATGAGCTGCCGTATTCAGCGGCGGTAGCTATCGAGAAGTTCGAAGAAGGGGAAAAGCTGCATCGAATTTTTGCCACCGTATTCGTCGAACGCGACTCTCAAAAAGCGATCGTGATTGGAAAAGGTGGTTCCATGCTGAAGCAAATCGGCACCGCCGCCAGGCAGGAACTGGAATCTTTTTTTGGCCTGAAGATTTACCTGGAGCTTCATGTGAAGGTCAGCAAAGGATGGCGCGACGATGAATCCCGGCTGACGGATTTGGGATTTCAGCCGTAAGGCGGACATTTGTCGGCAGGTAAACCGCGGATTGACGGCGCCTCAGGCGATCTCCGGGGGTGGCGGCCTTTGCCTAATTTCTTCTTGACCTGAGTCTACAGCCCCAATAGTGTTTCGCCATCGAGGAACGACCGAATCCTGGGATATTCAGCGCCGTGCCCGAAGGCGCAATGGACGTTGCAGATGGTAGTCCGATACTGGCTCGCTTTGAAATGCGCTCTGTGGCTGTGCACGTTGCCGATACTCTTGCGGTGCCACTCCCTGCCAGGACTTCTCAATCGGATGGCTGCGCGTGGTCCGTTGACTAACGTCACACGGTTTCCAGACGTCGACCGGGTGGTTGCGGTCATCGCCAGATTGTGTCAGCTTCGATTTTTCCGGCATCGATTTTTTCCGAGGGCGTGTTTACGGCAATCCCTTGTCCTATACCGCATGTTGAATCGAATGGGGTATCCGGCGAGGATTCATTTCGGTGTGCAGAAGAACGGATCCGTTTTTGAAGGTCATAGTTGGGTGACATTGAATGGCAAGCCGCTTGGAGAACGCGCTCCCCAGGCAAAGTTTGCAACAGTGTATTCGCACCCGCTTGCCGAAGCTGTTCGATAGAAGAATGTCGTTACATTAAGCAACAGGAGGTTCACAGTGAATAAAGAAGAAGCTTACGAAACCCAACAGACACGATCCCAGGATCCCACCGATTTGAAGAAATCCTGGAAAGAGCCCAAGCTCGCATTCATTGAGCCGAAGCTCACGCCTCACGGGGAACTTGAGCAGGTAACCGGCGCATTCTTTGGCACCTTCACTCCATAGTCTTTGAAGTTCAAGTTGGCCATGGATGGGACTCTACGCGCTGCATGACTTATTGTTAGAGGTTCAGCCTGACGAGCTGGAATTCCGCGCACAACTGACGCCAGTTCTGTCAAAGTTGTCCCTGCTTCGACTGGATCGGATGATGGAGAATCCGCTTCATCATCTGGCCATTCGCCTGTACGACAAACGCATGACGGTTCCGCTGTCTGCGATCCAACGGTTCCACGCGGATGGATTCACACTCTTCGAGTGCGATGGCACCTTCTATCTGCAATACGCCGATTCGGTCTTTCAAATTCCGTCTGACTCCCAGGAAGCACATGCCTGGCTTGATCCGGCATTTTTTGCTGCACCCCTCGAACGGCGCTCGGAGTTCTGGAGTTTTGGTTTACTGAAGATGATACGTCCGCTCGGTTACTTTACTCTGCATGGTGCGGGGCTAATCGCTCCGGATGGAGATGGCGTTCTGGTCATTGGCCCCTCGGGTAGCGGCAAGTCCACTCTGGCTCTTGGTTTGATCCGGCATGGCTGGCGATATCTTTCCGATGACGGCCTCCTGCTTCATTCATTTAATGACCAGGTGCAGGCGCTGGCCTTGCGTAAGCATTTCTATGTCGATTCCAGCACAATCTCAAAAAACAACGATCTCCCGTTAGACGAAGAAATCGCAGACCGCACCGGTGGACACAAACGGCGCGTTTGTTTTGAAAAAACTCTGTTTGGCCGTCAGCACTCTTCTTGCTGTGTGCCCAGAACTCTGATTCGCACGCGTATTGTCCATGAAGCACACAGTTCGCTTGTTCCGCTTTCTCAGGCAGTGGTCGTCAAGGAACTTCTGGAAGGCAGCGGTCCTCAATTGTTCGATCGAACGACCATGCCGCAGCAGTTTCAGATTCTAAATGACCTGGCCGGTCAAAGCCGCTGCTTTGAGCTTCGTGCGGGAGGGGACATTTTGGATGATGCCTCGGTTATTACGCGTTTGCTGATTGAGGCGAATGCGAAGGAGGCCACATGGCCCGCGTTGTTGTCGAACTGACGAATCGTTGCAATCTACGCTGCCGCCACTGCTACGACCAGCGCCACGCGGGGACTGCAGAACTCTCGCTCGACGTGATCGACAGATTGTTGAACGAAGGAAAGCAATGCGGCATTCAACATTTGAGCTTTACGGGAGGAGAGGCCACGCTCCACTCGGAGTTTGTCGAAATCATCGGGCGGGTTTGCGGCGCGGGATATGACTTCAGTCTGGTGAGTAATGGTAGCTCCTTTCCTGAAATCTATCCGCTGTTCCTGAAATATCGGGAATGGTTCAAAGGCGTAACGTTCAGCCTGGATGGTGCACGGCAACAGACGCACGACGGTTTGAGGGGTAAAGGTTCCTTCCGGGAAGTGATGGGCGCAGCCAGTGTCTGTGTCTATAACGATCTGCCCTTCACTTTGAACATGGTAGTCACCCGTCAAAACCGGAACCAGATTCAGGAAATGGCCGATTTGGGGCGGAGTTTGGGAAGCCGTGGAGTCCGGTTTGGATTCCTGATGCCCACGGCGGATACCGCACGACGCGGGCTTGACCTTTCACCCGAGGAATGCCGGGAAACGGAATTGGAGATTCGAAAGGTGAAAAAAGATTCTCCGTTGTCGATCGGTATGGGTCCTGGGTACTACAGCGATTCTCCCTTTTTCCCGTGCGGCCCCCTGGAATTGGAAGAATTTAATGTGGATTGTGATGGGAACCTTACGCTTTGCTGCCAACTATCCGGCTATTCGGGACCGAAACCCGGAACGGACTTGATTGGGAATCTTCGAACGATGAATCTGACTGAAGCACTCGTTCGGTTTCGCGGGCGAGTCGACGTTTACCTGGCCGACAAACGGGATAGTATCCGCGATGGTGAATTTGACGATTTGGATTACTTCCCGTGCTGGTACTGCGTGAAGTATCTTGGCAAAATCGAAATGCTGAAACAAATCCCCAGTCACCCATGGATACGCGGAGAAGCAGCTTCGCAAAGGAAGACGTAATGGTCTCACTAGATCAAAACATCCGGCCTCACCCTGAAGTAGTCGATACCCGGCTTGAAGGACAGGAAACCGTATTGCTTCATCTGGAGAGCAAACTTTACTTCAGTCTCAATTCCACGGGGACTCGTGTTTGGCAGGGATTGAAGGAAGATTTGACTCTACGTCAGATCAGCGAACGCCTGCAGGAAGAATTCGAGGTCGATCCGGCGGATGCCGACCGCAGCGTTCTAAGTCTGGTGGACGAACTGTGTCAGCGCCAGTTGGCACAGCCCGCGACGAAGTAACGTCTGCGATGAAGACTCAGGCAGGATTGTCCATCCTCGAAGGAATTCGGCGCGAAGATGATCTCCTCCTGTGCTGTTCTCGAACTTCACTTGATTCTGAGACGGTCTACCGGATTCGCGGATTGTGCCGGCATCCGATCGATTGGAAATACCTCACTGAGATGGCATCGTTCCATCGAGTGTTGCCTTTGCTGTATCGCAGCCTGAGAAAAGCGGATGTCGAGACTGTTCCACCGAAGGTCCTGGAAGATCTTCGGAGCCATTCCTTCGCAAATGCATTGACGCATTCCTTGCTGAGCGAAGAACTGGTCAGGCTTCTGACTTTATTTAGTAAGCACGGTGTACCCGTCGTACCCATTAAGGGACCGGCCCTCGCGGCTTCGGTTTATGGCGACGGTGCGCTGCGGCAGACGGGGGATCTGGATATCCTGGTTCGCCGGCAGGACATCTACAAAGCCAGAGAACTTCTGCTCTCGCACCAATATCGGACGCAGCTTACTGATGATGAAGAAAAGTCCCGCCTTCAATCACACTATCATTGGGATTTCGCCCGCCAGGACAACCGCTTCTTTGTGGAACTTCATTGGGCACTTACTCCCAGATATTGGCAGCTTCGTCTGGATTTGGAATCCATGGAAGCTTGTCTCGGCACAGTGATGCTGGCCGGACAGGCTGTTCCCAACCTGGCGTCGCACGAAATGCTCTTAATTCTTTGCGCACACGGCACGAAACATTTGTGGGGGCGATTGCGCTGGGTGTGTGACGTTGCAGAACTGCTTCAACGTGAAACTCGGTTGGAGTGGGGACCGTTATTGGCCCGGGCGAAGAAAATCGGCTGCCAGCGCATGTTGTACCTGGGACTCTATCTGGCGAAGCAATTGTTGCAGGCGCCACTTCCACCAGAAATCTGGCAGGAAGTATGTCTGGATCATGTTGTGCCGCAGCTTGCAGGACGAGTCTATAAGGAGTTGTTTCCTTCTTTGAAGGTAGTTCCTGACCCCGCCAACTTGCAGGAGTTCTACCTTATGGCGCGGGAACGGATTCGGGATCGAATACGTTATTTCGATCATGACCAGCTTCGGGGTTACCGGCAGGCGATACTCTCAGGAATTAATCCGATGTCCAGCCGCCGGGCGGCCGTGAAATCCTCCTTCGCGCGGCCTTTTCAGCTTGTGGCCACACACAGCGTTCGAGTCCCAGGCCTTTTCCTGAAGTACTTTCTCGGGCGCTGACGAAACGGCACTTCAAAAGGGAATTGGTCGCGAAGGTTGCCAGGTTGGCAGCAAAAGCTTTCCGGGTTTGGCTTCTTGTGCTGAATTGCCGATGAGACATCGATCTCCGAATTTGTCCCAGGCGGCGAGACCCATTTTCAACAACAGGAAACATCGGTGAATTGGTCCGACTCTTCGGGGAACTCAAAATGCAACGCTCCGAAACGACCATGGAAAATCTAACGCGAATTACGACTGATGCTTTGGAAAGGAATCCTATGATCGCTCAAATGGAAACGAATTCAAGTTCAGCACAGCAGTCTCGCTGGATCATTCTCACAATTCTGGCCCTGGGTTTCATATTGGGCTCAACTACCTCTACATATGCCGAGGTGAATCTGGTGACCAACGGCAGCTTTGAAGCTGGGATCCCGTTCTCTGGCGGATTCGTCGATCTCAATTCGGGGAGCCCGGCCATCGCGGGCTGGACGATTACTCGTAATGACGTCTCCTATGTCGGCAGCGGTTGGACGGCCTCGAATGGCAGCCGCAGCGTTGAGTTAAACGGAAATGTTGCCGGAGGAGCGATCAGTCAGTCCTTTCTGACAGTCCCTGGGGTGGCGTATGCGTTGCTTTTCGATATGGGGCGGAATCCCGATGATGCATCGGTGAAGAAGCTGCGTGTGACCGTCGGTACCCAGTCGCAGGACTTCACGTTTGAATCCAGAACGACGACACGCACCGTCATGGGGTGGACCACTCCGGTTCTGCTGTTCACCGCGACGGATGCACAAACGAACCTGACGTTTGAAAGCCTGAACAATGGTTCGTTCGGCGCGGCTCTGGACAATGTGCGGGTTGTGCCGTCCACAACGCTGGTCGTGACAAAACCCGACGACACCAATGACGGGTCCTGTGACCCTGCCGACTGTTCCTTGCGCGAAGCTATCGCGGCAGCTTCGCCGGACGGCTACAGCGTTATCAATTTTTCACCCAGCATGAGCGGTCAGACGATCGCATTGACCGGAGATGAACTCCTGATCAATGGGAATCTGACGATCAATGGGCCTGGAGCGGCGCTACTTACAGTAGACGCGAAGTTGTTTGCCCAGAGTGCTTGCCCCGGCCCTCCGCCCATGCCTTTTCGGAGAGTGTTCGAAATCGCAGCCGGTGCGGCGGTTCAGATTGCCAATTTGAAAGTTACAGGCGGGTGCAATACCCCCGGGGGAGGCATTCTGAACAATGGCTTCCTTGCTCTCAATAGCTGCACCGTTTCCGGTAACCATGCAGGAGCCGATTCGGGAGGAGCAGTTGGCAACCGTGGAGTAATGACGCTCAACAATTGCAACATTGTTCAAAACAGATACTCCGGTATCTCTAACTCGGGAGTACTTACCGTTACCGGCAGCACCATTAGCGAGAATACGGGCTTCCCCAACTTTGGTGGCGGTATTTACAATCCCGGTCTTCTTACCGTGATCAACAGCACCATTTATCATAATACTAGCGATTCTGGCGCAGGAATCGAAAACCCTGGGATCGCCGAGGTGATTAATTCGACGATTGCGGGTAATGGTGCGTCCACAGTCGGAGGAGCCATTTCGGCGACGGGGAGTAGTCATCTCATTTTGCGCAATACAACAGTCAGTGCAAACAGCGTGGCCCTCAGCCTTAATGCTTCCGGTGGTATCTCAGTTGGGTCTCGCTCCCTTGTGGAGTTGCAAAACTCAATTGTCGTGAATAACACGTTACAGCTGGTTCGACGCGATTGCGTCGGCCAACTTGTTTCGCTCGGACACAACCTTGTGGGCAACTGCCCCGGCCTTTCCATGCAACCATCCGATCGGCAGCTCTCCGATGCAGAAGTTGGAAGTGTGTTGGATGCGTATACCGATCCAGGCGCACCGGGTCAGGGACGTTTTCCGCTGTTGCCGAATAGCCCGGCGATCGATGCGGCCGATGACACTGTTTGCAACGATTTGGTCAACCATCCGGAACTGGCCACGGATCAGCTTGGAAGTCCGCGTCCGGCAGATGGCAACGGGGACGGCGCCCGCAGTTGCGACATCGGAGCCGTCGAGTTCTATCCGATTGTCGATTCGCTGGTGTCGCTGGATGCCGTATCATTCCGCTCGTTCGGTCCCGGAGACGCAGGCGTTCCTGTACTTCCGTTCGCTCCGGCGGGCATTTTCCGAGTTGGGGGTCTTTTCTCGAACGCGAGCGGCAAGAACATCTGCAACGTCGCGTTCCAGGTGGTCCAACTGTCCACTCCGAATGTGATGATCGACAATTTTGGAAACCTATTGGGTGGTGTCGGCACAATTCTAAGGCCCGCCGTGCCGGCAGAGGTGAAGGACATTCCGAATGGAGAGGAGGGCAAATTTGTCTTTACTATCGGACTTGCCAGCAGCAACCAATTTAACTTCTTTGTGAATATGCTGGGCGATCCAAGTTTCGGATCCTGTCCTCCATAGGATTTGGGAACACGAGCGGGGCCTACGGGCAGTTCGGGCCCCAGGTGTTATACGTGCTTCCGTCCAGAGACGCCTGTGACGATCCGCTGCAGACATTGCCCAGGCCGCTGTCGGTTTGATCAACGTACGCGACGCCGGTGTCAATTTTCGGCACCCACGAATCCCGGGAGTTGGTGATCGGGTCGATGGGAATTTCGCGAAAGTAATGGGCGTCGATAAGATCCTGCAAGGTTTGAGGCGCCTTCTTTTTGTCGGCAGTGTACTGATCGATGGCTTCGTTGATCACGCGCTGGTTGTCCATCAGAACCGTTTCTTTCGCGCGGACGAGCACGGACTGATACATCGGAATCGCAATCGCCACAAGGATCGCGATGATGGTCATGACGATCATCAGTTCCAGAATGGTAAAGCCCGATGAACTACCAGTCTTTATATTTCGTTCCATCCATTGCTGTCCCGTTTGATTTTGTGTGCACATCGAACACATCCTGTCCACCCCAGGATCCGCTGGTCGGATCGTCCTGATCCGAGCGCAGATCCCAGTCGGTATTGCATTGGCATTCGCTCATGGGATCGATCGGAACCGCGCGGAGAAAAAAGATCTTCTTTCCGACGGCACTGAGCAAGTCCACGCCATTGGCGAGAGTTTCGAGATCCGGCGGATAGCCATTCGCCATCGCGTCCGCCATGATTTGTCCGTTGTCGGCCGCAGTCTTATAGCGGTCGATGGCGGCGCGCATGTCTCTCAGGGATTGTCGAAGCTCTTTTTCCTTTTCCCTCTGAATCGTGTTTCGGGCCAGCGGCAGCGCCATCCCCACCAGAATGGAGATCAGCGCTACCGTGACGATGAGTTCGACTAGTGAAAATCCGCGATTGTTCTTCATTTCACTGCATCCTGATCATTTGATTCTCTACTGAATCGTTATCTTTGTCTCCACTGTTGTTCCGTTATGGAGAACCTGGCGGCCATCCCGGAGTTTGAATTCCGAAACACGCAGCGTCGAGTCCCCTTTCTTATTCTGCGGAATAATTGTCAGCGTAACCAAATTCCCCTGTCCTGCAAGAGCGGCGGCCTCCTGCGGACGCTCGATTGTGATGTGCGCTCGTCCGGCTTGGGAATCGATCGTCTGCACGACAGCAATCAACTGTCCGTCTCGACTCAGGAATCCGCCATCTGCGACCTGACTGATCGAAATGGAACCGGGATCGTACGTCAATGTGAGTTCTGCCCCGGCAATGTCCGTCCCACTGATCGTGATGTTCAGCGGCGTAGCCTTCTGGGCTGTCATCACCGACTGAGCAGACGAAAACGAAACGGTTGCCGATGCCGGTGTTGGACTCACGGCCGGCGCCAAATTGGCGTTGGGCTGAACTGGAGCATTCGGCTGAACGGGTGCGCCGATTCCAGGAGTTGGGGCAGCCGGCGTGCTCGGACGCGGCGTGGGAGCCTCGGTGGCGTTCGGACCCGTTACGGTCAGCGAAGGCAGCCGCGGCGTTGTCACTGTTCCAACATTCATCGCAATCATGTCGTCGAAGGTGATATCGGGCATATGAACGATGTGCGGCGTCAACATAACAATGACTTCGGTGTCGTCATGGCTCTTTACTTCCTTGCCGAAGAAGTATTTCAGTCCCGGCAGGTCTTTCAGAATCGGCAGGCCGGACATCGAAGTGGATTCCGTTGAACTGATGATTCCGCCCAGGATGTTGGTTTCTCCCTCCTTCAGGCGGATCACGTGCTGAATGCTTCGATCCGTGAAAACGGGGGATACCGTGTTTCCAACTTGTTTGTCGCCTGCCGGTGCTTTCACATCTACAAGGACACTGACCGAAATCTCGCGGTTCAACAAAACGTACGGCGTAAGCGTCAGGGTGACACCGACGTTGGTGTATTGGACGTTAGTCGTCGTGGATCCGCCAGCCAGAGTGGGCTGGGTATTCGATGTCTGAATCGGAACGTTGGATCCCACCAGCAGTGAGGCCTGCTGGCCGCTGGTTGCGCGAACCTGGGGCCTCTCGATGAGTTTGGTCAACGAACTCGTTGCCAGGAAGTTGGCCACCGACTGCGGAATGTTGATCGCAAAGCTTCCGGAATTGATCAGCCCCAAATCACGAATCGTAATCGGCGTCGCGTTGGCGGCGGCTGCCTTGTCTGCGGTGTTGTTTGTACCATTGGGGGGAGACACGAATGGGATATTAACGCTCGCTGGCGGCTGAATTCCCAGGTTTCTCAGCAGGCTTCGATCGACTTCCATGATGGTCGCCTCAATGACGACTTCGCCTTTCGCCTTGTCCAGAGCGGAGGCCAGCTTTTCCGCCATGGCTACCTTGTCCGGAGAGTCTCTGATGATCAGCGCATTCATTGCCGGATACGCCGTCATGGACGTGATGTTGAGATTCTGCCGGATCTGGTTCATGACGTCGTTCACTTCCTGGGCGTTCGTCATGTTGGTGAGATAGATCACTTTAAGGACGACTTCTTCGTAGTCGCGCCGTTTGGTGCTGTTGTCTTCGATAATTTGAATCGTGTTCTTATTGACCGGCTGCCAGAACGACTTGGTCTGAAGGTTCAGAATATCGAGTGCCTCGTAGATACTGACATTCTCGAAATCCAGAGTGACCTGTTGGGGAGTGGGCCTCCAGTCGCGGTCGAAGATCACTTTGAGCCCCGCCATTTCGGCTATCGTCTCGTATGCCGTCCGGGTGTTCTGTGACAGTTTAAGAGTGATTTTGCCCTTGAGCGTGGGTTCAAGCTCCGACTGATAGGAAGTCGTCCGTGTAGCCAGCTTGAGGGTTTCGAAAGTCGGCGCCGCCTGGATGGGGGCGCCCGGTTTTCGTCCGGCGATGAGTTCGTTCACCCGATCCAGTTCCTGGGCGGCGAAGTCGTGGGACGGATCCATTTCCCGGGCGCGGGTGAACTCGTCACGGGCATTGTCGAGATCCCCCTGATCCATCGCCATCCTACCCCTCTTGAAGTGTTCAAAGGCGGCGGCGAAACGGTTTTGCTCGTACTTCAGCCGGTATTCGGTATTTGCAGGATCCTGGTCGAGCGCCTTCTTGTACTGCACCATGGCGGTTTCAAAATCCCTGGTGAGTTCGGCCTTGTTGCCGCTCTTGAACGCTGACTCTCCGCCGGCGCATCCCGCCAGGCTGACGATCAAGAGCACGGTGAGGATTTTGAGTTTATAATTCGCTTTCATAATGATTGATCAAAGAAAAAGAATCTTTGCGGTCAGCATGTGGCTCGCGGATCTTGTGCTGACTGTAGCCAGTTTCTTTCTTGCCTATCTCCTCCGACTTCAGTTTTACGTGCCCGAACATTACGTCATGGAACTTCGGGTCTATCTCTGGCTGCTGGAATTCATGGTTCCGGCCTGGGCCGTCATCCTACCCTTGTTCCGGGTTTATTCCGAACCGGGAATGCGTCCGTTCGACCAGATTGTGAGGCTGACCAAAGCGATTGGGATTGCCTGGCTCGTTATGGCGGTGCTTGTGTTGTATACCAATAAGGACGCCTCCAGCCGCCTGATGATCTTCTTCACTCTCGGAATTAACTATTTCCTGCTTACTTCATATCGTGTTCTGCTGTTAAAACTTAAGAAACATAGCGCCCTCGATGTCCGTTATGTTGCCGTCATCGGGAGCGGGAATGCCGCGCAGGATTTGGGATCGAGAATTGAAGCCCACAGGGACTGGGGACTGGCGTTTCTCGGAGTATTCAGCCAAAAGGACGTTCGCGCCCTGCTGGAACGCGGCGGGGTTGACGAACTTATCCTCGTTGCTGAAAAGGAAACCCTGGACGAATTTACCGAAACCTTCGTGTTGTGCGAGGACTTCGGTGTCACGACGCGGGTCGTTCTCAATTTTTTTCCGCACTCCATTGCGCGAATGGAACTCCTCCAATTTGATGGACTACCATTGCTATCCTTCAGTACGACACCGACCAATGAAGCACTGATGATTCTCAAAAGAATCATGGACATTGGCATGGCATCTGTATTTGCATTCATTACGCTGCCGGTCACACTAGTCTGTGCCATTCTAATCAGGCTGACGTCTCCCGGCCCCGTCTTTTTTAAACAGGAACGGTGCGGCCTCAACCGCCGGCCGTTCACCATGTACAAGCTCCGTTCCATGGTCGATAATGCCGAACAGGCCCGGTATGAGATGGAAATCCTTAATGAAATGGACGGGCCTGTCTTCAAATCCTCGAAGGATCCGCGAATAACCGCTCTGGGCAAATATCTTCGTCGCTTCAGTATTGATGAATTCCCCCAATTTTATAATGTCCTGCGCGGGGACATGAGCCTGGTCGGCCCCCGTCCTCCACTTCCGCAGGAAGTTGATCGTTATGAGCGATGGCAACGTCGGCGGCTCAGTATGAAGCCCGGCATAACCTGCCTATGGCAAATCAGCGGACGAAATCAGGTCGGCTTCAAGGACTGGATGAAGCTGGACCTCAGCTACATTGACAACTGGTCTTTGCTTCTGGATTTAAAAATTTTGCTTAGGACCATTCCCGTCGTTCTTTTCGGCAAGGGCGCCAAGTAGGAAAGGGGAGATAAAGCCCTCCAAATGACAATTGAACAGTGAACATTGAACAATGAACATTTCCCCGAAGAAATGTTCATTGTTCAATGTTCACTGTTCAATTGTCATTTGGAGGGCTTAAACTGGAATTTCTCCAGATTTTCCTCACTATTGACGGGAAGTGAACCGAAGTATACTTCTTGGTGTCTCTCTGTAACAGAGAAGAGGTCCTCATGAAAACAATTCTGGCGGGAATTTCATTGGCATTATTTCTGGTTTCGAGCGTTTTCGCGGCCGGCAAGGGGCCTGAAATTCAGGTCGTGGATGGAAAGGTTTCCATTCAGGCGGATTCCATTACCTTGACGCGATTCCTTCACCTGTTGGATCAGGCCACGGGTATGACTTCCAAGGTCGCACCGGAATTGGCCAATCAGAAAATCAGTGTCCGTCTGGAAGGCCTGGATATCGATACCGCGATCCGAAAAAGTTTTCAGGGACAGCCTTGGAATTATGCGGTCGTTCCCGGCAAGGGTATCAATGTCATCGATCGTGCCCAGGCTGTAACTGCTTCCACCGGGGCGACTTCTGCGCCCGTTCAGACATATAATAACGACTTTCGCAACGACAATCCTCCTCTTCCAGTTCCCAGTGCGGCTCCGTTTCAACCGGCGACGGTAACCCCGGCCGCAGCCGCCAGTCCAACTCCGAATAATCCCACTCCGTCCGCAGGCACGTTGAATCTTCCGCCGGTACAGGGAGGCAATCCATCCACTCCTCCGCCGGTGTTCCAACCCCTTGGAACACCGCTGGGCACGACATTGCCCGGTGCTCCCGCGACGAGGTGAGCCAAGACGTCGCTGTCAACCGGCAGGCGTTCTTCAACTACGATATCCTCGAGAAATTTGAAGCCGGAATTGTACTGACGGGGACTGAGATTAAGTCCGCCCGCGATGGCCGAGTCAACCTCAAGGATGCCTACGGACTGGTGAAATCCGGAGAAGTCTGGCTGCTCAATTGTCATATCAGCCCCTATTCTCACGGTAATTACGCGAATCACGATCCTCTCCGGACCCGAAAACTCCTGCTGAATCGATCTGAGATCCGGCGCCTGATCGGAAAGACTGTGGAGAAGGGGCTCACACTTGTTCCTCTCCGCGTTTATCTGAAGAACGGTAGACTTAAATGTGAACTCGCGCTGGCCAAGGGCCGCAAGCTTCACGACAAGCGCGAGGTTTCGCGCCAGAAGACTCTGGATAAGGAAGCCAAACAGGCCGTCAGCGAGAGAAAGTAGATCCATGCCCGAAGACCTTCCCATTTATTCCAATGCCATGTTGAGGACGGGCCTTCAGTTTCAGGAC
>JBGPBY010000009.1:0-32760 GCA_041481485.1 Terriglobia bacterium
AGAGATTGTGCGCGGTCATAGACCGCGCCTACAGTGGGCCTCCCCACTATTACTCATAACATTAATGTCTGTTGACACCAGATATCCGGGAGCCTATTCTGCCGCCGATCAGCTAATCCTCCTCGAATTAGCATCCACGTCTTAATCCCCAATTGGAACTGGTGACCTCGCCGTCACATCCGGGCCGAATTTCCAGGAGCAAAAACGATGAAGATTTCGGTAATTCACAAATTCTGCATTTTGCTGATCGTCGTTCCGCAAATGGCAATTGCGCAGCAGGCGCAGTTTCATTTGGAGGAAGCCACCATTGCCGATATTCAGAATGGCATCAAGAGCGGTCAGACTACCTGCGAGGGAGTTGTTCAGGCCTATGTAAACCGGGCGAAGCAATATAACGGCACATGCACTGCTCTGGTGACTAAGGATGGAGCGCCCATTCAGGCAGCCCCAGGCATCGTTCGCGCCGGTGCGCCGCTGAAGTTTCCGACCCAGACCGTTCCGATATCCAAAGTCTTTCCCAATTTTGACAAATATACCGGGCCGCCCATGGAATTGGGACGGATGGAGCCGACAATTTCGGATCCCACGGTTCAGCAGCAGTTCGGCATGAGAGTGGGAATTCCAAATGCCGGCCAGTTGAACGCTCTGGAAACCCTGAACATTCGCGGCGAACGTTCCGTGACCTGCAAGGCCACCTGCGACGCAAAGCCCTCTGCCGGTCCTCTCCCGAAATCGTGTCCCGCGGTGTGTGAAAGTTTTCGCCAGCAGCCGGATGCATTGGAACGTGCGGCAGAGCTGGATAAGCAATATGGAACCAACCCGGACCTTGCGAAGCTTCCAATGTACTGCGTCGTGATGTCTCTCAAAAACTGGTATGACGCCAAGGATATGCGCGCCACCGGAGGCAACGATATCAACTACGCCATGGATGTTCCCAAAGCCGATTCGCCGGATATCGCAGACCTGCGCGAGAAAGGCGCCATTATCTATGCGGTCGCCACTGCAAAGGCAACTGGAGTCGGCGGTGGAAATGGACGCGCTGACAGCGCCGCATCGATTCTTCCCGACGGAAATATGGGATACGGCATCTGGGGAGGACAGACCTGCAATCCCTACGATACCGAACGCGTTCCCCGTGGTACCAGCAATGGTTCGGGAGTTTCCGTTTCCGCAAATCTGGTGACGTGTTCCATCTGCGAACAAACGTCTGCATCGTGCAAAGGACCTGCCTCGAGAAATAATGTCGTGAATCTGCTCGGAACCAAGGGAATCATGATGGATGGCGGTCCGGGCCATTCGAATCCCGGGGATCGTGCCGGTATACATTGCCGCACTGTCGGTGATGCCGTACGTCTTCTTGACGCGGTGAAGGGATTTGATCCGGAGGATATCTTTACCGCGATTCCACCGGGCATCATTCCGAAAGAACCTTACTCGAGTTTCCTCGTCAACTCGGCAGCTGCCGCTTCCAAACCACTACAGGGTATGCGCATTGGAGTGGTCCGCGAATTCATGGTCAAACATACGATGAACGATGCGGCCATCAGCGATCAACTGGACCAGGAGATCAAATCTGTATTGCGAGATAAGCTGGGCGCGGAACTGGTGGAATCCATCGATCCAAAGTATCCCGACGACCCGGCTGTCGCCAATATGAAATACACCTTTCAGGACGCGTTCCGTGAAATCTTTCCGGCGGTGGTTCCCGAATTCTTCTCGCAGACCACGAGTTCCGGCGAACTGGAATTTGCGGTCCATGGTTGGGATGTGAAAAGCACGGACTACATGATTGCGTTGGCGGGGGGCAAAGCACCGCTTTCCGACAAGGTGAACCTTCGCCGCATCAGTAGTGGCGGATACAGCAACACGACTGCCGGATTCGCAATGAACGAATATCTTCGTGAGCGGGGCGACGCCCGAATCAAGGATCAGGCCAGCCTAACAGCCAACGCGAAGTCGGAGCGGCTTGCTCAACCGGCCCGCGCAAGCGAAGGGTCGGCGCCAAATTCGCGGAACTCCCAGAGTTCGATCAGTTACCTCAAGATGCAGACCGTCATGCGGATGGTGATCCAGAAAGTCATGTCGGAAAACCATATCGATGCATTTGTAAATCCGGAGCAGACAACTCCGCCCTACAAGCTCGGCGGTCCGGGAGAACCGGAAGTGAACAACCGGCCGTCCGCCAGTTGCTGCATGGGATTTACCGCGCTGATTGGCGCTCCTGAAATCGATGTGCCGGCTGGATACAATCAGATTAACTACGAGCCGCAGTATGTTTTGAGTGCCGACACGAAGACCTATAGCGAGGTCACCGGTTCGGTGAAATCGATGTTGCCCAATCCCATGCCGGTCAGCCTGATGTTCTGGGCTGGACAGGGCAACGAGCCGACGTTGATCAAAGCCGCTTCAGCCTATGAAGAAGCGACGCATCATCGCGTTCCGCCGAAGAATTTCGGACCGGTTGCAGGTGAGCCGTAACCCTTATTGGCGATTACCCACATGTGAAACGGGAGCTTCCGATTCCCCTCCTTCGCATGAGCGGAATCGGAAGCTCCCGTTCCAGGGCCTTCCGCCCAAACAATTTCGTCTCCGAATACACCGAATGCAGACACTCTTGTCCGTTGACTCAAAGAAGAGCCGAACGTATTCTGCCCTCGATATCATAACCGTGTGAGTTAGCATCCAAGTCTGACCTTTCCTTCGAGTTGTTCTTTCGTGACCTTGCAGTCACTCCTTTGGATTCCTCTGACGATTTGAGGCTGGTATTTGAACGGGCGGCGAATCTTCCGAACGCCACGTCAATGTGCCATCACAAGAATTTCAGCAAGAAACACAGCACTACACGTGAAAGTGAGAGGTATATGGAAGTCAAACGAACAGCACACAGAAACTGGAATACCTGGATTGTTCTCATCCTTTTCTTGAATGTTTCAGCTTCAGGACTGTTTGCGCAGACGGCTGGAGGAACGATCCTTGGCCGGGTCACCGATACTGCGGGAGCAATTGTGCCTGGCGTCGTAGTCACTATTAAGAACAGTGCCACTGGCATTACGAGAGCAGTTCAATCCAGCGAGACCGGCGCCTACAGCGCCGCAAACCTGCAGCCGGGCATTTACGAGATTACAGCTCAAATCCCTTCATTTGCGCTTGGCCTGAGAAAGAACATCGAAGTGAATGTGGGCAGCGAAGTCGCCATAGATTTTCAGTTGCGCGTCGAGAATGCCACCGACACCGTCGATGTCACTGCGGCGGCAGAGACGGTCGATCTTGAAGCGTCCACTGTCAATCGCACTGTCGAAGGCGAAGCCATTCGTGAATTGCCCCTGAATGGCCGCGATTGGGTACAGCTGGCCACCCTCGAGCCTGGAGTTGCAGCAATCAATAGTAAAGGAGCCGGAGGACGCAGCGGGAACGGCGAGAGTCTGACTGTTTCCGGAGCACGGCCATCCGAAAACAACTTCCGGATGGACGGAATCAGCATTAACGACAACTCGAACAGCACGCCGGGCAATATGCTGGGCACCAATCTGGGAGTCGAATCGATTCGCGAATTTTCAATTGTGTCCAATAGTTTCTCTGCTGAATATGGGCGCTCTACCGGCGCTGTTGTGAACGCGGTCACGAACTCCGGGACGAATAAGATTCACGGCAATATGTTTTATTTCCATCGCAATAGTGCCCTTGATGCCAGAAACCATTTCGATGGTCCCGGAAAGATTCCACCATTCCGCCGGCATCAGTTTGGTGCGTCGATTGGCGGGCCGTTGGTCAAAAACCGCACGTTCTGGTTCGCAAACGTTGAAGGTGTGCGAGAGTTCCTGGCAAGCACCTCAACCTCCACTGTGCTTTCACCCAATGCACGTCTGGGATTGCTTTCGACCGGCACGGTAACGGTGGACCCTGCGATTGCGCGCGTTCTTCCCCTCATGCAGTTGCCGAATGGCCCACTGCTGGGTGCTGGTGATGTGGGTCAGTTCATCGCTCCGACAAACAAGCTTTCGAAAGGAAAGTATATTCTTGGCAAGGTCGATCATTCGCTTTCCGCAACGAACATATTGAACGGCAGCTATTTCTTTGACGACGCCGATTCCAATTCGCCCGACGCCCAACTCACCAAAGTGACGGCAACAACATCGCGGCGGCAAATGGTCTCGCTGGAGCTCACCAGCATCCTCAGTCCAAAATTGCTGAACGTCGCACGAGTAGGGTTCTATCGCACGGTGAATCTGGATGGTCAGATTATTTCGGTGATGAATCCTTTGCTGGAAGATTCTTCACTCGGGTTCACACCCACGCAAAATATTGGAGTGACGTCCGTGACCGGCATCTCGATTCCTGGTGGAGGTCCCGGAGCGGTCAACGCCAATCTGCTCTATTTCAATTCGTATCAGGTCCACGAGAACTTGTACATCACGAAGGGAAACCACTCGATCAAGGTCGGCGGCAGCATGGAACGCATGCAGTACAACTTCGATATCCCGAACATGAATGGTGGCACGTTCAGTTTCGGTTCAATACCAGGTTTTCTTACCAACAAGCCATTAACATTTGCCGTGCTATATCCCGGATCAGACACAAGGCGCGGTTTGAGACAGACGCTATTGGCGGGTTATATCCAGGACGATTTCCGTTTCAAACCGAACCTGACATTCAATCTGGGAATGCGCTACGAGTTCGTGACCATTCCTACGGAAGTCAATAACAAGGTCGCGTTACTGAAGCATCTTACGGATACTACCGTGACAGTTGGCGGAAAGATTCTCGACCGCAACCCATCTCTGCGAGACTTCGCTCCGCGAGTTGGCCTCGTTTGGGACCCTTTCAAGAATGGCAAGACTTCCATTCGCTCCAGTTTCGGAATTTTCGACTCGCTGCCGCTGGTGTGGTTGTTCGATACGCCGATTACCCGTTCTCTTCCGTTGTTCGTCCAGGGTGTGACGCTGGCCCCGGCAGTGGGGTCCTATCCCAAGGCAGCGTTTGCGGCCCTGCAACCGTCGGATCTTCGCACCGCCTACATTGAACCCGAGCCGGCGCGTGCGTACAGCATGAAGTGGAATCTCAATATTCAGCGTCAATTGTTCGGATGGTTTGCGGATGTCGGATACACGGCCTCCCGGGGAATTCATTTGCCGATCGTGGAGCGCAATATGAACACCGTTATTCCTGAGCAGCAGGCGGATGGCACATGGATTTTTCCGGCGGGCAAGCCAAAGCTGAATCCGAACTTTTCGACGATCAATACCACCGATACCTGGAACGGCGATTCGTACTATCAGGGGCTTCAGGCAAGTGTGAAAAGATCATGGCGGTCGGGATTCCACCTGCAGACTGCCTATACCTGGTCGAAGAGCATCGATACTGCATCTTCGACCGCGTCGACGGCTGCCAATACCGGATATTCGGGCGCGCTTGCTCTAACCACGCCTTTGCTTCCGGGGCTCGGCCGCGGGTTGTCGAATTTTGATATGAGGCACAACTTCAGTCTGAGCACCGTGTGGCAGCTTCCGATTGCGAAGACGTCGAGCGGAGTCGCGAGCTGGGTAGCCAAAGGATGGCAACTCGGTTCAATCGTACGAGTCCAGTCCGGACTTCCGTTTTCCGTTGCGCTCAATAACGATCGAGGCGGCAGTCTGACCGATACGACGGGACTGGCGCTCGGTCAGCCGCCGAATCTGATCCTGAGCCCCGGCTGCGAAACGCAGACAAATCCCGGAAATCCAGACCATTTCATTAAAACCGAATGTTTTGCGTTCCCAGCGAAGGGCACTCTCGGCAACGTAGGAAGGAACACTCTGACGCGTCCCGGAATTTCCACCGTGGATTTTTCACTCGTTAAGAACTTCCGTACTTCTGAAGGTGTGGTCACCCAGGTTCGAATTGAAGCCTTTAACGCACTCAATCACACCAATCTGGGCCTGGCGAACTCGACGATCTATGACAGCGCCGGAAATGTTCCAGCTGCAGCCGGGAGGATCACGTCAACGAGCACCGAGTCGCGGCGGGTACAGTTTGGAATCAAAGCGAGCTTTTAGAGACTGCAAGCACGGTCGTAGAAGATGTAGGGGCGGTCTATGACCGCCCACAATTCGGAGGATTGCAGGCCTCTCAATTGTGGGCGGTCATAGACCGTCCCTACAGTCGCTCAATTTGAATTCATTCACTCCTTGACACCGTTGGTACAACTCTGTGGTCCCGTCGACGTACTAAGGTTGTTTCTTGATCGTTACGATGATCTCTGCAGTGTCATCGGATGGAATCTTCAACGGCTTTTTCATCGGGTCGAGTGAGCCGCGCATTATCGAGGTTACGGTGTAACCTTCGGGGACGTCGTTCGGCCGCGACTGATAGATACCTTCAAGGAACAGTATTTTGATGGGCGCGTCGCTTAGGAATTGCGCCTGACTTCCCCGCAAGTCGCTTCCTTCAAAGAACACACCCAGGGGCCCTTTCGGCAAAGGTCCGTTAAGCTCGACAACCATCCTTGCGGTCACTTCGAATCTGAGGGGAACTTGCAATTCAAGCCCGGTGACATCCTTTTCGCCGACCTGAATTCTTGTCAATGCGGCGACCCCGCGAATCACGACGCTGTAAGAGCCCGGCGGCACGCGGACGAACTCAAATGTTCCATCCTCGTTAACGGGGACTTCTGCAATGAACGGAGCGCCACGTGCGAGAAGGATGCGTCGCAGGCCTGGTGAAGGTTGCTGTCTGGGATCCAGGATCACACGCCCGCTCAGCTTTACGCCGACGCCTCGCAGAAGGACAAAATCGACTTCGGATTGCACGGACCCTTGCGCCACCGTAATGACTTTCGCTTCGCTGGGCGTCATCGTTCCCGGGTAGTACGTGGGAGCGCAGTCCGACTGAGGCAAAGATCGCAAGCGCAAGCAGGGCGGCTTTCATGTTGCCATCCTACGGGCTCTTGCTCGCGGTTCAAATGATCTAAAAGATACCAACAGGGAAGTGTGGGCTCTCGACAACCTTTTGGGAAGAAAATGTCCCACCCTGCGATCGCTGTTTTGGAAATAGCGGCCGGAGATGAATTGCAGCGGCTGGCGATTGCCGTCGTGTGCACTTTTGCACAGCAGGCGCCTACTTTGATTGGGATAATTTCGACGCAGCAGATCGGCAGTTTCCGTTTAGCTATAACACTCAATGAGTCACTTTGATCTGGCTTGATTGAAAGAAGCTCTTAAACCATTTCCAAATTTGCCCCACAGGTGAAATCACACTGAGTCGTGGACAGATATCTGCATTTTGATTTCTGGAGAATTCGAGTTCTGTCGCGAATTTGGAAATGAAATGCTGTGCGAGCTGCCGACAACCATTACTGCAAAAAGCAGTTCACCTGACGATAATGGTCTCCACTCGCACGAACCTGGTTGTTCGCTGGCTCACATTCATACATTTTCAACGGATCGCACCACAGGGCTGGTCTGGCTTCGTGATTAGTGGGACTATGGATTTGTGACGACGTCCCATCTCATGACAGTTAAGTCTCGGCTATCGAGGCTGGTCCTCGGGTTTTACGACAGCGTGGAACATGCCGAGGAAGCACTGGTGGAAGTCCGAAAGAAGCACTTTCGGAAGTCCGCAATTGTCTGCCGAGCTGAAGACGGCCGCTTCACTATCCCGTATGCGGGGTTGTCGCCGTATTTACGGGCCGCCTGTGGAATCGCTCTGGCGATCGTTTTCGCTTTTGTGGGTGGTCGTTTCGGTGGGGATCCATGGCGCCTGGTCCTCCTGATGCTATTCGGCTTTTCAATCGTCTGGTTTGGCACTGCATGGTGGGGACCGGGACTGCAAAGAAAGCTGCTTCGGGCCTATGGAAGCATCGTGCTTCCTGGAGAGAGCCTTGTCGTCATCCAAACAAAGGAAGACCGAACGGCAGATGCCATCGAAACGCTAAGGCGCATGGCGCATCCTTTTGTATTCGCGATTCGGCCGGGTTTGCAATTGGATTCTGCCAGACAGTCCGATGAACCTTCGCGAGAACCCGTCACGACGGCGAGTTTGCCTGCCTGCGCCGCAGAACTGGCTGCTTCTCACCAACCGGCTGCATCCACCAGAGCACGGCCATTGCTGCCAATCCTTCGGGAGGACGAGACTGCAATTGAACTGGCACGCTCGGATCTTGGCGAAGCTGCACGTTTGGATTACGGAACTACCCGCTCAGCAGAGTGGCTGCTGGATAACACATACCTGATCCGCTCGCACATTGCCGAGATTCGGCACAATCTGCCCGACAATCACTACAAGATTCTTCCTGTACTTGCGAATACCGATTCTGCGATTTCCCTCCGGATTTACCAAATCGCCGCGGATCTGATTTCCCGCACAGGTTATCGGGTGTCGCCAGAGAGTATCGTTGCCTATCTCGATGCTTATCAGCAGCACGAAGCCCTGACCATTGCCGAGTTGTGGGTATTCCCATTGATGCTGCGCCTGGTGCTTTTGCAGAGACTGCGGCGATTGTCAGAGGTGGCGAGCATACGGCAGCACCAGAAGGAAATGGCGGATTTCTGGGCGAACCGTCTGGTGAACGCCGCACATCGCGGTTCCGAACAATTCGAGAAGATGCTTGCTGAACTGGATCACGGCGGTGATGAATTGACACCCCATTTCATCGCCCGATTGGGCGAACAACTGCATAAGGAAGAGCCCGCACTGGCGCCGCTTCAGAAATGGATCGAAGCGAAAACCGGTTTTCCGATAGCGGACATGAATCTGCGCGAACATGCCGAAGAGGCGAGCGACCTGGTGTTCATCTCGGCGGCCATTGGAAGTTTGAGACAACTTTCCGAACTGCAGTATCCGAAGATCGTCGAGGCTGTAAGCCGGATGGAAGCAATCCTGCGTGAAGATCCTTCCGGCACTCACGCCCACAGCGACTTCGCCACGCGCGACCGATGCCGGCAGATTGTCGAGGAGACAGCCCGCCAATCCAAAACCTCCGAATTGACAGTGGCACGCCTTGTGGTCCGTTTGGCGCAACGCTCTGCGCAAGGCAGACGTGAGGGATGCACCGCCTTCTACCTGCTTGCTGAGGGACTGTCGGAGCTTGAAAGAGAAGTAAGACGGCGGTTGTCATGGCGCGAGCGGCGATTGAGGTTCCTGTACCGGCATCCCGGCCGGGTGTACCTGGGCGGAATCGCAACACTGACGGCAGCTATTGCCGTGGCCTTCCTGCTTACGGCGCACTCCAAGGGAGCAGATTCGTCTGTCATGCTCCTGCTTCTCGGTGTGCTCGCCTTTTTTCCCGCCAGCGAACTCGCGATTTATCTGGTACAGAGCTTTTTAACCTGGTTTGTGCCTCCACGCGCTCTTCCGAAAATGTCATACGAGCAGGGTATACCGGAGGAGTGCCGCACTTTGGTTGTGGTTCCAATGATGTTTCTCACTCCCGATTCGGTCCACGGTGAGATCGAGAAGTTGGAAGTCCGCTACCTGGCGAATTCACTGCCGAACCTGTGGTTCGCTCTGCTGGCCGACTTCACCGATGCAGAAGAACGTGAGATGCCCGAAGACGACGAGTTGCTCGGACTGGCGATGAAAGGCATAGAACAACTCAATGCCCGCTACGGCAATGACGTGTTCCTCCTATTCCATCGGTCTCGCATGTGGTGCGAAACAGAGCGCAGGTGGATCGGATGGGAGCGCAAACGCGGAAAACTGGAAGAGCTCAACCGTCTTCTGAATGGCGAAGACAGCGGACATCTTTTGCAGGCAGGGAAAGCGCCGGTGGACATTCGATATGTAATCACGTTGGACGCCGATACCCAGCTTCCTCACGGTAGTGCACAGAAACTCATCGAAACGATCGCGCACCCGTTAAACCGGGTGGAGCTCACGAATGATGCACGGCGCGTAAGGGGTTACACCATTATTCAGCCGCGTGTCAGTATCACACTGCCATCGGCGACAGCAACCCGGTTTACAAGGTTGTTTACGGATGCCCGCGGGAGCGATCCCTACTGTCAGGCCGTTTCGGATCTGTATCAGGACGTTTTCGGCGAAGGGATCTACCATGGAAAAGGCATCTATGATGTTCGAGCATTCCATCAGATCCTGAACGGACGTTTCCCGGAACAGCGGCTGCTCAGTCACGACCTTATTGAAGGAGCCCATGTCGGCGTCGGACTGGCTACTGACGTCGAGATTTTCGAACAATTCCCTTATGACTATGTAGGCTACAGCAAACGGCAACACCGCTGGATCCGGGGCGACTGGCAGATCGCTACGTGGATTGGCGGCCCAGTTCCGGATGGAAAAGGACAGGCGCGAGCTCCGAATCCACTGACTTGCATCAACCGGTGGAAGATCCTCGACAATCTTCGCCGTAGTCTGTTGCCGCCAGCTGTCCTGATGCTCCTGATTTGCAGTTGGGTTTTCAATGTAGCGCCGGCTGTCGCCAGCACTCTGGTCGTCCTCGGTCTTATTGTGCCCCTCTCTTTTCAATTGTTGCGGCGGCTGGCGCAGCGGTGGACAGGAGATATCCGGGCCCTGCACGAGGCCAGCACCGACTTCAACAGGGCTGTGGTGGTGGCTGCCTTCTTACCCCATCAGGCATACCTGGCACTGGACGCTATCGTTCGCGCCTGCTATCGGCTGCGCGTCAGCCGACGCCACCTCCTGGAGTGGCAGACTGCAGAAATGTCGCACCTCGCTGCGGCCACGCACCTGGATGTGTACCGGGCGCAGTTCATTCTCATCTCTGTGCTGGCTGGAGTCTTCCTGTTGGCATTGGACATTCGGGGGGTCTTCTGGGAACTGGCATGGTCGCCCTTTCTCTTGCTCTGGATGGCTGCTCCGGCAGTTCAGTATTGGATCGGCTGGCAACGCCGAGCGCTGCGAAAGTTGGAACAGATCGACATCGCCGACCGGCACTATCTCCGTCGTGTCGCGCGGGAGACCTGGCGCTACTTCGATGATTTCGTCGGCCCGGAACACAACTGGCTTCCACCCGACAATTCTCAAGAAGCATTGCGCGTTGAAACTGCTGCTCGCACCTCGCCCACGAATATCGGTATGTGGTTGACGTCCGCCGTCTCCGCGCGCGACCTCGGGTTCCTGACTCCGGAACAGATGATTGGCCGATGTTTGGCAACAATGGAGTCGCTCAAGAAACTCGAGCGCTGTGAAGGCCACATTCTCAACTGGTACAACACGCAGACTCTCGAGCCGTTGCAGCCCAGGTATGTATCGACGGTCGACAGCGGAAATCTCATCGCCAGCCTTTGGCTGCTTGAACAGGCTTGCCAGGAGATGGAAACTTGTCCACAACTGGAGCGCTCCGCACTGCGAGGACTCGCCGATACTCTTGCAGTCATTTGGAAGCGCTTTCCGCCAGATCACACAACGATCGTTCCCATGCAGACTCTCCATGGTTTGTTTCATTGGGAATCGTCTGGTATCGAACTTATGGAGCGAATCCGAATGGCTTCCCCGCCTGCGCGGAAACTGGCGGAATCGTTGCGTTGGAGCACTTCTGAAACCAGTGAACGCACCTATTGGTTCACGAAACTCGAAAGACAGGTCCAGGACTGGATCGACTACTTCGATCATTATTTGCACTGGGCGGATATTCTGTTGGCGCCTCCGGACGAGTTTCTTCAGCCACTGGGAGAGGCCGCCATTTTGGAACGCCGGCGGCTTCTTCGCGATCTGCCATCCTGGAACGATCTTTGTTTTGGGGAAGACGTACTATCCGGAATTCTGCACATTCCAGACAATGAAGCTCTATTCCCCCAACATCTCAAGACCTGGGTTGCGGATCTTAGAAAGGAATTTGAGAAGTCTCGTGCGGCTGCCGAAGACATGCTCCGAAGTGCGAGTCGCCTGGCACAGATGAGCAAGGATCTCGCGTCGACCATGGACATGCGATTTCTTTACGACGCGGATCGCCGCCTTTTCGCAATTGGATATCAGGTTGGCGCTCCGGTAACGTTCTCCGCTCATTACGATTTGCTGGCCAGCGAATCGCGCCTGACCAGTCTTGTGGCGATTGCCAAAGGGGACGTGCCCGTACAGCATTGGCTGGCCCTGGGACGTCCTTACACAACGTCGCACGGGCAGGTTCTGCTTTCCTGGAGCGGAACGATGTTTGAGTACCTGATGCCTCTCTTGTTCACGCGCACGTATCGGAATTCGTTGCTCGAAAATGCATGTGAGGCGGCTGTGACAAGCCAGATGGAATATGCACGCGAAAGGGAAGTGCCGTGGGGAATTTCAGAATCCGCTTATAGCGGCCTCGACATCAACCGCATCTATCAATACCAGGCGTTCGGTGTTCCATCGCTCGGCCTGAAGCGCGGACTGGAGGACGATCTCGTTGTGGCGCCCTACGCCACTGCGCTGGCATTGATGGTAAAGCCGGTCGAATCGATCCGGAACCTCAAGCGACTGGAACAGGCCGGAATGTACGGGCGCATGGGCTTTTACGAATCGCTGGACTACAGCCGCCAACAGGAACGGCAAGGCGACAATGGCGTAATCGTGTACACCTACATGGCTCATCACCAGGGTATGAGCCTTATGGCAATCGACAACGTATTGAATGGCGGCATCATGCGCCTCCGTTTTCATGCAGACAGCCGGATTAAAGCCGTGGAGCCGTTGTTGTTCGAGCGTATACCGCCACAGCCTTCGCTGCTGGCTCATCGCCCGTCCGATCATGCCGCGATCCGGCCCGTCTCGGAGCCATCCAGTCCTCCATATCGCGTGCTCGATGAAGATACCCAGGTTCCGCGCGTTCATCTCCTGGGCAACGGCCGCTACTCGCTGATCGTCACCAATTCCGGTGCGGGATACAGCCGCTGGCGCGACTTCGATATTACGCGGTGGCGCGCAGATGCGACTCGCGACAACTGGGGAACGTTTTTCTATCTGCGAGAAGACGACGGTAACTCCGTCTGGTCCGCAACACATCAGCCGTTGAACGTGAAGGATCCGGCTTACACCGTGGTCTTCAGCGCCGATCGCGCGGAATTCCGCCGCCGCCGCCGCGGCATCGAGTGCCATGTGGAAGTGACAGTATCGCCGGAAGACGATGTCGAAATTCGCCGCATCACGCTGACCAACCATAGTCTGCGCGGACGGAAGATGGAACTGGTCAGTGCTGCCGAGCTGAGCCTCGCACCCCATGATGCGGACACTTCGCACCCGGCCTTCAGCAAGATGTTCGTTCAGACCGAAGCCCTTCCTGATCTTCGGGCACTGCTGGCATGGCGAAGACTTCGTTCGAGCGACGACCGCCCCGTATGGATTGCGCAATTCATTGTGGAGAGCCCTCCGATGGAAGGATCGTTCGAATATGAAACGGATCGAATGGCTTTCCTTGGCAGGGGGCGTACATGGCAGGCCCCCTTGATGTACGCCGAGGGTACGGCTGGCTTTGTCCTGGATCCGGTGTTCGCTTTCAAGCGGAAATTCCCGCTTGAGCCGCGGGGCCAGAGGCAGATCACGTTCGTCACTGCAGCGGCGGAGTCGCGTGATGATTTGATGCGCCTGATCGGCAAATATCAGGACGCCGATATTTGCAGCCGGACCTTTGAGATTGCCTGGTCTCATGCGCAACTCGAGTACCGGTACCTCGACATTCACGGCGATGCAGCATTCCGTTTTAACGAACTCGCCAGTCACTTGCTGTACCCAAACAATCAATTTCGAGCGCCTGTGGAACGTCTTCGCCGGAATGTTCAGGGACAGTCCAAGCTGTGGGCCTACGGTATCTCCGGAGATTTGCCGATCGCTGTGGTGTCGGTTTTCGATTCGCAGGGGCTGGCTTTGGCACGCGAGTTACTGGTTGCCCATACGTACTGGCGGTTGCGCAGCTTCAAGGCCGATCTCGTAATACTGAATCGCGAGCCGGCCAGTTATGATCAACCGCTCCACCATCATTTGAAGCGTTTGATCGAAGCGCATTCACTGCACACGGGCGTGGACCAGCCGGGCGGCGTGTTCCTTCGCACAGCGGACCAGATCTCTGAGGAAGATTTGAATTTGATTCTCACTGTCGCTCAGGTAACGCTCGGTATTGTACGCGGGCCACTGTCGAATCAACTTGGCAGTCCAGCTGAGAGAACTCCGCTGCCGCCACTGTTGACGCCGCCGGTCAGGAGAATTCCGGATCAACCCTCCAGGCCGTTACCGTTCCTTGAGCTTCCCTACTTCAGCGGTCTTGGCGGATTCACTTCCGACGGACGCGAGTACGCCATTTACCTGGGGCCGAATGCTTTCACCCCGCTCCCCTGGATCAATGTGATGGCGAATCCGTCATTCGGTTCAATTGTCAGCGAATCCGGGCCGGGCTGCTGCTGGTACGGCAACAGTCAGTCGAATCGCCTGACGCCGTGGACTAACGACGCGATTTCGGACTCTACCTGCGAGGCCATCTATATTCGCGACGAAGATAGCGGCATCTTCTGGACACCCACGCCGTTACCGATTCGGGAGTTGGATGCCTATCGTGCGCGCCACGGTCAGGGATACACCGAATTTGAGCACAACAGTCACGCGCTGGAACAAACACTGCTGACCTACGTGCCGGTGCAGGCCGATAAGCAGGATCCAATTCGCATCCAACGTCTGAAAATCAAGAACTGGTCTTCGAATCTGCGGCGCCTGTCAGTCACGGTCTATTCGGAGTTCGTGCTCGGCACAAATCGCGAGTCCACGCAGATGCACGTCACCTGCACCTGGGATGCAAGCTGCGGGGCTTTATTTGCGCGCAATCCATATCATCGGGAATACGGCCGCCGAATCGGATTTGCGGCAATTTTTCCCGCTGCCGCATCGTATACGAGCGACCGTACGGAATTCCTCGGACGCTACGGTTCCCCTGAAGCTCCTTCGGCACTCCGGCGCATGACGCTTTCGAATCGAACGGGCACAGGTCTCGATCCTTGTGGCGCGCTACAGACGAAATTCGAACTCGGTCCGCATGAAGAGAAAACTGTGATCATCTTGCTCGGACAAGCGGATGACGTCGAACACGCGCGGCGCCTGGTGGAACGTTACCGCGATCCAGGCACCGTGGAGCAGGTGCTTGCGGAGACCCGTCACTGGTGGGATCGCCTCCTCACCACAGTGCAAGTGAAGACGCCGATATTGTCTGTGGATCTGATGATGAATCGCTGGCTGCTCTATCAAGCGCTGAGCTGCCGGATCTGGGGCCGTTCTGCTCTGTACCAGTCGAGCGGCGGATACGGGTTCCGCGACCAGTTGCAGGATTCACTGGCGCTGGTTTACTCCGAGCCCGGGATCGCGCGCGAGATGATACTGCGGGCTGCATCGCGGCAGTTCGTCGAAGGGGACGTGCAGCATTGGTGGCATTTGCCTTCAGGCGACGGCACGCGGACGCGATGTTCGGACGACCTGCTTTGGCTTCCATTTGCGGTCTGTCAATACGTGGAGGTCACAGGCGATATCCAGATTCTGGATGCAATGGTGAGTTTCCTCGATGGACCACAGTTGAAAGAAGACGAACGTGAAATTCATTTCAGTCCGCCAATATCCAGCGAACACTCGACCCTGTTTGAACACTGCCGCCGGGCGATTGAAAAGGCAACATTGCACGGCCCGCATGGCCTGCCACTAATTGGCACAGGAGACTGGAACGATGGGATGAATAGCGTCGGCGATGAAGGAAAAGGGGAGAGCGTCTGGCTGGCATGGTTTCTCATCGATGTCTGGCAGAAGTTCTCCGGTCTGTGCGATCGCCGGGGCGAACCTCAGTTGGCGAACGAGTACCGCGCCCGGGCGGGCCGGATGAGCGCCACAATCGAACAGACGAGCTGGGATGGCGAATGGTACCGGCGAGGTTACTTCGACGATGGAACTCCTTTGGGCTCCCGGGACAACGAGGAAGCGCAAATCGATTCACTGCCACAGTCATGGGCCATCATCAGCGGAGCGGGAGAGCCGGAGCGGGCGATTCAGGCGATGACATCGGTCGAAAAACATCTCATCCGCAGAAAGGAAAAGCTCGTCCTTCTCTTTACCCCTCCATTCGATCATTCCACTCCGCACCCAGGCTACATCATGGGTTATCCCCCCGGAGTTCGAGAGAACGGCGGTCAGTATACGCATGCAGCTTTATGGGTCGCGATGGCGTTTGCACGAATGGGAGACGGCCAGCGAGCTGTGGATGTCCTTCAGATGCTGAATCCGATCGAGCTTGCCCGCACCGCAGAAGACTGTGCCACATATAAAACTGAACCTTACGCCGTAGCCGCAGATGTCTATTCTCTGGAGAGCCAGCCGGGACGCGGCGGTTGGACCTGGTATACCGGTTCGGCAGGATGGATGTACAGGGTTTGGTTGGAAGAGGTTTTGGGCTTCAAGCTCCGCGGCAACGGCCTGTCCATAGAACCCGCCATTCCCGAAGATTGGCCCGGCTATGTCCTGACATTCCGTTATGGCCAGACGGAATATCGAATCGAAGTCGAAAACGGCGGTGAATTTTCGCAACAGGACATCCGGCTCGAAAACGACGGTAAGAGCCGCACCATCCGAATTGTCACGGGCCAGCGGCCTTCTCCTGAAATACCGGACACTTCCAGTCCGCCTCCTGTGGCCGTGTAGCAACACTTCAACAGCCCCATCTTCCACAGCTCGCATCCGCAGGTCGAAAATAACAAGACCAGATCGGTGCAATACTGAACAGACAGTCATCCATTGCCGAGAGACAATTCGTCCAAATTCGGATTCGTTCGTCGTGATTTTGTTCGATTTGCCGGCTTGCGAATCTACCTTTTTGTTTCACTGCCAAATGTATTCGGCAATCCGTGATTCCGCACGGAGATTATGGGTTAGAGGTGATTGATGACTATCTCGTCAAGTCAACTTGAGAAAACGAAGATTCGTAAAGTAATTCTCGTCGCCGATGATGAGTCGGCAATTCACAATTCTGTTCGGGAGATTCTTGACGATGAAGGCTATGAAGTACTGATGGCTGCTGATGGAAATGAGGCTCTACTGTTGTCCAATGCCCATAAAGGTAACATCGACCTTCTGCTGACGGATGTGGAGATGCCATGCGTCGATGGTGTTACAGCATCCAAGCGCTTTTTATGCGATCGCCCGAACGCGAAGGTGTTGTTCATTTCCGGGGGCACGACGCTACTAGGTTTGTCCCGGCAATTGCATTTCCTGAGAAAGCCGTTTAGTTTGGACGAACTGCTTGCGAAAGTGGATGAAATTCTTCAGGATTCCGCAATTACGCCGGACACTTCAGCGGAGTCAATCATGATACGGCGTGGCGCCCTGACTGCGAAGGCGTAGCGTTCACGCTTCGCAGCGATTCAGCATTGGTATTGCTTTGATGTCGTTATTTTTAAGGGCGGAAATTGGGCCTATTGACGGTTCGTGCCTTCTCTTCCTGGACGCGACTATCTTCGGCCAGTTTTTGCCGTCGTTCGCTCTCTCGCTGCGGAGCAGCCAGCGCAGCCAGGCGCTCACCTTCGTGTATTGAAAGCAACGCCATGCGCTCGAGTGTTTTGGATGACCCTACGAGTCCAAATTCCCCCACCGAGGAGGATCGAAAGAGGCTGTATGTGCTCTCTCCGTTCTCCCAGCGCGCGAGGACTTTCTGGCGGACTTCAAATCCCGAGTAAAGCGACACGGCGACGATTTCGTCGGGGCTGGTGGCGGAGCCATAAATCTTTGAAATGGCATCGACCAAATCAGATGTCGTCATGCCCTCAAGCTGCCGGGTGTTGTAGGTCGCTGTGATTTTGAAGAGCTGATTATTGTAGAAATCAAATCGAAGGTTTTGCACCGGATCGGTTTCACCCGGCGAGGAAAAGTAGCCCTGCTTGTTCCACTCGAGTGTTTGAATGAGATCCGGTTCGGCGTAGCTTGTTTTGGGACTTGTTGCACTCATCTTCGTCTGTTTCAGGACGGCCTCAACACTCATTCCAAATTCAAAATCGCGGTATTTAAGAAGGTTCTGAGCGTAGCTTAGGGGCGATAAGAGCACGATGCAGATGATGACTAATCCAATTTTGAGTTGACGGTTCATTAGAATTCTCCCGGTGGATATTTCCTGGCAACGGTTGGGAGAATATAAGGAAGAAATCGGAATAGCTGGTCAATTGTGGACACTTGGCGGTGGAGGCCGCCACAGGGTCTTCGGCGTTGGCGTGATTGCGAACAGAACCGATCAATCGTGCAATACGATATCGGTGAGCAACTCGGCTCTCACGGTCAGCTCACCGTTGTAATCGATGAGGCCCATTTTTCTGAACTTGTTCATGAAGTGAGTGATGCGTGAGCGGGTTGTACCAACCATTTCCGCCAGGGTTTCGTGACTGAGCAGTGGGATCTTCGCGTCCGGCATGAACGTGGGTTGACGCAATCGAGCGAGTTTCAGGAGCACACGAGCCAATCGCTTTTCGCTGTGATTGAAAAGTTGATCGCACAGGTCAGCTTCCAGGTCGATGTTGCGAACCAGCAGTAAGGCAATAAACTTTTCACTGAGTTGAGGCTGATTCGACAATGCGCGAAGCATCGCCACCTTGTCGACACGGAATAAAGTCGACGGCTCAAGGGCTATAGCGCTGCTAACCCGAAGGGGCTGTCCGATCAGACTCCCTTCGCCTAAAAAGTCGCGCGGGCCGAGAATGACGAGCACTGCCTCCTTTCCTCCACCCGAAATCACGGAAATCTTCACCTTACCGTTCTCAATGAAGTAAATTGCGTCTGTGTCCTCTCCCTGGGAAAAAATTCTTTCCCCTTTAGCCACATTAAATACGCTCTTGCCTGAAGTAATCGCCTGAAGCAGCGTACCGACATACGGATCGGCAAGCAGCACGCTGCGAGACGCAGCCTTCTTCGTCATGGACAAAATGGAAGCCTCCAAAAGAATCTCGTTCAGCCAGTGCTGATTATGCGCTCAAAGCCGATCCCGGACCATACGTATGTGCGCTCCCTGATACCAGAATGCGAAGGCAGGCCTAAACGCTACCGAATCTTCCATATATCCTCGATCGTGCTTTAAGGGGGCTTTTCAAAATCCGACTTTGAAGGTAGTTACGAGCAGGTCTTCGACTTCATCGAACGAGCAGTTACTGCTTGCCTTGCTGTTGAATCTGGGACGTACCGCCTGGTGTGGCAGCGATCACAGAAAGCAAGAACGCCAGAACCACATTGAGCATAATCAAAGTTGACCTCCCGGTCTTTTGGATATCTGAGGATTCGAATGACGGAATGCAACGATCTCTCAGATTTCACCGCCGTGCTGTGCACAAAGACACAGCTTCTTTCCGAAAGCACGAGCACACTCTTGATCACACACGAATCCGAAGAGATTCGAGATTCCCCTCTCCAAACAAATCATCAACAGAAAAGAGGACAATCATGGGATCAAGAAGATTCCTCACGTTCATATCGGCTGCGGTACTTTCGATTAGCTGCTTCGCAGCAGCGGCACAGACGCAGACCGCCACTGCTAAAGCCGAACAATCCGACGAAGCTGAGCGCGCGTCGAACGCTGGAGCCGTTCTGGGCGAAATCATGTCTGCCCCGGATCAGGATGTCCCTGAGGCGCTGCTAAAACGGGCTCAGGGAATCGCTGTTATCCCACACGTCGTCAAAGGCGCATTTGGAATTGGCGGCCGTTACGGCAAGGGCCTCGTCGCGCAACGAAACGCGGATGGAAGCTGGGGAACGCCGCTGTTCATCGATATCGGCGGCGGAAGTTTCGGGCTTCAGCTTGGCGTTCAGGCCACGGACCTGGTCATGGTTTTTACAAACCGTGAGGGCATACTGCCGCTACTGAAGGGCAAGTTGAAAATCGGCGCAGACGCTTCCGCAACGGCGGGGCCTGTTGGGCGCAATGCCGAAGTTGGAACCGATATCCTGCTGAAATCCGCAATCTATTCGTATTCACGATCGAAGGGTCTGTTTGCGGGAGTCGCCCTGGATGGTGCGGTTCTTGGATTGGACGATGACGCCAACAAGCGTGTGTACGGCACCAAGGCGGTTACAGCGGGAGCGCCGTCGGCCAAGCTGAGCGCATCCGCGCTGGGTGTGGTGGGACCGTTCATCCGCGCATTGCAGAAGTACGTCTCTGCAACCGAGATCAGCCGCAAATAAGACCAGACAACAGGAGATACGACAATGCTATGGACAATATTTTTCATCTTGATAGTGGCGTGGCTGCTGGGAGTGGTGAGTTCCTACACAATCGGTGGTTACATTCACATTCTCCTTTTGCTCGCGTTGGTATCGGTGGCGATACAACTGATTAGCGGCCGCCGCCCGGCATAGGGTTTCTCTCAAAGCAACAATGCGGCAGACTGCTCGCTTGGCTCAACGGGTGCTTTTATGGATAGGATTGGCGACAATCGCATATGCGGGAGGGACAGTAGCCTATGCGGGAATCTTTCAGCGGTATCAGGTCTGGAAATTCGAGAGAAATAATGCGCAATATCCGGCATTGAAAATCGAGCTTCAGGATGGGGGCCCCGTCGGGAAGCTTGAGATTCCACGTATCGGTATTTCGGTAATGGTTCTTCAGGGGACAGAGGATGACGCACTGGCTTTTGGCGCTGGACACGTGTCGGGAACACCGTTGCCAGGCACGGCAGGAAATTTTGCGATCGCAGCGCACCGCGATACGTTTTTTCGAAATCTGAAAGATATTCGACGCGGCGACAATATTCGATATTCGACAGTGCGTCAGTCCTACGAATACATTGTGGACTCCATGGAAACAGTCGATCCGGATAACACGCAGATTCTTGAATCTCATGCCCGTCCGGAACTCACGCTGATTACTTGTTTTCCGTTTTACTTCATTGGTTCAGCGCCAAAGCGATTCGTTGTTCACGCATTACTTGTGAAGTGAGCTGTCGGCGCGGCGATCGCCAGTCCCGCCACTGAACGAGTCTCAGTTGCGGGGACTGACGATTTCGGAAATCGGCCAGCGGCTTTTAGTACATGGATGGTCCGCCGCCAGGCATCGCCATCGCATTTTCCTTTTCGGCGATAGCCACGACCAGAGCTTCGGTCGTCAGCATTAGTGACGCAATAGACGCCGCATTCTGAAGAGCCGACCGGGTGACTTTGGCTGGATCCAGGATGCCGGCAGAAATCATGTCGGTGTATTCCTCGGTTTGGGCATTGAATCCATAGTTGGCCTTAGTGGATTCGCGCACCTTCGCGACCACAATGGAACCTTCATGGCCCGCGTTCGCCGCAATCAATCGGAGCGGTTCCTCGAGTGCGCGTTTCACGATGTTGACACCGATCTGTTCATCGCCTTCGAGTTTGAGTTTTTCGAGCACTGAAATGGCGCGGATAAAGGCGACTCCACCGCCAGGAACGATGCCCTCTTCCACCGCCGCGCGGGTTGCATGCATCGCATCCTCGACGCGCGCTTTCTTTTCCTTCATCTCGGTTTCCGTTGCCGCGCCGACATGGATCACTGCAACACCGCCCACAAGCTTCGCCAGTCGCTCCTGCAACTTCTCGCGATCGTAATCGGAAGTCGTCTCCTCCACCTGCGCCCGAAGCTGCTTGACGCGGCCCTCGATGGCGTTGCGCTTTCCGCCGCCTTCAATAATCGTGGTGTTGTCTTTGTCGATCACCACTTTCTTTGCGGTCCCGAGATCTGTAATTTGAACGTTCTCCAGTCGAATCCCGAGGTCCTCTGTAATCGCTTTTCCCCCGGTAAGGATGGCAATGTCATCCAGCATGGCCTTCCGTCGATCGCCGAAACCCGGAGCTTTCACCGCCGCTGCATGCAATGTACCGCGAAGCTTATTCACCACAAGTGTCGCCAACGCCTCTCCTTCAATGTCTTCGGCAATGATCAGGAGTGATCTGGCCGATTTGGCGACCTGCTCAAGAATCGGCAAAAGATCATTCATTGTGCTGACCTTTTTTTCACATATCAGGACGACGCAATTCTCAAGCACCGTCTGCATCCGCTCTGGATCTGTTACAAAGTACGGCGACAGATATCCGCGATCGAATTGCATGCCTTCAACCACATCCAGCGTGGTTTCGATGGTCTTTGCCTCTTCGACTGTAATGACTCCATCCTTGCCGACCTTTTTCATGGCTTCGGCAATGATGTTTCCAATCGTGGAATCACTGTTCGCTGAAATGCTGGCGACCTGAGCGATCATCTCGCCGTTCACCGGCCTGGAAAGTCTCTTGATCTCTCCCACCGCGGCTTCGACGGCTCGTTCAATACCACGCTTAACCGCCATCGGGTTCGCTCCGGCAGCAACCGTCTTTACGCCCTCGCGAAATATGGCCTGGGCAAGAACCGTTGCCGTCGTGGTTCCGTCGCCAGCCACATCGCTGGTTTTGGACGCAACCTCCTTCAACATCTGGGCGCCCATGTTTTCCATGGGATCCTTCAATTCGATCTCCTTCGCAACGGTCACACCGTCCTTGGTAATCAGAGGAGAACCAAACTTCTTGTCGATAACGACATTGCGTCCTTTGGGGCCCAATGTGATTTTAACCGCGTCCGCCAGGGCATTGATGCCCCTCAATATTGCCTGCCTGGAATCTTCGCCGTGAACGATCTGTTTCGCCATGTGTGGGGCTGCCTTTCTATTTCTTGCCGACGGATTTGCCGGTTTCGGCGAGAACGCCGATGATTTCGTCTTCGCGCAGAATGATGTAGTCCTGACCGTCAATTTTGATTTCAGTTCCGGAATATTTTCCGAACATGATCCGATCGCCTGGTTTCACTTCGATGGGCAGAATGGTGCCGTTCTCGAGAATCTTGCCGCTTCCTGTGGCAAGCACTTCACCTTCCTGCGATTTTTCTTTAGCGCTGTCGGGGATAATGATTCCGCCTTTTACGGTTTCTCCCTCTTCAATCCGCTTGATCAACACTCGGTCGTGCAATGGACGAACGGTCATTGGCATGGTTCTCCTTTGGGATCTGTTTCGCCTGGGAGTGAGGTGAGCCGAGGCGTACTTAACTAATATAGGTAAAGTATATTTAAAATACAAGTTCATTATGTATGATACATAACTGATTCTAGTTAATTTCACGGGAAGGAGCCGAACGTGGATGTGTCCCAGTTGATTCAGGAGAAGTTGGCGGAGCTTGGTCTGGAGCAGCGGCATCTGGCAGACGCGGCAAACGTGACCGAGTCCTATATTTCCCAGCTTCTGACCCGGAAAAAGACACCACCCGGCCCGGAACGTACCGATATTTACGACAAACTGGGAAGGTTTTTGAAGTTGCCGGCCGGCACACTGGAAACGCTGGCCGATCTCCAGCGGAAGCAGGAATTCTCGAAAAGGATTCAGAATCCGCCGCTACCCCTGTTTAAGGAGGTGCGGGAGTTGCTGCTTCACAAATGCAAACGTATCCGGCGGATTAAAATTCGCACAATTTTCGAAAAGGAACCTTTTGGCGAACTGGAACGCCTGATCACCCAGAAACTGCTGGATGTCGTTAAAGGGCTGATCCGGGAGGAACTGAAACACGAAGACTGGCTCCGGACGGTTTCCCGTGAGAGCGGGCGAAGTTACAAACAGATGCGGGTTGCCGTTCTCGAATTTCTGGATGCCGACGTATTTAATGTCACGCCGGAGAGTTGTCACGCTTTTCTGGATCCACTGATTGCGTCCTGGGACATCGATCTGGCTTCATTCAGCCTCGAAATCGCACTGAGCCGCAAAATCGCGGCGGCAGGGTCGAAGAAATTTGACTATGTCGAAACCGGGACCGCAGGCAGACCCGATGGGGAACCCGGGTTGGGTGAATTCTTGAAGAATCGTTCCTTAAGCGGAGATATGACCCAGGCGGAGATCGAGTTTCTTCGGCACCTGCACTTCAGGAACGGGGAGCGTCCGACGGCTCTCTTTTATTATCGCGAATTGCAGAATCTCAGGGACCCGCTGAATTTCCGTCCAATCCGGAAACTCAATTGGAGCGAGTAGTGAACGCGGCTTTGATGGTCCAGACGGTGGTTGGTTTCTTAAATACCCCATTACTCCCGGATGCAATTGCAGACCCGGGGATTCCAGGTGTCCGTAGCGATCCTTCGCTACGGACGCCCCAGGTTCAGTTCTAGTCGCGCCGTTCGGGTTCCGTCTCCATGTCGTCGAGTCGGGCGTTGCATCGTGCGGAACTGCTAGCCGCGTCTTCTCGGCGGAGTCATAAAGTGCATTCGCGTGTGATACAGAGACCGAGGCAGTCTAAGATTTGGAAATACTCGCGGTCTGTACAAAATTGCACACTTCAAGAAATCGCGACAGCTCTCCGTGCAAAAATAATTCTCCGGTTTAGTGCAATCCTGCGGGCTGAAGCTAGTGCCACGAATGAAAGACGCGGACGAAGCTAAGGCAGCCGGAGCGAAATGAAGGTAGTGTAGCGATTTCCTCACGGTTGTACCTTTGTGACCAGATAAATACCTCGTCAGGCATCATGCTGATGCCTGATATGAAAACTTCCGGCGAAACATCCCCGGGCCTGATAACGACGCTGTTTGCCGAAACAGGGTCGCTGATCCAGTTTGCCTTGCTGGCCCTCCGCGCAGTATTCCGCCGTCCGTTCGAAATCCGGGAAATCGTTCAGCAGACCTATATGGTGGGCTGGCGATCGCTGCCACTAATCATTACATCGGGATTGGCCATTGGAGTCGTGCTGTCCATGCACACGCGGGCCGTAATGGAACGCTTTGGAGCTGAGGCGCTCATTCCATCGGCGCTTGCGATTGCCTTGATCAGCGAAACCGGTCCGCTGATGACCGGCCTATTGGTCGCCGGCCGCGTTGGCGCGGGCATCGGAGCCGAGCTCGGCGGGATGAGAGTGAGCGAGCAGATCGATGCGCTGGAATCTCTGGCCGTGGATTCGGTTCATTACCTCGCGGTCACGCGGATCGCCGCCTGCATGATTGCACTGCCCATACTGACCACGGTCTTGAATTTTTCCGGATTGGCCGGTGGTTATTTCGCAGAGACGGCGATCTCCGGCATCTCAATGAAGCTTTATTTCCGGCATGCCTTCGAGACAGTGGGCTTTTTGGACTACATCCTCCCGACCGCGAAAACGGTCGTCTTTGGTCTCATCATCGGCACGGTTTCGTCATGGAGGGGATACACGGTGACCGGCGGATCGCAGGGGATCGGGCGTGCGTCGACAATGAGCGTTGTGCTCTCATCGATGCTTCTGATCTTCATCAATGTTCTTCTGGTGCGAATCATATTTCTGGCATTTCCGAACGGAGCGCTGTGATGGAACCGATCCGCACTATTCGTTTCGACGGCGTGTCGAAATCCTTCGGCGGAAATCACGTCCTGGAAAACGTGTCTTTTGACGTGCCGCAAGGCGAGGTTTGCTGCATTCTCGGCCGCAGTGGCACGGGGAAAAGCGTCACCCTCAAGCTCCTGATGGGATTGCTCAAGCCAGATTCCGGGAAGATTTTCATGAATGATCTGGAAATAGAATCGCTCGACAGCGCCCACCTGGTGAAGGCCCGGAAGGCGATGGGCTTTCTGTTTCAATATTCGGCTTTGTTCGATTCCATGACGGTTGGAGAGAATGTTGCCTTTCCGTTGCGGCGTCATACTTCGTTGTCCGAAAGGGATATCCAGAGCATCGTGCATGAGAAATTGAAATCAGTGGGACTCGAGAACAGCTTTAATCAAATGCCGCTCGAACTTTCCGGCGGCATGCGAAAGCGAGCCGGGCTCGCCCGGGCGCTCGCCTTGAACCCTTCCATCCTGCTGGTCGATGAACCCAGCAGCGGTCTCGATCCGATCACGACGATGGAAATCGACACGCTTCTGCTTGGTCTCAAATCGGCAGAGCAAACCACAATGGTCGTTGTCACGCACAATATGACCAGCGCTCGTCGAATTGGAGATCTGTTGATTGTGTTGAACGAGGGTCACGTTGTAGCCCAAGGCACCGTCGAGGAGTTGGATCGGAGCAAAGTTGATGTTGTGCGGCAATTCATGTCCGCAACGAGAGGGGATTGACCATGGCTGCAACAAAGACAAAGGCGATGGGAGCGTTTGTGCTGGGAGGACTCCTGCTTTTTGCGGTGGGTCTGTTTCTGATTGGAGACCGCAGAATGTTGTTCTCCGGAAGCGGCGATTATTACGCAGAATTTGCCGGAATGAGCGGCCTCGAAATTGGAGACAAGGTGCGGGTGGCCGGACTGGATGCCGGGGAAATTACAGACCTCCGCATTCCAGCTGGACCTGGAGTAAAGTTTCTCGTCAAGTTCAGGGTTATGGAAAGAATGTTTCCGGTAGTCCGGAAGGATTCCCTTGCGACAATCCAAACCGATGGGTTGCTGGGAAATAAATATTTGCTGATCAGTGCGGGAACGACAGGGCAGGCGCCCCTGGGAAGCATTCTGCCGAGCCGGGAACCGTTTGAACTTGCCGATCTCATGTCGAACGTGGGGGACACTGTCAAAATGATCAACCTCACGACCGCCACAGTTCAGGATCGTGTAACTTTCGCGGTGCAGACCCTGTCTGCCACCGCAACACATGTCAACGAAATCGTGACGTCATCGCAGGATGACATCAAGGCAATGACGGCTGCCACCGGCAGGATCACCAGCGACGCGAGCGTTATCATGGCCCGGCTGAGCGCCGGCGAGGGCACGATCGGGAAATTGCTGAAAGACGATACGGTTTACAAGAATATGGCGAACGCTTCTCAGCGCACTGAAGAAATTCTGACAGACCTGCGCCAGACATCGCAGCAGGTTAGGGAACTCGTGGCGCAGTTCCAATCCGGGAAAATTCCTGAAAACATCGAATCCACCGTGGCAAACGTGCGCGACGCCACGGAAAGGCTCAAGGTGATGGTTTCCGCACTGCAACCGAGCATCTCTTCAGGCGAAGGCATTACCGCAGACATGCGCGCCATGATGTCGAGTTCGCGCGAAGCCATGTCGGATCTTGCGGAAAACATGGAAGCGCTCAAACACGGATTCTTCTTTCGAGGATTCTTCAACAATAGAGGCTTTTTCGATCTCAATACGCTTTCCCTCGCAGACTATCAGTCCAAGGAGTTTGCAAAGAAGGCACACAAGGAACGGGAATGGGTCCAGGGAGCCGGGCTTTTTACAGTCAAGGAGGACGGGTCCGAAGAATTGTCGACAGCCGGCCGCGTCAGTATCGACCAGACATTGGAAGGCTTTCAACGATTCACCGAAGGCATCGCGCTTATTGTTGAAGGCTATTCAGCGCACGGCACTCCAAGTGAACGATTCATCCGATCCCGCGATCGTTCTTTTCTGGTTCGTGAATACCTCGAAAAGAAATACGCTCTTGGTTCAGACTACGTTGGCGCAATGGCGATGGGACCCGTTCAATCGCACAGCACGCCGCTGGCGAATGAAGATGGCGTCGCATTGGTTCTGCTGAGGAAATAGCACCAGTTGGGTTATGAACCATCAGCCACCGGCATTCTGGAACATCTCCATTGACGAACTGCTTCGCCAACTTCAGTCGACAAAAGACGGACTGAGTCAGAAAGAAGCCCGTGAACGGCTATCGCGTTATGGTTTGAATCTCCTTAAACCACATAGACGAACGGGCGCGTTCACGCTCCTGCTTGCACAATTCAAGAGTCCGTTGTCTCTGATTCTCTTCTTCGCCACGGGGCTGTCGTTGTTCCTGGGCAACGCCACGGATGCTTTCATTATTTTGGCCATTGTCCTTGTCAGCGGGTTGCTTGGGTTTTGGCAGGAACGTAGCGCGAGCAACGCTGTGGAGAGTCTGCTTTCCATGGTAAGGATCAAAGCGGACGTGCTTCGTGAAGGACGCGTCCTGGAAATCCCAGTCGAAGAAATTGTTCCCGGAGATATCGTCATCCTAAACGCAGGCGATGTGGTGCCGGGAGACTGCCTGATCCAGGAGTCCAAAGATCTCTTCGTCGATGAAGCCATCATGACAGGTGAAACATTTCCTGTAGAAAAGTCGGTGGGAGTATTGCCGCCTGAAACGCCGCTCGGCCGTCGGACAAATTCACTTTGGATGGGGACACATGTGGTTACCGGTACCGGAAAGGCACTTGTCGTAAGCGCAGGCAAAAACACCGAATGCGGGAAGATTTCGGAGAGGCTGAAACTGAGGCCGCAGGAAACGGACTTCGAGCGCGGCATACGGCAATTTGGCTATTTCCTCATGGAAGTCACGCTGGTGTTAGTGGTCGCCATCTTTGCGGTTAACGTCTATCTCGCGCGCCCGGTGTTGGATTCCTTCCTGTTTTCACTGGCACTGGCCGTTGGGCTAACGCCGCAACTACTGCCTGCAATTATCAGCATCAACCTTGCCCATGGCGCCAAACGGATGGCTCGGGAAAAGGTAATCGTCAAAAGGCTTGCCTCGATCGAAAACTTCGGCAGCATGAACGTTATCTGTTCCGACAAGACCGGCACATTGACCGAGGGGGTTGTTCACCTGCAATCCGCAGTCGATGCGGAGGGCGTTGCAAGCGACAAGGTCCTTTTCTACGCTTATATCAATGCGTTCTATGAGACCGGTTTTACAAACCCGATTGATCAGGCCATCCGCACTCATCGCCAGTTTGACCTGACCGGCTATCAGAAGGCAAATGAGATTCCCTATGACTTCCTTCGAAAGCGCCTGAGCATACTGGTTTCCCACTCCAATACGAATCTAATGATCACCAAGGGAGCGTTACACAATGTGCTGGACGTTTGTTCCGGCGCGGAAACAGGAAGCGGAACAATCGTCGACATTGGGATTATGCGGGAGTCCACCCAGCGACATTTCCAGGAATTCAGCACTCAGGGGTGTCGCACGCTGGGCGTCGCTTACAAAGACATGGGAACTCTGTCATCGGTTCGAAAGGAAGACGAAACCGGCATGATTTTTCTGGGATTCCTCGTGTTTTTCGATCCACCAAAGGCCCGGGTCAACGAAACCATTGGAGAGCTGAAACGTCTTGGAGTTTCACTGAAAGTGATTACGGGCGACAACAGCCTGGTGGCGGCGAATTTCAGCCGGCAAATGGGATTATCGGAGACAAAGATACTCACAGGTCCCGCTCTCGGACAATTGAGCGACAATGCTTTGCTCCAACGAGTAGCGGATGTGGACGTGTTTGCCGAAATCGAACCCAATCAGAAAGAACGCATCATTCGGGCTCTCCAGAAAGCAGGAAGTGTTGTCGGATACCTCGGAGACGGCATTAACGATGCCTCGGCGCTCCATGCCGCCGACGTCGGAATTTCTGTTGAAAGCGCAGTCGATGTTGCAAAGGAAGCGGCGGATATTGTGTTGCTCGAGAAAGATCTGGGTATTCTGGTGAGAGGTGTACGCGAAGGCAGGGTGACTTTTGCGAACACACTGAAATATGTATTCATGGCGACGAGCGCAAACTTTGGAAATATGTTCAGTATGGCGGGAGTGTCGCTGTTCATCTCGTTTCTTCCGTTGCTACCCAAACAGATCCTCCTCACGAATCTGCTCACCGATTTCCCGGAGATGACGATCGCAACCGACAACGTAGACGATGAAATGGTGGATTATCCGCGTCGTTGGAATATTAAAGTGATTCGAAAGTTCATGATGACTTTCGGCCTGTTAAGTTCCGTGTTTGATTACCTTACGTTTGGTGCGCTTTTGCTGGTGTTTCATGCCAACCGGAGCCAGTTCAGGACCGGATGGTTCGTGGAGTCGGTTTGCTCCGCGTCGCTCGTTGTGCTGGTTATACGCAGCCGGAAATCATTTTGGAAGAGTAAACCATCGAAATACCTGCTCAGCGCAACAATTCTGACCGTTCTTCTGACGATGATCCTTCCATTCACGCCACTGAGCCCGATCCTCGGTTTCACCCCGCTGCCGGCAGCATTCCTGTTGATCCTTACAACAATCGTGACCGCCTATATTATTTCATCGGAGATGGCGAAGGCCGTCTTCTACAAGAGAGTGAAATTCTGAAACAGAACCCCGGCGCGCGGGTAGTGTCTCAATTTGAAGCGTGAGACGCATTGCCCCTCCTGGACAGGAAGGGCAATGGCAGCTTTCAATTTCAAACTGACCCACTACCGGCGCTCGGGATTACGATCGACGCTCTTTCACTAACTGTGCACTTTTGCACATTTGACTTTCGATGTTTGCGGCATGATTTGCCCACCATGCAAACGACAAGGGCAAAGAAATCTGCAGTGCGAGGGTTGCGTGTTGATCCTTACCTGCAGAACCTGCTCAAAAACATCGAGGACGGCAAGACTGTCCTGAAATTTAGTAAAAACGGAACGGTCTTTTCTCAAGGCGAAGCGGCCGATTCCATCTACTTCGTTCAGACGGGCAAGGTGAAAATCACTGTCGTTTCGGCTGCCGGAAAGGAAGCTGTGCTGTCGATGCTGGGACCTCGCAGTTCGATCGGTGAGGGGTGTCTTGTCGGCCAGACTTTGCGTATCGGTACTGCGACTGCAATTCAACCGTCAACGTTGTTCCGCATCGAGAGACGTACCATGCTTCGGGCGCTCCACGCTCAGCCCGAACTTTCCGAGAAGTTCACAGCATCATTGTTGTCCCGCAACATCGATTTGGAAGAGGATCTCTGCGATCAGCTTTTCAATCACAGCGAGAAGAGGCTCGCCCGCGTCCTCCTGAAACTTGCATGTTTCGGCCAAGCGGAGAACATGCCGGAGGCCAGAATGCCTCGCGTGAGTCACGAGACTCTCGCAGAGATGGTGGGCACCACTCGATCTCGTGTCTCTCACTTCATGAACAAGTTCAGGTCGCTGGGACTGATCGACTACAACGGCGAGATCACCGTGAGATCCGAACTGCTCACCGACGTTGTTCTGCACGACTAATCCCATCGCTCCCACCTGTTGTTGTGTACAAGTGCACAGTGATGAGCCGGAATTCAGGCCATACTGGCCGTTAGTGAAAGGTGTGCTATGAAAAGCTTCTTGAAACTCGCTTTAATTTCGATCCTGTGGGCTGGCCTTGCTGGCTGTACTGGAAACTCTACGGAAAAGGACGCTGCGGAAGCTCGGGCTACGGCATCAGATGCTCGAGCCAACGCGGTGGAGGCCGATGCACGTGTTACGGCCGCTGATGCTCATGTCCGGGCTGCGGACGCGGCTGTCGATGCGGCCAATGCCGATGCGCGCGTTGTCGCAACAAAAGAAACGGCGGTCGTACTCTCCGGCAGAACCTCTGGAACAGGAGTCGTGATTCCATCCGGAACACTGCTGAAGGTCTCTCTACTCGACGCTGTCGATTCAGACACTAGTTCAACGGGCGATCATTTTCTTGCGAGCCTGTCGGAAGACGTTGTGAGCGATGGAGTCACGTTTCTCCAGAAGGGCGCGCAATTTCGTGGCCGAGTTGTTAGTGTAGAGGAGGCCGGCCGAGTGAAGGGCCGAGCCACCATCAGCCTTGCGCTTACCGATATTGTCCAGGGCGACCGGATGATTCCAATCACAACCGGAACATTCTCGGCCAGTGCGGACTCCACGGAGAAGCGTGACGCAGGTGTTATCGCCGGTGGCGCTGGAGTCGGAGCGGTGATTGGTGCTATCGCTGGTGGAAAAAAGGGAGCAGCGATCGGAGGGGCCACCGGAGGAGGTGCGGGCACCGGTGTCGTCCTCGCCACCAAGGGAAAAGGTATTCACTATGGGCCGGAAACGCGCCTGAATTTCACTCTGTCGACTTCAGTCCGATTGTAGTGAAATGTCTGACTTGCATTCCAGGATTGTTCAACAGTTGGCCCGTCGATCTGAGACTGTCGGACTGGGAAAGGGCGACTGATTCCGGACCATTGAGCAAAGCGATTTCATGTATTGATGGGCCCAGCCCTGACTCAAATAGTCCTGGGATACTTGAGTCTTTAGGACTCCGATACCACCCCGCGCCGGCAATAGACCCGCAAACCCAATAGGGAGACCGCCCTGCTCCACCAGAGAACTCAGGCGGTTCATCGGATCGGGATGCCCTTCACCGACGAATTCAAATCGATCCTCAAATACAATGACAATCGCGGCATCCACCCATTGCTCGGGAGTCTTTCTCAATTCATCGACAAGTTGCTTCATGGATCTCATAGGAAAGATTCCAACCTCCTTATGTTGCAAGGACAGAATGTTAGCGAGATCGTCACAGGAGAATTCCCGTAATTAGACAGGGTAATCGCTACTCATTAACCATTCGATGCCCAGGCTCTTCGAATTCATGCTCGTTCATGAGTGTGCTATCGCTTTCGGAAGGAAGCTGTGCCTTTGTGCACAGCCTACCGCTACGATCTGAGTGATCGTTGCAGCCTTGACGCCCCTTGCGTTTATGTGCGGTTAGACATGGAGGCGTTCTCCGAAGATCAGACTTTTGTTCTCCCGCGAACGCACGGACTCTGGCTTCTAAGACCCCCACATGTGTTCTGGCGGATGGATGATCGTCTCTTCCAAATCCAGGATGGACGCCGCTTCACTCAGCGATTTGACCTTCCCGTCGTCAATCATGGCCTGAAGCGTGGCGAGCTGTTCTGATTTCAAGCGGCCTTGAGCCAGCGCAAGTTCCCAGCTTGAAAATTCTGCGGGCGCAGTAGGATCTATCGGATCGGCAGGCGTTGTCATGTACCCATGTTACCGGAAATCCTGCAGAATTGAACAAGTTGTGTGTCGCCAAAGGACTGCGTAACTCACCGTATCAGTACTGCGTGAACAACGAATCGGTTTGGCGCTGAACCAAATTGGTTCGTGCAATAGAACGGTTGTGGTGTGCAATTCTGCCCAGACTCATCCGTTCTTTCGGGTCATTCTAAGAATCAGGGAAAAC
>JBGPBY010000010.1:0-32732 GCA_041481485.1 Terriglobia bacterium
CCAAATTGTCGGCGGTCATAGACCGCCCCTACAGTGGGGAATCGCGGTTACAGCTTCGAACATACGTTGCTGTATTTAAGAAATGGGGTACTAAGGGACCTGCCGCCGCTAACGCGGCTGGGAACGCGGCTCGCCATGCGGTCCGCTGTCGGCTGCTTCAATTCCGCCGGACAGCAACGCTACTTGCGTGCCAGCTGGCGGGCGATTTGGGAGTCTCGATCTGCATCCGACTCGCTCCACGTGAATGCGTACTTATCGGGCCATCGTTTCGATAGAACCATTGCGGCCATGTCGCAAATCCGGGGGTCCGTATAGGACGCTTCGTCGTAGTTTCCCGTCAAACCTTTGCGCGGATCGCGGTCACTGAGCAAGCCAATCAGCAACTGTTCGATTGCAGTACCAACGGCACCTCCAGGGAACTCTGCTATGTCCCCACGCACGGGAACGCCTGGACCGGTTGAGAATTCTCCCGCAGCGTGAGGCCACGGCAGAAAAACGGTCACGGCAGCCAGGCGGACTTCGACAGGCGTCTTTTCCCGAACGCTTTCCAGAGCATCAATGCCACGAACATCCGGACTCTTCGCAAGAAATGAAATGATGGCTCCCGCTTCATAGTATGAATCCTCATCCCGGGTTTGCAGACGAGACTGAATGCGTTTCCACGCATCGATGATTGCAGGAACAGCTTCCGGCTTACCGCGCTTTTGCAGGATCGTTGCGGCTGCCACCTGGGCATGTACTCCGGACATGCCGGTAAGGTTGGAGTGCAGGAAATCCATCGCCGCTTGCCCTTCCAGATCCTTTGCCATTTCCACTATCTCTCCACGCACTCCGTCGTTGACCGCGACTCGCATGGCGGAGTACATCGCGTCCAGCGCCGCTTCTGGATATTTTCGAACGATCTTGCGCACGGCTTCGACGCTGCTCTGGCCGCCAGCGGCGGCCTGCTGGATCAACACCTGCTTTTCTCCGGAGGACTGTACTTCCGTCCACCATGCTTCCGCCTTCTGGCGCGATGTGCTTCCATCCGGAAAACTACCGTCGGGGCCAAACGTCGGTCCGAAGTATCGGCCGGAGATATGTTCGAGGATGCGCTGCGCCATGTCCGACACTCGCAACACTTGCGGTCTCTGAGCCATATTGAAAACAGGTTCCAACGACATGGTTAGACTGTGATCGTCGAGAGCCTCAATCAATTTGGGTACGGCCGCATAACCCAGATCCACGAGACGATGAATGGGAGTGAGGACGTCCTTTCCGTCCTTTTTGTCCGTCATAACCGGATACTTGTCGTAGAGAATCCAGAATCCGACAGAGAGTTTCCTCAATTGGTAGATATATTCAGCAACCCGTTCGGCGGTGGACAGCTGCTCAACCGGCCGTGTCTGATGCTGACTTTCAGCGTCCGCCATTCTTCGGAGAATGTCTGCCGTTTCCTTCGCATACTCAGCCTTGTTGCTTGCAGGAAAATCCGCGTTTATCTTTTCAAACCTCGTTGCCAGGTCGGACCGGGATACCGAAGGGTCCACAACATCGGATTCCGCACGATCCAAAAGAACTCCCCCGATGTCCTGCTGCAGCCAATCTCGAAGCGTCATCGGATCGGCTGCACCGGAACGCGGCACGGAAATGCCGGCCGCGATCTCCATCAATGCATCGGCCATTTCCGGCAGATCCTTCTGCGCGGCGGCACGGGCAAAGCCAAATATGCGCGTGAGGGGCGAAACCGGGAAACCAAGCAACAGGCGTGAATTCAATTTGGTGCTATGTTCGCGGACCCGCTTCAATGCTTCCGAGGCTGTCTGTTTGAAATCCAGAATCTCATAGGCAATGCGCTCATATTCCTCACCGCCGGATTTGCGCTTGAAGCGGGCGATCGTGAACGGAGGATCGTCGCGTTCATTGGAGTAATCGCCTTTAAAATCCGGGATGCTGCAAAGAAACACCGTGAATTCGACCGAATCGTCACTCAGGAGGAATCCCTCAACGAAGGTGTTCTTCTTTGGCCCGTTCCCGTCCTGCTCCCATTGTCCCGTCGCGACACGGACATAGGACAGTTCCTTCGCGTTGGGAAAACTCAGCGTGTCGTACCAGGCAATCGCTTCGGCAATCCCTGAGGGCGCTGGCGATGCGGCGCGCCCAACGGTAACCGAGGCAACTCCGAAAACGAGGATAACCAGAAGCAGTATGTCCCCCCTCAAAATCGCATGGCTCGTGTGTCGCCTGACAGTGCGAGTCTCGTTCTGGATCGGCATGGCCACTCTTTCCGGGGGGAATCGGTACCTGGACTAAAAATCCACAGGAATTTCAACAAAACATCCTTCGGTCGCCGCCTTCATCTTTAGAGCGGCCACTTCTCGGAGCAGAGTTGCACGATTGCTGGCGTATTGAGTGTTTCGGTACAGGTCGGTCGCTTCCCAGGGATCGTTTTGCAGGTCGAACATCTCCCACGCCCGTCCATTGTAGAGCAGCTTGTATCGTTCGTCCCGAATCGCGAATTGCTTCGTCCCGGAGCCATTGTTCGCGCACAGTTCCGTGAAGGAATATTTCCGTCCCGTTGTGGCCGGGCTGCTGCTGAGCAGGGGCACTATGCTGTAAGCGTTGTTGATCGAGTTGTTCTTCAACGGCACTCCAGCCAGATTGGCGATGGTCGCATAGATATCCTCATCCGCTATCAAACTGGAGTCGCGGCCCTTGCGGATAACTCTGGGACCCGCCAGAACAAGGGGCACGCGGATGCCACCTTCATAGACCGATCCCTTCGATCCGCGGATCCGGGACGCGCTGTCTTTCACCGGTGCAGGCGTTCCATTGTCACCCATGAAGATAATGACCGTGTTGTCGAGTTGTCCGGACTGCTCCATCGCTTTGAAGAGTCTGCCGACTTCAGAATCCAGAGCCTGGATGACAGCCTGATACACCGGGATGTCCCCGTTGTAAACCTTGGGATTCCCGGCAGGGCGTCCTCCCACATCCACGGTAAACAGATCTCGAGGCGGCACCTGGAATCCATCGTACGGAGCGGTGCCGTGCGGCGCGTTATATGGCAGATAGAGAAACCACGGCCGATCCTTCTTCTGTTCGCGGATGAAGTCGATGGCGAAATTCGTCAGCAGCGTCGTTGAATACACGTTCGTCATGGTCGATGGTCCCGTGCTGCTGTCGAGAGTCCAACTGTAGTAGTTGGTGATGTGAGAACCAAGAAACCCCTTGTACAGCGGTACTCCGGTTTCCTTGACGACATGATTAATTCCCGCTGCGCCGAGCGGGCCAAGATGCCATTTGCCGAATACCGCCATGTTGTAGGGGCTTGGCGACGCCGATCCGGCGATGAGTTCGAAGATCGATGTCGTGCTGCCCGGAAGAATGTTTCCAACTGTGGTCACGCCCGTATTGTGTCCATAGAGACCGCTTACGAGTGCTCCACGTGTCGGGGAACACAGCGGGTTCGCCCATACCGTATCGAAAACAATTCCGCGCGCAGCGAGCGCGCTCAAAGTTGGAGTCGAAACCTGACCGTGTCCCGATGACGCAGCGGGGTTATACAAGCCTGGATAAAGCGAGGAGGATTCAGCGCCCAGGTCGTCCGCCAGAATGAAAAGTACATTCGGACGGGCGGAGACCACGGGATCCTGCATTCCAAGCCGCGGCAGCGCGCCGAGCGCCGCTTGCAGGGCCAACACAAGCACCAGCACCAGGAATGGTTTCATTGGATTGTCCTCCACGTAACGATGCGGCACATCTTATCGCGAGATCCGCACTTTCGCTATTTCTCGATTACTTTGAGATCGATCGTCAACGCCAAAACAACAATATGACCCAGCGTTTGGCCATCTTCATCGATGACTCGCCCCGTGATGGCTCCCGTTGGCGTCATTTCCAATTTGAGATCCTTCAATGCTTGTCCGGAGTTCACAGGGAAATAAATGCCACGCTGTTTGATATCGCGTTGACCGTATTCTGCCGGATAAAAGGGCGCCTCCAACCTGAACTGCAGCCAGTCGATACTTCCCTTCCTTCAAATCTTTGAAGCTGAATCGACCGTCCGGGCCCGATTTGGTGTACTTCACTTCGGGAGCAATGATGGCGGGAGGCGTCGAACCTTGCGAAGGAAGACCGTTAAAAGGGGAAAGGATCGATGCACTTCACCACGGCCGAGGAGAGTACGAAGTCCTTCGTCGCCGCGACGGAAATGATCGATCCAGACCGACGTATCAACGAGCGTCACGTTGAATCCCCGGGCGTCTCCTGCGAACGTTTTTCAGTTTCTTTTCAGTGCCGCCCAGGTCCGAGAGACGACGCGCACTTTCACGCGCAATCAATGCCTCCAGCCCGAGTCTAACGAGTGAAGTCTTTTCGTCGATCCCGGAAAGCCGTGCAGCCTTTTCCAACAAGTCATCATCGATATTTAACGTAGTGCGCACATGTATCAGTATGCACATTTTGTGCATACTGGACCATTGCGCTCAATGGGTATGCGGCGTCGCCCAAAGCAGCCTAATGCAATTGCTGCGGTTCTTTACGGCGCATCTCCGACCGTGTCGCAGTAGTTTGTGAGTTGATTTGCACGGTAACGCCTGGTCACGTCCATCATGGGCTGGAGCACGGTCAGGAAATCCGATCCCACGATCATGCGATGGACCGGCTCAGCGCAATCTTTCTCCTTGTACACGGCACGAATAAAAACGCTCGATGAATCCAGTGGCAGCGTTGCAACGTTCGCGTAAAAGGCGGGCCACGATCCGCTGGCGAAGAGATATTGTTCCACGTTCGATAAATAGAAGGCCGTTACGATCTGCCGTTGGTCTCTTGCAAATTGTCCTGCGGCGCGGATCGCTTTTGGTCCGGCAAAGTCTCCGACGAGCGGAACGATTCGATTGGCGCGTTCCAGTTCCTGAACCGAGCGATAGTTTTCTTCCGTGGCAAGATATCCGCGATTTTTTCCTGCACCGTCGGTCTTGGACATCAGTTCGGCATAAGTGGGCGTCCAGCCGGATCCCCAGGCAAGGACGGGACCGCCCTCCACGAACGCCAGATACACCTTGCGGATTCCGGCTTCATCGCCGGATTGCGCCTGAAAGCCATGCCCTTTCAGGTTCGCCAGAATGGCATTCAAGGTTTCCGATTCGAACTCCGGATCAACCGTCACCTTTCCAAACGCGGCGAAAAGCGCCTCTGTCGTGGAATCGCGATCCAGCCCCGCCGGCCGCCTTCGCGCAAAGAGACGTGCAACGAAATCAGGCCGTTCCGGAGACAGGTCGAAGATGGCCTTGTACATCAAGAGTTCCTGCAGATTCTGCCTGCGGATATCGATGATGAAGGCGACGCTCGGTTTCAGGGCCAGGGCATAAGCAAAATTCTGATCGGGACCGACTCCGATATAAACGCCACCCGGCTTTAGGTCTTCCATGAGTTTCGGAATGACCGTCTGATAGTTCACTTCGTTTGAAACGAAGTTCTCGTACGGAAACTGACCATCGGCTTCGGAATAATCCCGGATCATTCTCCAGAAAGCACTGTCGCTGATGGCATTCGAAGGAACCTGGGAATGAACCGAAAAGACAAACACAACTGTAACGAGGCAGATCAGAAATGATGCCGATAATTTCATATTCGATGCAGAACTCAAGATTCAACTTACTTCAACGCCGCCGTTATGCGAAGAGAGGGTCCCTGCCAGTACGTTCCGGCATGGGCCCCTCCGGTCTGTTACAGACGGTGCATGACCATGGCTCCGCCGCCACGTCCGCCGCCGCCCGGCGCTGCGGTGCCTCTCCCACCTAGCTGCTGGATCGGAGGGTTGGTCACGCCCTGAATTGGCGGTGTTGTCATCCCTTGAACCGGGTTTCCGCTGGCCGAAATCGGGTTTCCGCCGGCCGAAATCGGGCTTCGGCTGGACGGGGCCACCGAAGGATTCTGAGGTCCAGCTGCATTGGGCGCGGTGCCGCGTACGCCGGAGGTGGTGCGCGTGACAGTCAAGGAATCATCATTACCGAGTGTTCCAGTCCAGGTGACTACGGTACCAGGCCCAAGGGGTGCAAGCGACGTCCCTGCCGCGGGGCAAGGGTTGGGACGCGTCGTCACAAAGGTGACGACCCTCCCCTGTACTATTCCGTCGTCGATTGGAAGGCTGGTATCCGGCGAACCGCAAAGCGCGTTTCCGTACTCCGTGATCGAGCCGGTTATCCTGCCGTTGGCGCCGATTCTCAAGTCGAACGTCATCGCCGTTGCCGTCCTGGCAGCGGCCCCGTCCGATCCCCACCTGCCGATGACTCCACTGGTTTGGCCGAAAACCGTTGCGGTGATGATGCAAAAAGCCACAAGCGGCAATATGTTTCGAACTCTCATGGTTATCCTCCTGGTTATTTAGAAATATGGCTGATGCTAGAAGCCGGCGCACTGGCCCTGCTGTGTTTCACCCCCCCGTGATCAATGACGAATTATTCCCGCTGCATTGTAGAGTGCCTTTGACCGCGTTTCTGAAGATTCGGTTGAAGCCGTGTTGCTCTGTACCTAAGAGACGGCCGCTCACCCGAATGCATAGGCCCAATTGGAAATCGTGGCTCTGCGTGATCAACTCTTTGAACTCTGCGAAAAATATCGGAACCTCCACGGAGTCAACCGCAGGGTGAAAGAATAAGGCGGGAAGACAGCCACAGGTGAAGACACCCCGCTAACCAAGATTTGGACGGAAGCCCCTGGGAGAGCGTTCGTCTGCGGGAGCTGGGACGACCGGTCTCGAACCGATGACCTCCTGCGTGTGAAGCTTGCTCCACAACCGTATCTCGCTGGTCTCTCGTGTTTCTAGCGCGTCCGAAGTGACCAAAATCGACATTATTCGGCACGAATTAGTCAGAAAACAGTCAGAAAATCGAGCCGGGGAAATTTCCGATAATCAGGTTACGGGCGTCCATAAGGACGATCTGCAGGGACTACAAGACAAACGGGCCGATAAAATATCCGATGACACCATTAAAAAGGTGGAAAAACAGGTTCTCGAAAGGATTTCCACACTGACCACAGAGATGCTGCCAAAATATTCACGGCGGTTTTACGATGAAGGCGAACAAAAGAAGACCGCAGATGTCGCCGGCGCAGTGGAAGATTTCATTTCGCATTGGGCATTTTTTCGGGGCAAGCTTGAGAAAAAGGAAATGGATGAAATCGTCGATTACGTCCAGCAGCAAACCGGTGTCGATTTGACCATTGACGGGCTGAAATTAATTCAATCCGGATTGATTACAACGGCTAGGTATCGCTAAAGCCGCTTTGCACTCAGATCCAGAGGCAAGTTATCATTCCCAATCGTTTGCCTGACCCGGAACAGCCCGGCAGCAACAGCATCCTCGAAAGTCGGCCACCGACGCGGACAGCCTTTGGCACGTTTCCTGCCAATTTGCCACATCCTCTCAGAATTCGTGCAATCGCGACTACCCGGCAGTGGTAAAATCCCGCGGCATCATTTCACATTCTATGATGGAACGCCCGCTGGCGTTTGAGGAGTGCTCGTGTTTGGATATCGATGCAAGAGTCTGAAGCAACTGAGTTCATTGGCTATCGCAATTGCGGTTTTCTGCATTGCCCTGGCGTTGTCATCCGGCCTGAATTCAGCAAAACCTGCGGCCGCAATGCAGACCAGCATCAAGCTGGACGATGTCATCCGCATGGTGAAGGCGGGTGACATGGAAGACGACATCGTCGCGAAAATCAGGGCAGCAAAACATCCATTGGAATTGACCAACGATGAACGCAATGCCCTGCAGCAAATGGGTGTCAGCAACACGATTATTAAATATCTATTGAATCCTGATCTGGCGCCGCCAGCGCCGCCGACCCCACCGGCTCCACCTGGAGCGGTGGCAGTTCCCGTTCCGAGAGAGCCGCCACCTGACCCCTCCGGACCGTTTCCGGATGACCCCATTGTGGCGAGACTTCCGAGACCTCCCGGAGTCTATTTTCTGAAAGGCACCGACATCCTCACGGTCGACATTAAGTCAATTCTGCCCGAACCACAGGGTGGCGGCTTTTTTTCGAAGATTGTTCCTGGAGGCGGAAAAGTGGTTGGCGTTTTGCCGGGCGCTGCCGCTCAGGTGCAGGTCGGCATGACACCGGCCCTCTTTTATTTGCGTCTTGCCGAGAATATGAAAGTTGAGGATTTCGTTCTGGTCTCACTCAACGCAGTGACAAAGAGTAAGCGGCGCGAACTGGAATTCATTGCCAGTAAGGAAAAAGGCGGCAAGCCCACGGTAAAGATCGATTCCATTCATCCAACTGAAAGAGTGGCCGTGGGACCGAGACTATTCAAGGTGACGACGGGGAAACTAGGCAAGGGCGAATTCATGTTTTACCTTGTCGGGTCAGCGGACCCGGGAAATTCCATACTTGGCAAGGGATACGATTTTGGCGCGAAGTGAATGCCGAACGGAATGGAGCTGAAATGAAGCCAGAACCGGCAACTGAAGAGAAAAACGCCACCGAAGTTCGGTCCGGCCAGGACCGCCTGCCACTGTTGTACCAGGGGTTTCTGATCGCGGTGGTTCGGGTTCAGAGCAAGAGGGAAAAAATTCTCGACGTTGTCAGCTTCCGCAAGAGGATGAAGTCGGCGCTGCAGGAGGTTGAGCGGGCGGCCTCTTCCCTGAACTACGACTATCAGGATATCCAGGACGCTCACCTCGCCGTGGTCGCGTTTCTCGATGAGGTGATTCTGACTTCCGACGACCCGTCGCGAATGGAATGGATGAAATTTCCGCTTGCACAGGATCTGCTCGGGCAGCCCAATGGCGGCGAAGTCTTCTTTGAACGATTGGACGGGCTGCTTCGTTCGGCCAAGGATTCTTTGAGGTTGTCGGACGTACTCGAAGTTTATCTGCTGTGCATGACACTCGGGTTTGAGGGCAAGTACACTTCCGACAAAAGCGCTGAACTTCGTGGCCTGATGGAGCGTACCCGTTCGCGTATCGAAGGCATCCGCCAGAGGCGTGGCGCCCCCCTCTCTCCTGACGGACAACTGCCCGACGATCTTGCCGCCCCAGTATTGGTGAAACTGGACAATACGAGATTGAAGTACTGGTCCCTTGGCGCCGCTATTTTCGCGGTCATTTTATTTGCGTTGGCGTTCATTCAACTGTCCACTAGAGTCCAACAGATTCAGACCAATCTCAGGACTGACAGCTTCAAATAAGGAGCCGACTGGGTGTTTAAAACTGCAAAAGGGATACTGCTGGTCCTGTTTCTTTATCTGGGACTGGTCTGGGCCATCGCTTTTTACCTGCACAGAACCGACCCGAAGCTGGACATCGTGGGATTTGGACTCCAGTACACGATTTGGGGTTTTGCCGTTCTGATCGCGGCGCTGATCGGGTCCTGGTTGTTTGGCGCCTGGAGTTCCTACCGGGCGCGCGCTTCTGCCCGGCCAAAAGAAATCCGCAGCAAGGATATTAAACCCGCTCCTGCAGGGCATGAGGACGATGAAGCGCTGAGAAAACTCCTGCGTGAAGCTTCCTCGCGGCTGAATCAGTCCCCGTCATTCACGAAGAACGAACTCGGGCCGGACATGGTTCTCTCCGGGGCGCCATTGTATCTTGTGGTCGGTCTGGAGGGATCCGGCAAATCGAGTTTGATAGCCAACAGCGGGCTGGATGCTGAATTGCTGTCGGGACAGCCCCGGCTCGACAAGTCGTCCACTTCGCCGACTGCAATGGCCAATGTCTGGCTGGCATCCGGCGCAGTTTTCATCGAACTCGGCGGCCGTCATTTTGCTGGTGATGGACGACGATGGGCGGAATTGATGCAGGTTCTCGCCCAGAAACCGAGGATTCCCCTCTGGCGGCGGCTCTGGAAGGGAGACGTGCCCGGGTTCAATATCCGCGGGATCATCCATTGTTCCGATCTGAGGTTCTTCATTTCGAAGCCAGGTCCGGAACAGATAGAGCGCCAGAGTCAACTCACCCAGGAAAAACTGCGGTCCGTAATTAAGGTTTTCGGCCGCAGGCTTCCGGTATTCACTGTCTTTACCAAGGCGGACCAGATCCCCTACTTTAGAGAGTTCTTCGGCCGATTTTCCGAACAAGAAGCTGAAAAGATTCTCGGCTGCACTCTGAAATTCCCGGAATCCACCGAATCGGAGCAGGCCTATGGGACCACTGAAGCCAGGAGAATTACGAAGTCATTGAACGCCCTGTATCTGTCGCTGGCGGACCGTCGATTGTCGGTACTCTTTCATGAGCCCATTTTCGTAAAGAAGTCCAAGATCTACGAATTTCCACGTGAGTTCAATCGCATCCGTCAAAGCCTGGTCGACTTTCTGGTGCAGACCTTCCGGCCGAGCCCGCTGGAACCAACGCCGGTGAATCGAGGTTTCTATTTTTCCGGCACGAGAGAAGTGGAGCCGCTTCCCTCTTCTGCCGCTGAAACAAACTTCAAGGGCTCTGAAACCATAGCCATTCCGTTTCAACAGGCACTGGACGCCACATTCGTCTTCAAGGGAGACGCCACGGAGATGATGAAGGGAGGTGACGCAGACATGCAGGTCACTCGAGTCCGTCGAGGCGGACTGCAAACCCGATGGGCCTTCGTCAGTGCGCTGTTTCGGGACGTGGTTTGTATCGATCGCGCCGCGGACAGCTTTGCTCCAACCGTTCGAGGAGGCCGGCTTGAAAATCCCCGAACCACTGCCCTTGTTGGCGTTCTTTGCGTTTCCGTATTGTTCGCCTTTTTCTGGGCAATCTCGTGGATCCGAAACGCTTCGCTGGTCAACGATGTCCAGGCGGCTTCCATCGGATATACGGCGCCTTCGAACGATCGGGAAGAGCTTCCCGGTCTGGAGCAACTGAAGGCCCTGGATGCCCTGCGCCTGCAGGTGAATTCCCTGAGCGATAGAAAGAGCAGTTTCTGGAATCTCTGGAATCTCACAATGCGTTTTGGGCTTTACACCGTTAACGATCTCACGGGGCCTGCCCGGGAAGCGTATTTTCGCCGGCTCAAGGCATCTTTGCTGGACGTCACCAATGTGAGATTGGGACGGTATTTACAGTCCCTTGGAAATGCCGATAACGCGAACCTGCGGCGCGATGCCACCAATCGGCTAAAGGCATACGTGATGACAACGTCCCCCGGAATCTGCGATCCGGAACCGGAAGTTGTTGCGGGTGCATTAACAGAGATGACTCGTGAGGCTGGGCTGGCGGCAAATGATGAGCGGCTTCCCATCGTTCAGGACCAGTTCCGTTACTATGCCAATGAACTGCGGACGAGCGTTCCTCAAGTGAAACTCACTGCAGATCCCGCGGCACAGGACCATGCCATAAACATTGTCAGCCGCTTTTCGACGAAGGACCAGGAGTACAGGCAGCGCGTGGATAAGGTTGGGGCAGATCTCGGCGGCTATGTCGAGTTTGTACCAACTCGGAAGGGCATTGTATCGGTGCCAACAATCTCAATTTCCAAAGCCTATACACCCGATGGATGGAACCGGTTCGAGGAAAGTCTCAATTCGAGGAAACCGGACACTGGAGATTCATGTATCGCCAAGTTAATTAAAAAATCTCCACCAGTTACGGTCTCCAATGTGTCTAGTGATTCCCAATCTAATGATTCTCAAAATGATGTCAGTGAAAGTATGAAGGTCCAGTTTCAGGACGCATATTCTCGCGACTATCTTTCGTCATGGAGAGAGTTTCTTACCTCGGCAAATATTATCGCTCCGTTCCACAATGCTCGCGATTCCGCGCAAAGCCTCGAAGTCTTATCCGCATCGGACTCGCCGCTGCTGGGACTCCTCAACTTTGTTGCAAAAAACACTACCTTTAGGGGTTTGGAGCCCCAACCCGGCGGGCCAAGCTACGTGGATCCCTTGAAGCAATTTCTTGGAAAGATGTTCGAGCCACCTACAGGTTCTCTCTTTACATTACATGGTGTGGAAGATGCATTTCAGCCGGTTAGAGTCACCGTGCCCGCTTCGGGAAACTCGTGGGTTACCGAGAAAAACCGCCCATACATAGACTCTCTGCACAAGCTGGGACAGATACTAGACGAGATCTATCAATCGGAATCGAAAAATCCAGATCCTCAGTCCTACCAAAAGGCAAAGGCTGCCATGACGGATGTGGAAAATGCCGTGGATAATTTAAGTATCGAATTCTCGCCGAACGCTGTTGGAATGCTGCGCGATCAAGTTACAAGGTTGCTCAAATCCCCTGTTGAATCTGTACAGGCTACCGGTGTGCTGAATTTCGATGCCAACGCCAATAGGACCAAGACTCTGAATCAGCAATGGACAAATTTCTGCGGTGAACTGAGTCAAAGCATCTTCAACAAGTACCCGTTTGTTCAAACCGGCAATGATCTTTCATTGGATGTCTTTACACAGTGGTTTAAGCCGGAAGCTGGTGTCTTTTGGACGAAACTGGGATTCCTGAAGGACACCGTGAAGCTCGGAGAAAACAAGAGTTGGAAACCTGCGCCCGATGCGAATCCGACGCCTGAACTGCTGACGTTTTTAACCAAAGCCCAGGAAATCTCGATCGAATTCTTCCCCGATGGTAAGAAGTTAGGGTTTTCTTATGATTTGAATCCGAGACTTCCAGCCAATAATACCTCGCAGGTTATCGAGTTTGACATCGATGGACAATCTGAAAAATGGGGACCAGGATTCAGAGCAGCTCTTCGACAGACTTTTAATTGGCCCGCGGCGCCCGGTACCGAACTAAAGTCATTAGCATCAGGCAAAACCGGCACAAAGGACATACGGCCATCATTCACAACTGGCAATGGCCCCTGGGGTCTGTTCAAAATGTTGGGGAATGCGCAATTCGCAGGCAATGTGGCGACGTGGACAAAAGACCTGGACGGCAGAGATCTTCACGTCGAAACTCAGGTTTTCATGACTTCTCCGTCTACCATCAATATGTTTGAACGCTCGTTTTTCTCAGGGTTACTACCTTGTCCGAAAGCCGCGGTGCAGAAATAGTCAGTGAGGTCATGGTTCCATGAGGGTGCCAGCATACTTAGGAGAAGGGAATCGATACCGGATCGAGGCTGAAATCGGCCGCGGCGGCATGGGATCGGTGTACCGCGCTGAGGACAAGAACACAGGGAAGCGTGTTGCCATCAAGATCATGCTGGACGGCGCGAATCCCGAAGCGGAATCGCTCTTCGAGAAAGAATGGAAGATTCTCGCGGATCTTCAGCACCCCAACATTATTGGCATAACCGACAAAGGAGAGTTCCGCGAAGGCGGCGACCGGCACCCTTTCTTTGTCATGCCCTTTCTGAAGGGCAAGACGCTCTATGAATTGATCCATTCTCAGGAAGAGAGTCTCAGCGTCGAAAGGGTTGTCGCCATCATCACGGCAACCGCGGAGAGTCTCTATGCGGCGCATCTGCGTAATGTCATCCACAGAGACATCAAACCCAGCAATATTTTTGTCCTCGAGAGCGGTCCGGTTGTCGTCATCGATTTTGGCGTGGCGCACCTGTCTGAAAACCGCATGGGGACCACACTGAAGGGCACGACGCCGTATATGGCGCCGGAGTTGCTTGATCCGACACGGAATCAGAATCCGTCCGAACTTTCCGATTTGTTTTCTCTTGGCGTGGTCTGCTACGAAGCTCTTACCGGGAAGCATCCCTTCGCGAGGACGACGGACCGCGAGACCCGAATGGCGGTTCTTCGCGAAATCCCCGTGCCTGCCTTTGAAGTGAACAGGACCCTGACGCTGCTGCTCAGCCAGGTGGTCCAGAAGGCAATGGCCAAGGACCGGAGGCACCGCTACCAGAGCGTGAAAGAGTTCGCGGAAAAACTGGAACGCGCATTCCGCAGCGAACCGATGCCGGAATTCGAAAAGCAGGCCATCGAAAACAAGCTGCGCGTCGTTCGTGATGCGCTCTCACGCGGCCAGACGACCTCTGCCGACGAAATGATGCGGAGTATCGAAGAAGATGGTTTTATCGATCCCGCCATTTCGGTACAGCGGCAGCGGATCAATCAGGCCCTGCAGCAGAAGTGGGTCCGCGATCAGCTCGACAGCGCAAAGCTCTATCGCGAGGCGGGTCAGCATTCCGCGGCTGTCGAAAAGTTGAATGAAATTCTTCTGAAAGTTCCTGGCGACATCGAAGCCCAGAGAGAACTGGACTCCATACTTGAAGAGCGATACGGCAAGCTTTTGACGGAGGCCCGTGGACTAATCTCCCGGCATCAGTTTACAGAGGCCCGCACCGTGCTGCAGGAAGCCGCAGCTATTCAGCCGCGCGACACCAGATCCGCGGATTTGCTCGAGGAACTGACGCAGACGGAGCGAACGGATCGCGAATTCGCAGAGCGCAAGGCAGATCTCTTCGACCAGGCTCAAAAGGAATATCGGGATGGGCACGCCGCGACAGCGTTAAGGAAACTGGAGCAGCTCATGGCGGCGATACGTCAATCACCAATGAGCAGTCCGGAACGGGATCCTATTTACACAAGCTTTTACGAAGTTGTCACTGAGGAAAACAACCGTCTGGTCAAGGCGAGTGAGGAAGTGAGACGTTGTCTCGCTGCGGGAAAATCCGCCGAGGCCATTGTGATCTGTGAACAGGTGCTGGCCGCCAATCCCGGGAACTCTGAATTCGAGGCGTTGAAAATCGAGGCAGAGAGCCAGGAGCAGCAGTCGCGGATGGACTTCGTCAACCATATCCGCGTCCAGCTGGATACCGTCCAGGATCTCGACCTTCGCGTGAAAATTCTTCAGGAGGCGGCGAACCGTTATCCCGATGAATCGCAGCTGACCGGTCTGCTGCGAAGCGCCAAGGCTAAACGCGATTTCGTCAGTAACCTCATAACGCGCGCGCGAAACGCGGAAGCACCCGGAAGACACGCCATCGCGCTCGAATTGTGGAACGACGTGCGGAAGCATCATCCGACGCTGGAAGGCCTCGACGAACAAATTCGGCGCGTCGAAAAACTCTGCGAGACGGAAGTCCACGAAGAGAACCGAATCCGGAAGGTTCAGGAAGTGGCCGATCTCCTCCGTGCCGGAGAGTATGAAAGGGCTGCAGAGAGATCCAATGCCGCACTCGCGGAATTCCCTTCAGATGACGAGTTGCTGGCCTACCACGTCGAGGCCAAGGAACGAGCGCTTCGCGTACCTGAAATCCAGCGTCTGATCGAGGAAGGAAGAGGGCTGCTCCGTGAAGGAAACCACGATACTGCCCTTGAAGTCCTGCGCCGCGCGGCAAATCTGGATCGAAATCATCAACAGGTGCGTCAATCGCTTGGACTGGTCCTGATCGACAAGGGAAAGGCCATGATGGCCGCCGGTAATGTGAGCTACGCCAATCAGCTTTTTGGAGAGGCCCGGACTTTACTTCCCGAAAATTCCGATGTGAAAGAGTGGGCAGCCCGCGTCCAGACTCCAAAGCCCAGCGAAACCGTTGAACAATGTATTGCGGCGGCCCGCGAGCTTTCCAGCGCCGGCAAATTGGACGCGGCTCTGGCTCGTATTCGTGAGTCTTTGAAGAACAATTCCGGCGATAGCCGCCTCATGGAGGAATCGAACCGCATCCGGAAGCTGATGGGGGGGCAATCCAGTGACGGCGACAAGACGATCATGGAAACCCGGATGGAAGCGTATCAGTCGAGTTTGGATTCGCATTTGCTTTCACAGGAGCCCATAGAAAGTCCGCCGCCCATTGAACCGGTAACGCCGGCGTCGAAACCATCTTATTTTTCTCTGCTGCTGGACTCGGCTGGTGCACTGTGGACGAAGTTACGCAAACAACTCGCACTCTGGACGGAAACTGGAGTTCCTGCGATTCAGTCCAAATGGGAAGAGCTGAGGCCGTTTCATAAGCGAATTTATGCCGCGTTGCTTATTGTTTTCGTCGCTGCGGTGGGTACTGGAGCAATTCTGTATTCCGGAGGTCCCGGCTCCCCCGTCGTTAAGACAGTTTCGTTGGACATCGTATCGAACCCGCCGGGCGCAGAAATCCGAATCGGCGACAAAACCGGAACTTCAAAGCTTCATCTGGATTTGAAACCGGGGAACTACGATGCCACCGTGTCCATGGCGGGATATGAACCCAGACTGGAACATCTTGCTCTCGGTTCCGAACACCTGACCCGCGAACTCGCGCTAACGCCGCTGCCAATGAATCTCCGAGTGATCGCTCCGGCAAATGTGAAGGGCACGGTTTCGGTAGACGGTGAGCCCCGGGGCGAACTGGCCGGCGCAGAAGGGCTCCTGATCTCCCGAATTCCACCAGGGACTTATAAGGTTCAAATTGTGTCGGACACCCGGCCAACGATTGAAGCCACAATCCAACTCGAACCCGGTCACCCACCGGTATCGCCTGAAAAGCCCGCAGCCTCGAAGGCGCTCTTTTTCTTTGTTGGAAGCCTTAATGAGAAGGTACACGCAGAATGCAACTGTCCATCCGGAAGCCAAATGACAATGGGAGGAAGTTCCCAGGCCATCGGATCTGCCGGTGTTGAAATCACCAAGCCACGCGGCAGTCAGCAGGTGGACTTTAGTGGACCAGGCGGTAATATTGGCGGTCTGACTCTTGCGGACTCGTCCAACCCAAGCGCTCTTATAGCCCTATATAACTGGCAATCCACTCAGACTACATCCGTTCAGACCACACCAGTGGATTCGTTTGAGGCTGACATGAAGGAAGCATCCAGCCTGTACAAGAAACTCAAATACAATGAAGCTCTGACTCTTGTGCGCAAAATGAAAAGCGGAAACGAAGCAAAAACCACGTCTCAAAAAGAACGATTGAACGGATTCGAGACGCTAATCCTCAATAAGTTAAATAACTAAGTGAACACACGTTAACGCCATGAAAAACCGGAGTAGAGAGTCAACAATTATCATGATTGTCCTGGTGTTTTGGATCACGCCTGACATCCTGATGGCACAGCGCGGAGCTAATACATCTCCCGCGGTGGCCCCTTGCACCTTTACCAACAACCAACTCACTCTTCTCAATGTGATCGATTCTGTGGAGCGTGCAATATTGGACAATAATCCAACCATGGAGTGCATTGCAGAACGAATTAGGAGACAAGGAACAACATTCGATCGCATCCCACTGGTGGTAGACACCCTGAAGCAAAAGGGAGCTGGCGAAGTCGTCATTAGTGCCATCAAGGTTCCGGTCCCGGTTCCGGCTCCGCCGGTGATCCCAAATCCGCCTAGGCCGCGAATTGCTGGTGATCTCACAGTATCGTGCAGCTCTCCGGAATGCGACGTGTATATCGGCGGGCTTCATCAGACGACAAAGAGCGGATCGACTGTTCTTAAAGGTCTCTCACCCGGAACCTTTCCGCTCGTGGTTTACAAGGATGGGTTCAGGTTTTATTCCGAAACGATCAACCTCGTCGAAAACGTCCCAAAATCCACGAACGTGCAGTTGCAGGCGATTCCGCCGGATCCGTCCATTCCCGGGCTGCAATTCAAATCGTTTCTCTGGGATGTGACGGTGGCTAACAGCGTCATCGCTCAGGTCGAAGGCAAGGGCAGACTGTCGTGGTCCGGAAGCAACAACAAGCCGTCCCCGCCATGGGAAGTCCCGGAATTCACCAAGGCTTCAGGCGCGGAATTGAGTATCACCTTTAAGAACAAGTCCGGCACCTGTAAAGTAACTGTACCCGATCCATCACTTAAGCCGACTTTCTGCGCCAAGCTCAAGAATGATCCGGACGTTGACATTATTTCCGCAGCAAATCTGTTTTTGGAATATCAGCCGTCTGAAGTTGCAGCGCTATTTTCGGGCAGGCAGTTTGAGCGCGTCCCTGGCAACAGCCGTCAACTGCGGACGGTCGACGGGCCGGGTTCGTATCTTGTCACGCTGAACGAACAGAACCTTCCGGTTGAGGTCAATCATCAGTCTGGCGACGAGCAGTGGCGGGTCGTGTATTCGGACTTCAAAACGTTCGGAAAGATCTCATATCCGACGCAGATGACGATTGACGACAAGAAAAGCAACGCCTTGTGGCTGTTTGTGATCGAATCGGTAAAGGCGCGATAGCCATGGGCGTGCTCAGTCCCGCTTGCTTTTGACAATAATAAGTTCGAGTTTGGGTTCCCGGATATCCGACGGAGTGTAGACCGCGATATTCCTCGCCTTCTTGATCTGCTGCCACTGTTCTCCCGACTGACCCAATGAGAAATACTGATTGCCGATCTTCATGCGAATGGCAGGTGGGGCCGGGGTATGGTAGAGACCGATCCCGCCGAGCGCTTTCTCGATGAGCCGGTCGATTTGATCCACGGCTGCGACTCGGACTCTTACGGGAACTTTCTGGATCAATTCTCCAGTTTCGTTTGCAGAGCTGATAGACAGAAAGAATTGCGCGTCTTCAAAGTACCGGTCGTCCATGATTGAGCCCGTCCAGATATTCCGGTCTCCGAGCGCGAGCGGTATGGTAATGAACGGTTCGACAATTACAGTATCGATTAGCAGGCGAATCTGTTTCTCGAGCAGGACAAAGCAGCTTTCCAGGTCCTTGTGATCGTAATCCGGCAAATCGTCAGGCACAAAATCGAGAGCGAATGTGGCCAATCCTCCAGCAAGCCTTGTCAATGCGAGGTATACATTTTCCGGATGGCCATGGCGCACTTTCCAGATGTGCCGTAACTCGGGCAAACTCGAATTCACGGTATGAAGCAACCAGAAATTCGTTGTTTCCGAAGCGGTAAAGTCCGCCAGGCTTTTTCCCCGCTCGCGGCGGCTGACAGACAAGCTGGAACTTTTGTTGGAAAGAATGCCGACCAGCGTCTGGAGCAAACCGGTCAGATATTTGTTGTGAGCAATATCGAGACACGGAGCAATGTGCGTCGGCTTGAGCTGATAGATTCCCGCCGTGCTGCGTACGATTCTCGCAATCCTCAAAGCGCCGAAGCCATTACGGTTCTCAGAACCGAAGATCAGCCGAAAATTCTTGCGCGCGACCTGTATCTCTTTTTGTTCGATTCCGGAGTTGAGATCCGACGTCATTTGCGATGTTGCGACGAAGCGGGTGTCGGCCCTGCCGTTTGGACTTGCAGCAGGCATGGTCACATTGGCTGCGTCGAGACGGAATTCCGGAATGGCAAGATAGACTTCGATCTCCTTTGAAGTCGGCGGAAAATACTCTCCGAATTCCCGGCTTGCCGGAAGCTCATCCGTATCCGGCATCCGGAATGCAAGACCGTCCGGCATGATGCCGCGCGCACCGTTCAGCCGGAACAGTCCATTCGCCAGTGCCTCCTCATCGATGCTCAGAGCCGCGACGCCCCAATTGGCATAGCTGGAAACGGAGAATCGAAACTGGAGAGTGTCTTCAAGGTACTGGTCCTGAGCCTGGAAATGCTGAGGATTCAGAAACATTCCCTTGGTCCAGACGACGCGGTGCTGATTTTTCATGGTTTGTGCAGAAGAGCTGAACGGGAAGACTGCAGATACTTCCTGCTCTTAAGGCCTCATAAGATACCAGAAACCCATCAGAATTCCGACAACGGCAAAAATTGAGCCCGCTCTCAATCGGGCCTTGCGTGCCGGACTTTGCTGAGGTTGACGGAATCCAGAGATCAGTTGTACCGCCGCAACAGTCCCAAAGACGACCATGATAATTACTGGCGCAATGTTCACTTCAACCGCCTTTGCATCTCAAATTTTGAAGTTTGATGGATTTTTTCATTTTCGAAATCAGATTTCTTCACTATTCTGCAACTTTGTTTTTTCAACCGATTCGAGTTTGAACACCGCTTCAGTGGAAATGGAGGAAGGAAACAATGGGCTCGTTTGTCTTGAACGTTCCAGTGGTGGGTCAGGGGAAAGACACTTGGAGATGCTGGCATGCATCGGCCGAGATGATCTGGCTCTATTCCCAGGGCAGATCCGGTCGAGCGGGCCCCATGTTTACTCTCATAAAAGAATGGACAGACGACAAGGGACTGGCGGCGAACGTGACGGATTTTGTGAGACTTGCAAAAGCTGTTGGGTTAATGACAGTGCCTCGACATTCACAATATGGAAGCGACGATCTGGCCGGCATGCTGCAACGTTTCGGGCCTCTGTGGGCTGCTGGAAAGTGGTATGGACCCGGGCACGTCGTCGTGCTGACCGGAGTTCACGACAATGCCATTTACATCAACGACCCGGGGAATGTAGGCAGCAAGAAGGCCGGAACCGTGGAGTGGTTCAATCAAAAGCTGATGAATGGAATTGACGGGTGTCTGATGAGTAAGAACCCGAAAGCGTATTAGAACGAAGTCCACTATTGCAGGAGGGTTTAACTGAGGGTAAAACCCGGTTACAGGTTCTCCAGTTGTTCATCCAACAGACCGCGAACCTGAGTCTGAAGCGGATCAATCATCTGCCGTACGGCATCGATATCGATAATCTCCTCGAATGCGTTCCTTCCGGATACTCCGCTTGCCAGGAGAACAATCTCATCCGAAGGCCGGAATGACGGAAATGGAGCAGAAATGGCAACCAAAGGCACATCGCCAAGCTCCGCAGATTTTCGGATTTCCACCGTATAACGCAGCCCTTCGAGCACTGCCTTCAACGATGGCAGCTTATTGAACATGAGCGACATCACACAGGCCCGCAGTACGAATGCCCGGATATTGTTCTGATCGCGTTCGTGCCCGCCCGAAGTCACCTGACGAAACATCGAAAAGGAATATGGAGACGGATAGGAAATAACCCAGGTCATCGGAGAACTGACTGTGACTCGTTTCTTCTTACCGCCTGAGGCGATATCCCAAAAATATTCCCAGGGGAAAATCTGCAATTGAGTGGACATCGACTCAATCGGTGTCGACAGTTCCGAGCTCAAATCCACCGGTCTTCCGCACGCACGCCGGTAAGTCTCCTTCAATTCCTCGAGGTTTTGAATAGAGCCAGTTGCACTCTCTCGCCCAACCCCTTCGACATAATCTCCAAGTATCCGGCGAGGCCGAAACAGTGGCGCCAGCGCGTCGAGGTACACACGCAACTGGCGTTCGCAAAATTGCGAAACGTCCTTGGTCAGATTGTGCAGCCGGAGAACTTGTTCGACGTTGAGAACGTGTGATGAATCGCTGGGTCTGCTCATGAATCCCCTTCATTGGACGCTGTTACTGAAGCTTCGGTCAGCATTCTAGCGTATTTAAGCTGCACTTCAGAACCTCCAGCCGGGCGCAATGCCCCATGGTGCGGCGGTTATTCCGCATCGCGCGAGATTTTCAAAAGCTCCTCGCTGGTTCTCCGGAAGGCCGAAAAGTCCCCGGTTCGAAACTGAAGGCGGCACACCTCAAGGAGGTCTGCGATTCGCGCTTTTTTCCAGGATTCGGCCAGGGCTTTCTGCTCTTGAATGGCATTGCCGAGTTTCTGCGCATCCCGATTCAAAGGATCCATTTCCAGAATCACTTTGAGAGTCTCGGAAGCTTCGGAAAAGGAACCGTGTTGAAGCTGCTGCCGGACTGCGGCAAGCAGGGACTGCAGTTTCGCTTTCCTCTCTTCGGCAAGCCGCCGCTCTTCCTGAGCGCGGCGGCAGGCTTCACGGATTCGGAGACCTGTCGGATTCCCCGGTGAAGCCTTCAGGAGTTCCTCCAGGGTCCTTTCGCAGGATTCCAGCTTGCCTTCATCCAGTTGCTGCTGGCAGGCATTCAGTAATCGTTTAAGTGGAAGCGCAGCCCTGAGGTTCTCATGAACACTGTCGAGTTGCTTCTGGAGGGAGGCATGATGCTGAATCAGAACGCCATAATCGGATATCGCGATGGTGGCGTTGCGAACGGAATTCTCCGTAATGTGTTCCCGGGGGCCGGAATAGTCGAAGATCGTGGAGTCGAGCAGTTGCAGGGTCAGCAGTTCAGATGCCTCTTGATTGCAGCGATGGAGTTCTCCCTCGATCAGGTCGACCTTTTTCAATACTTCTTCCCGTTGCCTCGCAAGGCTCAGCGAAAACTTCTCCAGCGCATTCGCAAATTCGAGGCAGCTCGTATAGCGATCCTTACGCTCCTTGGCAAGCGCCAGGTCCACAATCCTGCTGAGTTCCGGGGCGCACGCGGGCAGGCATCCCACCAGAGGCACATGGGGTTCGGACACAATTCGATTCATCACGGCGACGACGCTGGCGGCTTCAAAAGTCTTGATGTACGTAATGAATTCATACAACACCGCAGCAATGCTAAAAAGGTCACTCCTGCGATCAAGATCTTCACCCTTCCACTGCTCAGGAGACATGTAGTATGGCGTTCCGATCGGGGAATTCGTTTGAATGGAATCCGAGGAGACGTACCGGGCAAGGCCGAAATCCAATATCTTGGGCTCGCCATTCTTGTTGATTTGAATGTTGGCGGGCTTGATGTCGCGATGAATCACCCCATTGTCATGAGCGTGCTGCAGCCCCATGCAGACATTGATGATGATTCTCAATTTCTGTTCAAACGGGACGAAGGTCCGCTTTTCGATATAGGATTTAAGGTCATCACCTTCGACATACTCCATTGCAATGTAGGGGCGGTTTCCGGCATCGGTATCCATGCCCCAGATCTTGACAATGTTTGGATGGTCCAGCTTTGCGACAGCCTGTCCTTCAAGGAAAAACCTCTTTCGGAGATTCTCATCCTCCATGCCGGTCTTGATGACTTTTATTGCGGTATTGCGGTCGAGAAGAGGGTCGTAGCCAAGGTAAACCGTTCCCATTGCACCGCTAGCCAGTTCCTGCTTGATCAGATATTTCCCGATAACCTGGCTTGTCTTATTCACAATCTTCACTACAATCCATCTTCGTTACGCTCTGTTCCGGGCGAATTCGGATAGAAGAGGAACCGCAGCGTGCCCTGTGAAAGAGGTTCGACTCACGATCAGGTCCGATTTTCGTCCGAAGTCTATCATAAGCGTCGTTTCCGTCAGGGCTGACGGGTGCTGATTCGAAAGTGCCCGGTGCTCTTTTTCTGGCTGTATAATACGCGGTCTAAGACCCCTGGCGCTTACAGCACTCAAGACAATGGACACTATTGGTAAGTACAAGATTGAAGCGTTGATTGGCGAAGGCGGTTTTGGCCGCGTTTACCGGGCCTTCGATCCTACTGTCAATCGCACGGTAGCCATTAAGATCGTTCGGATCGAAAGCCATATCGACGAGCAGCAGGTACTTCTCAACCGCTTCAGATCCGAAGCGAAAACAACTGGAACTCTCCTTCATAAGAACATTGTCACCGTATATGACTTCGGTGAGCAGGACGGTGTGCCGTACCTGGTCATGGAGTACCTGCAGGGCCGCACCCTGGATGAGTTCATCGATAAGAATGAACCGATGAGCCTCGCTGAAAAGGTTTCACTGATGAAGCAGGTCGGGGAAGGTCTCCAGTATGCCCATGGCAAAGGCATTATTCACCGCGATGTCAAACCGGCCAACATCATGGTTTTGAATGACGGTGGCGTCAAACTCATGGATTTTGGCATTGCCCGTCTCCTGAGGGACCAGGGCACCCGCATGACGCAGCACGGCAAACTAATGGGAACATTTGCCTATATGTCCCCGGAACAATTTGAAGGAAAGGACGTCGATTCCCTTACCGACATCTTCGCTTATGGTGTGATTTACTATCACCTGATAACGGGCCAGCACCCCTTCCGTGGTCCGAAAGGAACCGCCGATTTGGCGGTTCTCATCAGGAACGTGACCACTGCCGAACCCCTTGCCGTTTCTGCCCGTGCACCGGAATGCCCGCCGACACTGGAAAAAATCATTCTCAAGGCCATCCACAAAGACCGGCGGCAACGCTACCAGTCCATCGACGATATTCAATACGACGTCGCTCCTATCCTGAATCAGCTTGAAGCAGACCTTGCAGAACAAAAGACAAAGGAAGGAGAAAACCTTCTCGCCGAAGGCCGAATCGAACAGGCCAGGAACGTCGTGCGCGAAGCCTTGCGGCTGGCTCCTGCAAACCAGCATGCGAATGACCTGCGAAGAAAGATCCAGCAACAGCTCGAGTCTCGCGCCATCCGTGAACGTTGCGAACCCCTGCTTCGCGACGGACGCGAGAAATTCGATCAGGGACGATTTGGCGATGCAATTGAAGCTTTCCAGGACGTTTTGCAGCTGGACCCACTCGACAGTGAAGCGGGGAAAGCGCTGAACGACGCGCAAAACGCCCAACAGCGCGTTGAACATGCGGATGCTCTGTTTGATCAGGCCAACAGGCAAATCTCTGCCGATAACCTCACGGGAGCCGCCTCACTCGCAGACCAATTCTTCGAAGAGGCGCTGGCCCTGATCAATGAACTCAAGATCATTTACCCGCCCGAGAAAGTGCACCAACTCGCCGTTGCCACACAGGAAGCTCAGGAACGGCGGAACAAAAAACAGAATCAGGAACGGCAACTGAAAACTGCAGAGGAACACTTGAACCACCGGGCGTGGTCCTCTGCCATGGATATTCTCCGGCTGTTGACCATCGAAGATCCCGGTAACCCGAAGCTTCAGGCGTTGCTGAGGGCCGCCCAAGATGGACTCAACGATCAGCAGAAGACCGAATATGTCGCAGGAGTCGTCAGCAGGGTGCACACGCTGATCTCTGAGGAAAAATTTGACCAGGCTGCAGGGATCCTGGCAGAAGCACTCCAGAAATTTCCAAATGAACCCGCACTGTCGAAACTGCAATCCAAAAACTCGTCCGCTCTGCGCCAGTTTGAACAAAAACTCGCCATCGACCAATGCCGCAAGCGCGCAATGGCGCTCCGAAACGAGCAGCGGCTCTCCGAAGCAATTTCTGAATTGGATAAGACGATCCGGACATGGGACGCCAATGAACTCGTCCAGCTGCGGGACCAGATCGCTGCCGAACGTCAAACGCAGGATGCGTCAAAGAAAATTGCGGACGCCCGGTCGGAAGTCCAACGCTTGATTGCTATTGCACGATTGGATGAGGCCTCTCTGCTGGCGCACCAGTATGCGCTGGAGTATCCGAACGATTCTGGATTTGCCGACCTGATTGCATCAATCGAAGCCGCCAAATCGAATAAAAGGAAACAGGGCCTCGATGCGGAAATCGAAGCCATGGCCGGACGCGCAAAACTGCTGCTGCAAAAAACGGATTTCGACAAGGAGCTGGAGACGATTCAGGCCGGATTCCGGCGCTTTCAGGACGATCCGAGGTTAAAGACGCTGTCTGCGCAAATCGATGCGGCAAGGGACGACCAGCTCCGAAAGCTCGAACTGCAAAAAGTTCTCGAATCCGCAGCCCGGTTGCAATCCACAGGACTTCCAAAGGAAGCCGCAAAAATTCTGGAGGCCTTCCTCCGAAAATATCCGAATATGCCCCAGGCGGAACTTCAGCTGGAACAGATCCGCCAGAAAATCAGCGCGGCCGAGGAAATTGAGCGCTTACTTGGTGAAGCGAGAAGGCTTCGGGATCGCGGGGATATCCCCGAATGCTCGAAGCTGGTAGAAGATGGCATAAAACAATTTCCGGAATCCGCCGAGCTTCTTGCATTTCGTAATGAAATTGCGGAGCGCACTCGGCAAGCTGAAATTGAAAGTCTGACGCAAAAAGTTGAAAGACTGCGGGCTGAAGGTGACACCGAAAGCGCTGTTCGACAGTTGGAACAGCTCCTGTCGAAATACCCGTCCGATTCCGTTTTGCTTGCCCTGAAGTCCAAACTGGAGGCAGATCTTGCAGAACGAACCCGCCTTGAAGAGATTGACCACGCCGAATTCGATGCGAGAAAGCTGATCGACGGCAAAGAACTCGCTTCGGCCATTGCAGTTCTCGACAGAGTCCTCCGCCGTTTCCCGGGTGAGCAGAAGTTGATCAAACTCCGTGAGCTGGCCCGGGAATTCGAAGCATCAAACAAGAACGCTGTCGACGGCATTGTTCATCAGGTGCGCCAACACTTCGATTCCGGCAAGGACGATCTTGCCCTGTCTGCATTGAACGATGGGCTGACGATGTTTCGCGGTGATAAGACGCTGCTCGACCTTCAAAACGAATTGCAAGCTACGTTGCTTGCCCGTACGCAACTTGTGAACCCGGCCCGGCCCGACCCCAAAAGACACCAAGCCCCATCGCGCCCGGGTCCACCACGTCCGGAACCTCCAAAGGCGAAGCATATTCCCGTCATCATTGCCGCAGCCGCAGGATTGCTGCTGACCGCCGGCTTGATTTTTCTGTGGTACCACCACAAAAACGTTGATGAGCGAGCAGGTGGTGGGAATCGGCCGGCACAGACCAATCCGCCTGGCGCCAAAGGATTGGATGTCCATTTCTCGACGGATCCTGTGGGCGCCACCGTGAGAGTGAATGGGCAGAGGTGCACGGCATCGGATTGCATGTTCCATCTTGCGGAGGGAACGCACTCGGTCGTTGCGAGCCTGGACGGTTATGAATCGGCCGAAAAATCTTTGTCCGTTCCCGGAGCGAACTCCCAGGAAAGGCTGACGCTCACTCCGTTGCCAAATGTATTGAACATCACGACCAACCTCACTCGCGGAGACGTCAGACTGGATAATGTGCCGGTTGGATCCATTAGCCCGCAAGGCGACTTCAGCCTGAAGAGCGTCAAGCCCGGTGATCACGAACTGACGATTGGAACTGGTACTGGCTCCACTGTTCGACTGAAATTTACCGCTGCTCCCGGGCATATCCCCGTGGCTCAAACGCCTGTCGCTCCGCCCGATTCACAGGTTGTCGCGGCAGCGACGCTGGGCCGCAAGGCTCAACTGGTGACGGACGGGAAAGCCAAGACCGTGATGATTTCGCAGCGCCCGGTCAGCAGCATGAACGCGCCACTGGATCTGGATGGCTACGGCCCTCAGGAGCTTTCGCTACTGGATCACAAATTCCCATTCAACGTCGGCAATACGGAAAATCGCGCCTCCCCAACTCTGACGGTGTTCCTGGTGAATACGGTTGAAAAAGATCGCATGCCCATCATCCAGATTTCAACGGGTGTACCTGGATTGGACGTGAGTGTAAGCGTCGATGGCGCAATTCAGAAAATGAAGACCGGGCCGGATGGAAGTCTGAGCATGGAGTCGAAGCCGGGAAAACATACAGTTGGTGTCGAAGGAAGCAGTGGTTACGTCGGCCCTCCTCCCCAACCCGTGGTGCTCGCTCTCAATGATAAAAAGTCCCTGGACTTTGCCATGAAGCCGAGCCCCGCGGTGTTGCAAATTTCAGGTACGCCATCGGAGACTCATGTCTGGATCGACGGAGTGGAAAAGGGAGTATTCCCGCAGAATCAGAAGTTCGATGTGGAACCCGGTGAACATCGTGTGGAATTTCGCAAATCGGGCTATAAAACGGCGGACTCCAGATTGGATTTTGCACGGGGTGAAACAAAACCCTACAGTTTCTCGCTAACACCCGATACACCAACTATCGTAGGGAATAACAACAATAGTACCGGCAATATAGTTACCCCGGTTCCCGGGACGGCCGGCCTTGGAAATCGTGGAAATTCGACCGTGAATATCCCGACCCCGCCTCCGCCAGACGATCCGGACCAGAAGGACTGGGAAAAATTAGACAAGACGAATGCAATCGCCGTGAGAGCGTTTATTGCGAGCCATTCCAAAAGCAGGTTTCTGCCTGATGCCAACAAGATCCTGGAGGACTTAGACTGGAATGCAGTGACCCGCGGCAACAGCCGCCAGGGCTTTGTCGATTTTATCAACACACACAAGAACGGAGCTCACGAGACAGAGGCTCGGCAGCGCATCGAAGGGTTGGATGTTGCGGATATTCGCGCAGCGCTGAGCGAATACGCTGCAGAATTCGGCAAGAAGAATCTTAATGATCTGAAGAAGAAGTATTCGATCGATAGCAAACTTGAGTCCACTCTTAGTCTGATTTTCAAACAACCGGATCTTTCAATATCGAATCCTCACTTCGATTGGACCCAAACACCAAGACCAAGCAACGACGCAGTCGAAGTTAATGGTAAAATTACCTACACGCCCATCAATAGAGGGATTCGTCCCGATCCGCAAAGTATCGATCAAATTGTGAACTTGCAGCGTGAAAACGGTAAGTGGGTTGTTAAGAAAGTGCAGCGCAATTGATAGTACTGGCTTGAAATGAAGTTTATGGCGAGCGCGAGGCCTGCGGGGCGGCCATATTCCGGAAAATTCCAAGCGCGCTGCCATCCTGCCGTGCCTATTTCATTTGCCTTTCGCGGAGTCAAGTGACCGGCAATCTCCCGCCACTCTATTCCCGCTGTCCCATCATGGAGATGGAATGTCTCCCCTGCCAATTCTCTTTATGACCTCCTGCGCACTGTAGCTGAGGCCCATACAGGAAACCGTTCCTGTCAAAAAACCACTGAGAAACCCCGTAAGCGCTCCCGGAGCGAATGCGGGCGCCCCTAAAATAGCCCAGCTTGTCCCCAGCACAACTCCAGTTTTTGAGCATTTCCTGGCAACGTCAAATACTCGATCCTGGTCTTCGATGGTTACGATTCCGATTCCTCTCAGCTGATTGCGCAGATCAAACTCCCATTGTTCAGGCATATCTTTGCTTCTTCGGGTTTGAGATTTCGTGACGAGCAAGATCTCCAGCTGGCAGTCTCGTATTCGAGACATTGAAGCGTACTGCCGAAAGCAGCAAACCCACAGTTAGAACAAATAGGAAACTCCAAACAATGGCGTCACACGTTGCCGGAGTCCACCGCTATCCACTGAAATCAGCATGTTGATCGTGGCGACAAACCGCTCATTCATGATGTATTTTGCGCCAAGGGATGCATTGTTGATTCCGAATCCCGAGCTGGAGAAATTCATCGTTTGAAAAGTCTGGCCCGAGGCCGCCTTATTGACAATATTTACACGAGTATTAACGCCAGTCACGCTGGACAAGTGTTGGCCAATGAGGTCTGCCGAAACTGTAACTTTGGGTAGCGCTTTGTACTCCGTCCCAAAGGAATAGAAAAACTGTTTCGGCAAACTCTTCTCCACTCCGGCAAGCAGGTCCCCCGCCAAAGTGGATTTCCCGTTCCATTGGTATCCCACATTCACATGAGGCGAAAACGACTCCCCATTCATGGACAGTGCGAGAAACGGTTTCACCCCGACGGCGCCTGATCCAAGAAAGTTATTCTCGTCGCCCGTCGGAAGTCTCAAATCACCCAGGACTGCCACGGAATATCGCGGACTCTGGTAGAGATTCTCCTTGACCCTGACTGTAAGGTCACCAATACCGGATGCACTTCCCTTATTTGTAAAGGTGTGAGTTGTGCTGTTGACGGGATCATTGGCGTCAAAATAATGGAAACAATTCGCAGCGGAAGTGCAACCCGCGGTGCCAATTCGGTGAATTTCCGTAAATGCGGATGCATCCATAGACACATTCATGATTGGAACAGCAAGAGAAACGTCGGTCCGGCTCGTCAATCCGAAGGATCCGAACAAAGTGAATTGATCAATATTCAGCTTGATATCGTTTTTCGCGGTGATGACATCCAATTCATATGTTGGACTCGTCCCGCCAGGACCCGTACCGGGCTGATGTGTAAAAACCACCGGAAGATTATCCGTCTTATTTCCATCGATCTTTGAGAACCGGAAGCGTTGATAGGCAAATCCCATGAACAACCGCATGGAACCGAGTGTTTCGCCACGCTCTGCTAGTATCGGGCCCAGGGTTCGTGCCCGCGGCACTCGTACACCTGACTTCGCCTCAAGCTCAAACGACAACGCCGACGCCGGAGATGGTAAGGGAAGCAACGTCAATTGAGTGGCTACTGCCGTATTTAACGGGAGAAAGTTTGCGGTGAAGTCCGTGTCGTCCAAAAAATGCGCCGAGTGTGTTGAATTCGGCAGCGTGATTCCCGATGCCGAAGCACTGAACAAATTCGGGATGACACAGCCCACATCCTTGGGAGACGTGGCACACAACGTCTGGCCGTTCAGAGTGGCCGATAAAAAGCATGTGAGTCCGGTCACGGCCAGTGCTTTAAAAACAACTGAAGCAGTTCTGATCATGTCTGTCATCTCCTAATCGTGTACAGTCGAGGCCACACATTCCGTGCGAATCCAGATCCGCTTGAATTTCAAAGAATGGATCGTGGGCGGGCAGTATACAAATCCATCTATTAGGGGGACAAGGAGTATTTCGAAGTCTGTTTGTCACATCATTGACGGGGCGCTGCCAAAAATCCGGAAAAACAACTTTACAGTGGTCTATAGATACACTAAGTTATGCGAACTTTAGCCGACAGCAGGGAATCGGCGGCTATTGGCAAGGACAGGATCAGTCTACTCATTCAATTCGCTGAGGAAATCGCATGTGGGATAAACGGAGTTCTTCCACGATCGGAATCTTGTCTCTGTTACTAATGACATTTGGAAATGCGGGGACGGCTGCCGCTCAGGTTTCTCTGCCTCAACTTGGGTTCAAGGTCGATGGCGACGCCATTCGACCGATATGGGGAATTCCCGGTTCGTCGCGAACCGGAAAACCACTGGTCCTCGGCGCCGTTTCGAAAGCCGAGACTCCATTGGACCAGCAGTATTTAATTGGAGTTCGCGATGCGGACCAAGTAGTCATTGTTGCCGATCTGCGAAACACCAACGCGCCTGGCATGGTGACAATTGAAGGAAGCTTTGATCATCCGGACCGATTGGCAGTCAGTCCGTCCGGTTCGGCCGCTGCAATCTTCAGCTCGGCTGCTCATGCGATACAGATTGTTTCCGGGTTGCCGGATCAGCCCCGCATTCGAAATTCATTTCCCGTTTCGACCGGCGAATCACCAACCGCATTGGCCGTCAGTGACGATGGGACAACCATCTTGTTTATCGCTGCAGGTAACCTTTGGACCGCCGGCAAAAATGGAAGCGTGCCGTTTGGCGGCTCCCACGGCACTGATCTGGCAATCCAGTTTCTGCGAAACAGTCAGGACGCCCTTATCGCCGACAAAGCAACCGACGAAGTATTGCTGATAAAGGCTGACGAGCCGGGTAATCAAAAGGCTTATCTGTATAACTCGAGAAACGGAATTTCCGCGCCTGTTGGGATTGGGCTTTCCAAAGATAACTCTCGGCTCTTTATCGCAAATTCAGGCTCCGGTACCGTCGCGATTGGGAATATTTCCGGAGGCAACCTGACCGTGGTTTCCTGCGGTTGCCAAATCAAGCGATTTTTTCCACTGGCTCTGGATTCTGCCTTCCGGATTGAAGATTCCTCCGGAACATCTTTTATCATCGATGCGCATACAGGCGTGGCCAGCCTATCCATCGTCCTTCCGCCGTCGGCCGGACAGTGAGGTTGACGGTGCAATCCAAAATTATCAGACAACCGTTTCTTATCGCATTCATGATCAGTGCGTTGTGTCTTGGGAGCACATTGGATCTGATTGCGGCGCAAGGTCCGAATCAACTTCGAATTATTGTGCTTGAGGACGCCAGTAATGTCTCGGACACCACAGGGCCTCAAACTTTGAGAGTTCAGGTTCAGGATGCAAACGGTCGCTTATCGGGAGCGCAGGTAACCTTCAAGCTTCCGGACACTGGGCCCGGAGGGTCCTTTTCTGACGGCACCAAAAGCGCCACAGCGGTTACGGATGTAATGGGTGTTGCCGAAGTGAAAACGTTTGTCCGCAATGAAACGGACGGCACCTTTCAAATTCGGGTTACCGCCTCCAAGGGAACTCAGTCCGGAATTGTCGATATCACACTGATCAACGGGACAGGCAAGACCAAGGGTAGTCATAAGAAGCTCTTTATTATCCTGGCTGCTGGAGGCGGAGCCGCTGCGGCGGCATTTCTTAGGCCCAAACCAAAGCCGATTGAGCCGGGTGTCATTACTCCGGGCACAGGTACAGTCATATCTGGACCTTGATTCTTTGTATCGAATTGGCTTTAGGCCAAATGGGAATAAGAAGTGGTAGAGGTTTTTGAACAAAGGCAAGTTGACAAGGATTCGCTAAGGACTGAGCGTGAAGATCAAGCACATATTTCTCATTGCATTCCTGATTGGCTTCAGTTGGATTGGGTTCCTGTTTGCAAGCAGTCAGGGCCCGGCAACCGGATATAACGGCATCAATGACGGGATCAATACTACGCCTTCCAGCGACAGTAATAATTGCGGATTCTGTCATCACCCCCCTATCCCTCCAAATCCAGTTGGTACACGAATTACCAAAGACAACGCCATGCTCACATTTACTGGGCTACCGACGCAGTGGATTCCCGGCTGGACATACCCATTAAGTGTCAACGTCAATAAGATCGTAAACCAGACCGCATCCTTTGGATATGGCTTCCAACTCTCCGCAGTTCAGGACAACAATAGTACTCAGCCCGCTTCTGGGGGATTCTCAAATCTAGGCCCCAATTTGGCACTTAAGGTAAGTCCATTCGGTGTAGCTCCACTCGGTCTGGCAAATATTCAGTATATTGAGCACACAGCAAGGATAGCAAATAATCTGGCTTCGTCGATGAACTGGACAGCTCCATCCGATTCATTTTCAGGGGCTATCAGGTTCAATCTCGCTGCAATTGCAGATCTTGGAACAGCTGGAGTTCAAACAGACGACAATTTGGCTTTGTTTGCGACAGCGGTTCCCAAAGACACGAGCGCACCTGTTTCCATCGTAGGTTTGACTGCCGGCACTGCAGTTTCTGGAACAACGTTCACGGTTTCGGCAACGCTTTCCGCAAATGCAGTTCAGGCGCAAAAGGTTCAGTTCAAGCTTGATGGGACAACAAACATTGGGGCCGCGGATACTACGGCCCCTTACAGTGTTGTGTGGAATACAACATCCGCTTCAAATGG
>JBGPBY010000011.1:0-32156 GCA_041481485.1 Terriglobia bacterium
CTGATAGTGCCCAAAGGCGATGGAGTCACCGCGCAGAACGTCGTTCTCCTTCGGCGGCAGGTACTCTCCTGCGAACCATGCCACGCTGACCAGATATCGACCGTCGAGCAAATTCGAGCGGGCGATGGCCGCGTAATCATGGAGGTCGCCAGCCGGCGTAGCGCGCGGCATCGGTAGCGGAGAAGGGCCGGCAAGGGGAGTCCATTCGAGCTGTTCGGCGTGCGTTGGTGCAAACTCGGTCGCATCGAGGAAGACGACCTCACGGCTGTCCCAGGTGCCCGGACATCTAAAGCGAAAGTATCTGGCGCCGCTATTCGGTATCGCGACCGGCGACGGATCGATCCGCGTGCAGACGGCTGCGCCGTTCGAGGTCACATCGAATGCCAACAACCGCGGACGATCCGGAATGGATACGGCAAACACGCCGGGCGGGTAGCCTGCATCCCTGATGAAATGTTCAGGGTTGTTGACGCTGAAATCTCGACGCCCCGGCACGACTCCGTACTCGGCATGTACGGTGGGACCATTCGAAGTCGCAGACGCAGGCGAGGACGGAGGAGAAATTGGCTGTTGTTGAGCTCGCGCTGGAGCGCATACCCACACGATGCTCATGCCGAGAACCGTAAGCCATGACCGGCGAAACCTCATATGACCCTCAGCGCGCCGGCGCTCGCCAGATTTGCCGCTCCAACCTCCGAAGAACAACGTGTGTTGCGCATCGCAAAGCCGTTCATCTTGTTCAACTCCGGCTTGGGTGCCCGCGTGTTGTGACTTGATCGAATCATCTCTAACACTTAGTGTAGTTCATATAACTATCGATATCGTTGATTGTCAAGAACTGTTTTCGCAGAGCAGGATCCACTCGTCTTCAAGGCTTTGACCTGGCTGGCAACGACAGACGGACGTGTGCTGTTTACGACCGAGATCGATGCCGCAAAGCTCGCTGCATGTGGGGATGCACTGAAGCGCCGATTGAGGGTTTCCCCCACGAAATCCAATTGACTGCGCTGCGAGAACACGTTCGCGTTTCGTGATGGATCCGATGTGGCTCACTTCCTCAGGATCTTGTCCATAGCCTTTCCTTTTGCCAGTTCATCAACCAGCTTGTCCAGATAACGAATCCGTTGCATGAGCTTGTCTTCGATCGCTTCCACACGATAGCCACAGATCACGCCTGTGATTTTCGTGACATTCGGATTGATCCGTGGAGCCTGGGCGAAGAAAGTCTCGAAGTCGGTTTTCTGGTCGAGCTGCTGTTGCAGCGTTCGATCATCGTATCCCGTTATCCAGTGGATGATGGCATCCACCTCTGCTTTCGTGCGTCCCTTCCGCTCCGCTTTCTGTATGTAGTGCGGATAGACGCTCGCAAACGACATTCTGAATACTCTCGTGTTGTCCATTGTGTTCCCCGTTACTCAGCAAACCTGTTCGCCTTTCAGGTGTATCTCACCTGTTTCAGATTGAGCCGGGCTATGGTTCTATTCGGATCGATCGCGTCCAAACCATGATAGCGATACACGTCATTGATCAGGAATGTCTGCAGGACCAGACCCTGGCCGCCAGGAGCGACAGTGATCACACCCGTGCCGGTCGTGGGGGTGTTTTCTCGATACCAGGCGCCGTCGATCTCGAATTCAACCTGGCCGCTGATCTTGCTGTTATAGATGGCGACGGGAACCTGTCCCCCGTTTCGGATCTGCAATGCCAGGCGCATCAGGTAATCCGCCGCCGCTTTCTGCTCGGCGCCGACGGCGGGCGCCAGCCGGAGTTGGACTCCACCGGCGGTCTCGCCTCCGACTGCAGCATCGAATGCCGCTTGAATCGGATTCCCCTGGGCGGCCGTGGCTGGCAGGGTTGTCCACATAGACAACATTGCAATGATCAGAAACAGCACACTCCGGATCGAGGCAGACTGAATCATCCTTTACCCTCTTCAGAGAAGATAACGCACGGCACGGCAAAATCTTAGAATTGCGAACGCGCTATCCGTGCTTCACTGCCTTGCGGGGATGATCTTCACCTCGACGGTTTGCTTCGACCCTTCATGCATCTCGATCGCCTTGCCCTGGCTTTCGTAACGTGACAACACTTCGCTGTTCCAATAGGAAAAGCTCTCAAGGGCTTCCCACGCAAAGATCCTGTAGGCACCAGGCGCAATGCCGCGGAACGAAAAATGTCCATCCTTGTCCGTGATGGCATTCTTATAGAGTTCGGGGCGGTTGCGCTCCATGTCAGGAATCAGAACCACAGGAACATTGCTTCTGCGATTCGAGAGAGAATCCGTCAGAGTTCCGTCGAGTTGGCTGCCTTTATCGCTCAGCACAATGTTCAGGGTTTCGTTACTTGAAGTCGTGACCACAAATGAATCATCAAGGGCGTTCTTCGCGCCGAAATAGGCTTCCTTTACGAAAAAGTCCGGTTGCGCGCTTAGCGTCCACCTCAAACTCAATCGGTATTCTCCAGCCGGTACGCCATAAACGGCGCTGAATCCTCTCGACCGGTATAACGTCCCATCGATGATGCCCGCCCCGCTGGCAGTCGGGAAAAGGGCAACCCGCATTTGATCTGCGCCCGCTACCGGCGTGATGTCCGGTCCGTTCATGCTGATGTGAACCAGCACCGCCACGTTCGGAAGGAGCGTCAGCGCGACGTTTTCGATATCCGATTTATTCACGTCGATCGGTATTTGCGCGCTGGGCGGACTTTCCGGTGGAAGACGTAACGAACTTATCCGAGGGCTATCGGTTCGACCATTAGCAAGATCCGTCAAATACTTTAGAAGGTCGTCCTCGTTATCAGGCAAATCGAGAAGACAGTCTCCGCAGACTAAGGTCGATGCCCGTAGCCAATAGGAACCCGGAATTACACCGCGGATTTCAAAGGCGCCGGTTGCTGCGTCGGTCGTAGTTTTGTATTTCGGAGCCGAAAGCGTCCAGGCGAATGGTGATCCCGCCTCGATGCGCTGCGAGAGCGAGACCGCAAAGCTTGCCGGAGGCCTTCCCGTTCCGCTATCGACTACCTTCCCGCGGATGCGGAAGGTTTCCAGTTTCGTCAGGACAATGTTGATGCCAGGAAATTCCCTCGCAGGCTCGATTTGGATTGAGGTGGCAAGCGATGCGTCGACGGCGCTGGGGTAATACGTTGCCGGGAAATCCGGGGCGACAGAGATATTCGAGGCAGCAGTTTTTGCAGGGCCGTCCTCCACGCGAACCATATAGTTTCCTGGCGGCACCCAATAGATCCGGTATTCCCCGCGATCGTCGGTGACGGCGCTTCCCTCCGATGCGCGTCCCAGTTGTCCGGTCAGGCTGTAAACCTGGCGCATCAGTGAAACCTGCATACCCGCAATCGGATTGGCGTTGGAATCCATTACCCGGCCGCTGACAGCACCGTCCGGAATCAGACGGAACGTCACGTCCTTCTTCACTTGTCCGGACGTGACAATAATAACGGCCCCAATGCCAAAGACTGCAGGCTGTCCATATTCCTGGACGGCGTAACCATTGCGAACCGCGCGAACGCGGTATTGGCCAGGCTTCACACTCTGGAACGAAAATTTACCGTCGCTTTCCGTGGTGACCATCGACACTGGAGTAGATGGATCTCCAGGCACAATGCAATTCGCGCCACAGGTCGCAGCGGACGACATAACATGGATCAGCGTGACTTGAGCACGGTCGAGCGGAGCATCGCTGCCTGCGCTCACAACAATACCTTCAATCGCAGAAATTGGACTCTCAAGCGATTGAACTCGCGCGGACGGCGAGCCAACAGCAACAAGTAGAAAGGCACACACGGAGAAAACGATCCTCAATATGGATCGACACATCATGCGGCAGACCTCACTTGTAAGTACTCTCCGCAACACGAAGAAGTTACGCAATAGCCGCGAAATGCCCTTTGCGACGAGAAAGCGATACGATGTCTGCAACAATATCCCGATCGTCCCCTGATTCTGGAATGGGGGTATTATGAGAGAAATCCAATGATTCAAACGGTCGCATTGTGGGCAGTGTTGATGGTGCAAACGGTTTCCATCAAACCGGTCAGTGCGACAATTCACGGCGTCGTGGTTGCTGCTGACACCGGCGCTCCACTCGCCGGAGCGCACGTGACGATTTATCAGAAACCCGTCCCGCCGGATCCAAAAAATCCAAATGCTTTGACTACCATCGTGATTCGAACCAGGGGTGGCGATGGCCACGAGCCGGCAGAAGCCGGCTCGCTGGCAATTACGGATGACCGTGGGCAGTTCGAATTTAAAGACCTCGCCGCCGATTCGTATTCGTTTTCCGCCGATCGTCACGGCTATGAATCGGAGTACATCGAATACACGCGTGTCGACGAGGGCCAGACAGTCCGGGGTGTCGTGATCCGCATGACACCGATCGCCGCCGGCACCGGCAACGTCAGCGGGTATATTCGCGACGACTCCGGGCGCCCCGTTCCGCTAGTCCAGGTTCAGCTCGTGCGGCGCGAAATCGACTCCAATGGCAATCCCACGATCATCGAGAATGCGACAGCGGAGACCAATGACCTCGGCGAATATCGCATGTACGGAGTCGAGCCCGGACGTTACTTCGTCGTGTGCAGTCCCAATTTTGAATTTTGGAACGGCAACCGCAATGCCGTGCGTCCCGTTTTCCCGGTGTCGTACTATCCCGGCGTTGCCGGTATCGACAAGGCGTCGACGATCGAAGTGCGAAGTGCGACAGAAACCAGCGGGATCGATTTACAGATCCAGCGAACGGGGCTGTATCGCATTCGGGGCCGAATCATCGATTCAAGCACCGGAAAACCTCCGGCTCAGGCAAACCTGAATATTTCAGGCATTAGCCCATCAGGAATCGATGTCAGTGCAACGTTCTATAAGGCTGCCGACGGCTCTTTCGCATCGCCCTCTCTTCCGCCAGGAATCTACAGTCTGGAAGCCGACAACAAAGTCGACGATGCGGGAGCCAATGCGGTCATCACACTGGGCAATTCGGATTTCGAAGGTCTTGTGCTGACGCTTGCTCGATCCACTTCGGTAACTTCCGAATCTTCCGCTTCCTCCGTTGCGGGCCGAATCTCCGTGGACGGAGAACTGCCGAAGAATGCAACTCTGAACTCGATCGAAGGCACCGTTGTGCGTATTGGTACCAATGATCCAGTCCCCAACACGAGAGTGGAGTTGATACGAGTTGACGCCCCTGTGGACCGCGATCATCCGCAAGAGATTTTGGAAATGACCACATCTCTGGACGGAAAGTTTTTCTTCAAAGAAGCCGACGCGGGGTCGTACCGCCTTCGCGCTACGAGCATTGGCTACGTCGGGCAGGAATATAGCCAGGGCACACCTGCAGCCCTGCTGAAGCTCGCATCCGGCAAGACCATGAAGGATGTGGTGTTTGGACTCACGGCCACCGGCAGCGTCAGCGGGCGCATTCGCGCCGACAACGGTGAACCTCTCTCAGGCATTCCCGTAACGCTGCTTCAGTACAACTACAACTCTGCGGGAAGACGCACGCTTCAACGCGTCAGCGTCTCGCAGAAAGATCAGACCGACGATCGAGGCGAGTATCGCCTCTTCTTTGTCACTCCGGGCAAATACCTCCTGTACGCAGGGATGCCGTCTCCGGAAATACTCACCGAGCGTGATGAAATTCTCGAGTCATACTCGCACGTCTTCTTTCCCGGCGTTCCCGATCCAGATCAGGCCACCGCAATCGTCGTGCAATCCGGAGTCGAATTGAGCAGGATGGATCTCACATTGAATCCGAAGCCGGTGTATGGCGTGCGCGGCCGGATTGTGGACTCCATCACTGGTAAGGCGCCCGGCGATGCCGATATCCATCTGACTTACGGGGATCCGTCCTGGAGTTTTGGTTACGGAATTGAATATATCGGCGGCGAAAAGGCCAGTTACCAAAGCGGGGTCTTTGAATTTCGAAATGTCATTCCCGGAACCTTTCTTGTAACGGCGGTAGTCGATGGTACTAAATCATGGCGCAAGGCTTCCGCCACCGTGCAGGTCGCCAATGCGGACGTCAACGGTGTTGTGGTGACGTTGCCTGGAAATCCGGCGGCGCTTTCCGGGCGATTGACCGTTGAAGGAAAGCCCTATGCATTCAGCCGGCGCGTGGTCGAGATTGTGCGTGCCGGCGGCGAGCAGGGGATCTTACCCACGCCGGAGAGACCGGCCATCGATGCCAACGGCAGATTTCGTTTCGAAAATGTGTCGCCAGGCGACTATCGAGTGTCCGCCAGTAGTGAAGATGGCTACTACATCAAGGAAGCGCGATTCGGAGGCCTGGACGTGTTAAATGCCCCAATGCACTTCACGGGAAACGAAAGTGTGCCACTGGAGATCGTGATGAGTTCCAACGTCGCTGCGGTTGAAGGCCGTGTCATTAACGAAAAGCGCCAGCCGGCCGTCAATGCTGCCGTCGTTCTAGTTCCCGATCGCAATCGAGACCGCACGGAACTTTTCAGAAAAGCATCCACCGACGCGAATGGACACTTCAGTATTTCCAGCATCGCCCCAGGTGACTATCGGTTGTTTGCCTGGGAAACTCTGGAGCCTTACGAGTACTTCGATCCGGATTTACTCGCAAGATCCGAATCAAAGGCGCTGCCAGTGCATCTCTCCGAACTGTCCAAACAGAATGTCGAAATGCGTGTGATTGTTTCCGCACCGTAACGGACCCTACCGCTCAAGGCCGTTATGCCGAACGACAGAGTGAGGCGGCCGATCGAGTCTACATTTGAGCAACATCCCAGATGCCTGTCCCCTCCGGCACTTTATGGCAACCACCTACCACTTTCAGAGTTACTCGATGTACCACCCTTCGATAACACTCCGCCAATAATGCGAATAGGCGGGATGCACTGCATTGACATTCTCCGCTAAAACTCTCAGCGGTAGTGCAATTGCTTCTAGCGGGATGATCTTCATGAACGCGACCCGATTTGAGAACATCCCTGGGGATTGTCTTTTGGGGAAGTGAATGGATGCAAGGCACCATTTCGATCGTGAAATTGACAGACTCTGATTCATTCAGGGTCATATTTTACGGAACAGAAATACCGGAAGGACTAAACCCCGCTGCCGCGTATGTTGCGCGTGGGGTCGAGGGGCTTGGCCATTTTCTCGATACGATTGGAGTGCCGTCGGACAGACAACAGGCCATTAAGGACGCGCTAAAATTAGAATCTTCCACAAATATTCTGGATTATTTCGTATCAGATGAAGTCCTGCAGCGCTTTGGTCTCGTTTAACTGGTCTGAATCCGGTGGATCCAATAGATCCACCGACAAGTTGATTTTCTTCTAAATAGAAAACTGTACTTACAATGGACCTCATATGCCAAAAAAGAATGTCAAAAAGAGTACAACGGTAGAAGACGTTTTGATCGCCGCAGCAAAGACCATCGGAAAAGCAGCTGGCAAAATTGCATCTGTGGTTGGAGCAACAGCGAAGACTGATTCCTCACCGATCCGGTCTCCCCGCCCGAAGCGAATCGTGAAAAAGTCGGCCAAACCAGGCACGAAAGCCAAAGAATCTAATCCCATGAAAAAAAGAGCTGCGATAAACGCATCAGCCTCGAAGACGAAAACGACGCGGCGGAAATCAAAGTAGGCTCGATTACCGGACAGAGAAGTTCGAAGGCGTAATTAGCGCGATTGACCCGCTTTTGCAATTTGCGCCGTTGTATAAGACAGCCGCACTTTATTCATAAATAGAATGAAAGTCCCGGGAATGGACCAAAAACTGCAGTAATACCCATAGACCTGTATTTTATTCGCAGCAGATTTCGTGCGAATTAACGGGAAGAGGTTCTTTGGAATTACCCTGCGAACCATAAAGGAGGCCGTCCGATGCTTTGGACAATTGCCGTGATTCTGATTTTGATGTGGGCTTTGGGTATGGTGTCGTCTTACACCATCGGAGGGTTCATTCACATTTTGCTGTTGCTCGCTCTAATCTCCGTGGTGATTCAATTAATTAACGGAAGACGAGTGGTCTGAACGAGTCCAGCTCAGATGCGAAAAACAATCGAATGAGCGCGCTACGAGAAGACTGGACAAGCGCGTGATGGTGCCAGGTTTTCTATCAGGAGAGTTCTTTGAGCAGGCTGACGAGATCCTCGGCGTGCTCTTCCTCCATTGCGAGAATCGTTTCGAGCATACGCCGGGTGGTTGGATCGTCATTGGATAGGTACTGAATCATTTCCCTGTAGCTGTCGATTGCGATTCGCTCCGCGATGAGATCTTCCTTAATCATACCGAGGAGAGTTTTTCCCTCCATGTATTCGGAATGGCTGCGTCCGGACATTCCATCCGGCGAAAGATTAGGCTCACCGCCAAGCTGGACGATTCGCTGCGCAATCTGGTCGGCATGAACCTGTTCTTCGTTTGCATGCTGAAGGAATTCCTGAGCGACGCTCTGGGCGTTGATCCCGGAGGCCATGAAATAGTGCCGCTTGTAACGAAGAACGCAAACGATTTCAGTGGCGAGGGCCTCGTTTAAGAGTTTTATAACCTTCTTCCGGTCGGCCGAGTAACCTTCAGTAACAGCACCGCTCTCAATGTTTTGACGTGCCCGATTGCGCAGGGCCTTCACATCGCTCAGTGTCGTCTTCTGCTTCATCATGAATCTCCTTTTGTCATTCCCTGAGTCCACACTACTATGCCATAGAATTCACACATCGGCAGATCACAGTTCAATGAGACCGGTTCGCAATCCACGCGTAACGGCTTCCGTTCGAGAAGCAGCTCCGAGCTTTCCCAGTATTGAGCGAATATGAAATTTGATCGTATGTTCCGAGATGTTCATCCTTGCCGCAATTTCCTTGTTGCTCAATCCATCGGCAAGAGAACGAAGGACCTCGCCTTCACGAGGAGTGAGTTGTTCAACCAACGGCTCATTGTCGGACGATTGAGAAACAAGCACGCCGTCGAAGACCGTCAGGCCCGAAGCGACAGATTTGATCGCCAGAACGATCTGATCCGCCGAAGCGCTCGAATGCAGAAGAGCGGCAGGCCCGGCGTGCCGAACGCGGTTGAATAGCAACGGTTCAGGCCCAGGGCTCAACAATACAACCGGCATCTGGTCGAAAAGTTCGAACAGCCAATCGCGGGTGACTTTGGATTGTGTCTCCGGCAACTCAATGAGAGATACGTCCGCCGAGGTCTCGCACATTAACGACTGCAAAAAAGCAAAAGTGGCAGCCGTACCGGCAACCCGTATCTCAGATTCGTTACTGACACTCTTCACCAGCCAATCGCGCCGAGACTGGGACTGAGCCATGATCCAGAGATCGACCATACACCTATCGCGAAGGGCGTTCTCCTATTTGTACAGATATCTCCAGCTTGTTTCCACCCCGAATTATCGAGGTTTGCACCACTTGTCCGGGGCCTTTCTCCCCAAGCGCCGCATACACATCGTCCAGATCCGCGAACGTTCGTCCGTCCATGTCCAGAAGGATGTCGCCAAGAAGAACACCGGCCTTATTTGCAGCTCCGTCAGGCTCAACCTGCATCACCAGCAACCCTGAAGGGGTAGTCACACCTGCTTTTTTCTGAAGGGATTCCGGAATCTGAACCGGTTGCATAACCAAACCGATGAACGGCTTCGACACGTGTCCGCTCGTGGCTAATTCTTCTGCGATTCGCGTAAGTGTTGAAGCGGGTATGGTGACGGGCTTTCCACGAAGCAGTCCGCTGGTATTCATTCCCAACACTTCGCCGCCGGCATCCACGAGCACACCTCCTGAAAATCCAGGATACAAGTTCAGATCTGGACGAATGAACTGGTCGATGCGTGTTCGGGCAAGCTGCCACTCGCCCATCATGCCGCTTACGATTCCTGCGCTCGCGACGATATTGCCGCGACGCGTGCGCGCAACGGCCACAGTGAGTTCCCCAACAGAAAGAGATGTGGTGCTTCCGAAATGAACCGGTTCCATTTCAAGTTTCTCATCGAACCTGAGTAGAGCAATGTCTGATCCCCGGTCCCTGCCAGCGAGGCGCGCCGCCACAGTGCGCCCCGGCCCAAGGATTACACCAATATTCGCGTCGTGGCGGATTGCATGTGCCGCAGTTACGATACAGCCTGAACGCCAAAGGATTCCGCTGGATGTATGCCCGGAACGTCCGTCCACCGCAACGACCGAACTTCCTGTCCGGTTAACCACCTCAGACATTTCTTTTGAGAATTGCTGCCAGATTGATGTCATGTATTTTTCTCCTGCAGAAAGAGTGGACGATGTTGCCGCGGCGCGCATCACTCCAATGGTCAGGTAGTTGAAACGTTAACGAGTATGATTTGAGGAAAATCGCTCCGGAGCGGAGGACGATTCGTTACCTATTTGTAAGAAGCGGAGAATACAGCGGGAAGTTCTGAAATCGCTAATTCCCAAACTCAGGAGTTGCCTCCGACTCTTGAAGCAACGGCGGAGGACAACAGGACTCACCAGTGATCGCAGCCTTCAGCACTGCTGAACTGGGTCCGTCAAGCGGTCTGCGAAGCGGTCTGATCGAACTGTAATGCAGCCGCTTCGCGTGAACCAACCGCAGCTGGAAGCTCAATGCCGAGTCGCAGCAGGCGTGCAGGCACTTCAATGCAAGGGATGAATTGCGTGGCCCGCGTCGACCTCCGCATTGCAGGTCCGAACGGAGAATCAAATCGCCGTCTGACCTATGATGCTTTTCTCCGGTCGGTCTCTGCTTTCGACTTGAGGAACTGAACTTTGGCCTGGGTCTGTCGTTCAGCAATCTCTCGCCGCTGCTTTGCCTTTTGCAATTGGCCCTGTATCTTCGAATCAAGCTGATTGATTTTTTCCCGAAGATTCGTTTTACGTTCAGCGTGAGCCTCTGCCATTTCAGCCTTCAATTGCGACAAGTCGGCCTTCATCGCGGCGATGTGTTCATCGCGAATCGTGTCCACTACGTCGGAGAGCGCGCGGCGGTAAACGGTTCCGCCAATAACTTCCATACGGGAGTCGACTGGTGCTGTCCATTCCTCCTCAATCTCTGCGACTACAGCGAATTTGCCTGGCGTTAATTTCCTGGTGACATCTTCAATAAAGTCATCACCGATTCGGGCGTCATTCAGATCGCCAAATCCTCCCGCCATTACGCCCGCGCTGGCGCCTAGTGCCATGCCGACAGGGCCTCCTAACATCCCGATCAGACCCCCCAGGGAAGCTCCGACCGCGGTTTTGATGGGTCCGGAATCATCCCCTTGCATCATGGTTGAAGTGCCATCTGCGTTCTTTTTCAGCACGGCGTAAGCGTAGACGCTGATGCTTCCCTCCGCATCCAGCTGAAGGAGAACTTCCCGTCCTTCATATGCACGCTTATCGTTTTCGAAAACCACCACCAGCATTCTGTCCATACTGTTTCCGCTCCTTTTTTCGTTGGGATTTAAGACTTTTTCGTTGAAAGCAATCCAGACACCGGTTGTCAGTGGCCGGAAGTTGCATCTGAAAGTGTCTCCCCGAATACGTTTCATGTCACCTGCCTCATTAGGCAGTTAACAAATGCATAAGCTTAGGTTTTCCTTCGACATTTTTCATTCTCCTATCCGAAATCAGTTGCTGATTCACGCAGACGGCGCGAGCCGGAATTGCCGCCCGCTCAATCGAACTACCGTAATGATTTAAATGCCGCGCGAACCTCTTGAAAACCAGGGAGTCTCTCTTACCCCGCCACCTCAAAAATAATTTCCAGCTCGACCGGGACGCCGAGCGGAAGACTTGCGACGCCATATACCAGGCGGCAAGGGCTCTTGTCTTTTCCGAAGATGTCTTTCAGCAACTCCGAAGCGGCGTCGGCGACTTTCGGCTGGTCGCGGACATCACCCACAGTGGCCACCGACACGCCGAGCCGGACGATGCGCGTCACTTTGTCGAGCGATTCCAAATGCTGCTGCGCGACAGCGAGGGCATTAAGTACTGCGAGTTGAGCTGCCTTGCGTCCGGCTTCTATATCGAGCTCCGCACCGATGCGCCCAATGAATTTCGCGCCGCGGCCTTCCGTGGGAAGCATCCCGCTTAAAAAAAGCAGATTTGCCGTCTGCACTGCTTCCACGTAAGTCCCGAACGGCTCAGGCGGCGCCGGGAGTTTGATGCCAAGTTCTTTTAACCGCTGCTCGGCGCTCATTGACCCATCATGAGGACGGCGCGGAAGCCGTTATCGAAGCGGAAGTCGGCGTCGAGCCTCCACCCAAAGTTTGCGTAGAACTTCTTCGCGCGCTCGACATCCGAGACTGGGATGACGACGGCCTCGAGCTTCAAGTCGACGTTCTTGACCTTCGCTTCGCTGGTCGCGTCGTTGCTATGGACTTCTGCAATGCTCATGTCTGCCTCCTGGGTTGTTAATTTGGTTGCCAGCATGAATACTTCCAAATCAACGAGTTTTTTCCCTACTTCGATGGCCGAAAGGCAGCAGAAATCACACACGCAAGGTCTACATGGATCGCTGTTCTGTGGAATATGTATTGCTGGTGAATGTCGAATTCCTGGACTGACTTCTTGATAGGAGGACGTTGATGTCCCAGACCCCGGGGCGGAAGGTGGCTTTCGGGCAGCCTGGTCTCGAACCCCGTTGGACACACGGCAATAAAGAGGCCGTTGGAACGGCCTATTCGGGCGGCAGCAGAATCTGGTTCACGATTTTCCGGGGCGTCATCACTGAGACGTATTTCCCTACAGTTGACCGTCCACAAATGCGAGATCTGCAGTACCTCATCACCGACGGCAAGACGTTTTTCCATGAAGAAAAAAGAGACCTGGAAGCCAAGGTGGAACGCGGTTCAGACCACGCACTTGATTTTACCGTTACCAACTCCGACCCAGCCAAACGTTATTCCATAATAAAGGAAGTAATCACCGATCCTCATTATCCCTGCCTGCTGCTGAAAACCAGCATCACAGGGGCAGATGAATTTCTGGATACGCTTCGGCTTTACGTTCTTTGCGCGCCACACCTGGAAGCGGGCGGTTGGAACAACAACGGACACGTGATGGAGGTTGGAGGCCGCAGAATTCTGGTGGCCGAAAAGCTTGGAGTTTGGCTTGTACTTGCAGCAACAGTTCCCTTCTCCCGATTGTCATGCGGCTACGTGGCTGCCAGCGACGGCTGGACTGATCTGGCAGACAATTTTCAAATGGATTGGGAATTTGATGAAGCACCCGACGGAAATATTGCCTTAACCGGAGAGTTGGATTTGCAAGGCAGCCGCGAATTTACTTTATGTTTGGCGTTCGGCCAAAGCCTTCCCAGTGCAGCAACTGCGCTTTTCAACAGTCTCGCTCTCCCCTTCGAAGAACACAGGAAGCGATTTATTGGACAATGGGAAAGGCCGGGCTTGCACCGGCTAGCGCTGGAGAAATTCTCCGGCGACGGCGGCAATCTTTATCGCAGCAGCTACAGTCTGCTCTTAGCGCACGAAGACAAAACCTATCCGGGCGCCTTCATCGCTTCATTGTCCATACCCTGGGGAGAGTCGCGCGGAGACAACGATGAAGGCGGTTACCACTACATATGGACAAGAGACATGGTCAATACCGCAACTGGATTGCTGGCAGCGGGTAACACCGTTGCGCCTCTGCGGGCGCTGATCTACCTCGCAACGATCCAGCACGAGGATGGCCGCTTTCCTCAAAATTTTTGGATCGATGGCACTGCTTATTGGGGAAGCAATCAGCTCGATGAAGCCGCGTTACCGATTTTGCTCGCATGGCGTCTGTATCGAGAAAATGCTTTGGCGGACTTTGATCCTTATCATCTCATCAAACGCGGGGCGAGTTACCTGCTCCGGCAGGCGCCGGCGACGGCACAAGAAAGATGGGAGGATACCAGCGGATATTCTCCATCGACAATTGCTGCATGCATCGCCGCTCTTCTATGCGCGGCATGCTTTCTAAGGAAACGTGGAGAATCCGATAATGCAGATGTTCTGGTGGCGAACGCCGACTTCCTTGTCAGCCATCTGCGTAAGTGGACGGTGACAAGTGCAGGTGACCTCCTGCCTGGCGTTCCTCATCACTTCATACGGATTCTTCCGGTGAGTTCCGGGGACGTATCGCCCAGTGAAGATCCAGACCAATCGTTGGTCTCAATTGCGAATCGTCCACCAGATGCGCCATTGAGCATGCCTGCCAGGAATGTAGTGGACGCCGGATTTCTGGAGCTCATTAGATATGGGGTAATGACGCCTGACGATCCTCTTATTCTGGATTCACTACGCGTCGTCGATTCAGTCTTGAAGGTGGATACGCCGGTTGGTCCTTGCTGGCGGCGGTACAACCACGATGGGTATGGCCAGCGTGACGACGGTGGTCCTTACGTCGGATGGGGAAAGGGTCGGGCCTGGCCGCTACTGACCGGAGAACGTGGACACTACGAATTGGCCGCCGGCCGGGATATCGGCCACCTGATCCGCGCTATGGAAGGTTTTGCTTCGAATACGGGTCTGCTTCCCGAACAGATCTGGGACGCGCCCAATTATCCTGAAAAGCATATGCTCCTTGGTGGCCCGACGACCGCGGCGATGCCGTTGATGTGGGCACATGCCGAATACATCAAGTTGCTCCGGTCTGTCCGTGACAAGAAGGTTTTTGATTTCATTCCAGAGGTTGCGGATCGTTACCAGAGCGGCTCGTTCCGGCGCGATCTCGAAATCTGGAAGCCGAATCGACAGGTTAGCCAGATAGACAGGGGTATGGTGTTGCGCATTCAGACGCCTGGCAGTTTCACACTGCGTTGGTCGCAGGATGAATGGCTCAATATGACGGAGTCGACTGCTTTTGCCACGGATCTCGGAATTTCCTTTCTTGATATTCCCATTCTCTCGTCAGAAACCGCTTCAATCGAGTTCACATTTCTGTGGGCAGACGGGCAATGGGAGGGCAAGAATTATCGGGTGAACGTTCGAAATCTCAACAAGACGGGAAGCAACGCGGCATAACGTCCGGGAAATTTTAATCTCTCATGTAGTCACCGGTTACCATGTGTGGTACTTGACTCTCACAATCATCGGCATCGGATTCACGTCGTTCGGGTCTCTGGACAGCAGTCGATGGCCGCGTCGTGATCTACCTTGCATCGAAGTGTAATCTAGAAGAAGGCCAGTTAGACACTATCGGAAGGCTTGTCCATGAGAGTGCTGGTTGAAGGCTGAACCGAGGCTCGCCCACGGCGGTTCAACCAATAGCCTGATCCGTTATTACCGCAAGTTCAGGAAAGCGTGATGAGAGTGCCCGTGAAAAGGAGTCACTATGCAACTCGGAATGATTGGTCTTGGAAGGATGGGTTCGAACATGGTGCGGCGTCTTCTCAAAGGAGGCCACGAATGTGTGGTCTTCAACAGGTCGCCGAAACCGGTGGAGGAACTGGCGAGCGAGAAGGCTGTGCCAGCCAACTCGCTCAGGGATCTCGTGGAAAAATTGACGAAGCCGCGCGCAATTTGGCTGATGGTGCCGGCCGCAGTTGTTGACGAGATGATCGCTGCTGTCCTGCCCGATCTCGAGGCAGGGGACATTCTGATTGATGGGGGCAATTCCTACTATGTCGATGATATTCGGCGGGCCAATGAACTAGCGGCCCGGAAAATTCATTATGTAGATGTGGGCACGAGCGGCGGTGTTTGGGGCCTGGACCGGGGTTATTGCCTGATGATTGGCGGAGAGACCCAGGCGATCGAACAGCTTGATTCTATTTTTGCGACGCTTGCTCCCGGCATGAGTGGGATTGCCCGTACACGTGGCCGCGAAAAGATCGGCGGAACGGCCGAACAAGGTTACCTGCACTGTGGTCCGAGCGGCGCGGGTCATTTCGTAAAAATGGTCCACAACGGTATCGAATACGGCGTGATGGCTGCCTATGCGGAAGGGCTGGGCGTTCTGCGCGAGGCCAACATCGGGAAGCAACAGCACTCGGCAGACGCAGAAACGACACCGCTGCGAAATCCCGAGCACTATCAGTTCGACTTCAATCTGCGCGACGTCGCCGAGGTATGGCGACGCGGCAGCGTGATCGCTTCGTGGCTGCTCGATTTGACGGCGGCCGCTCTGGTCCAGGATCCCAATCTCTCGAAATTTGCCGGCCAGGTCTCCGACTCCGGTGAAGGACGGTGGACGATCAAGGCGGCCATCGACGAAGCCGTGCCGGTTCCTGTGCTCTCGGCCGCGCTTTATGAACGATTCAGTTCGCGCGACCGCTCGGATTTCCAAAACAAATTGCTTTCGGCAATGCGTTACGAGTTTGGAGGCCATTTGGAGAAGGCCGCCTAGATCAGAGTCCAAAGGAGTTATGACTTCCACACAGGAATTCGATGCCATCATCATAGGGTCTGGACAGGCCGGCACCCCTCTCTCTGTCGCCCTCGCGCGGGCGGAAATGCGGACTGCTCTCATCGAACGCGCACATGTCGGCGGCACCTGCGTCAATGAGGGATGCACACCCACAAAGACAATGGTAGCCAGCGGACGCGTGGCCTACCTGGCGCGCCGTGCGGCAGACTATGGCGTGCATACCGGCGAGATAAGCATCGATCTCGAAACGGTACGCCAGCGTAAGCGCAGTGTCGTAGAAAAGTTCCGCGATGGCAGCCAGAAACGCATCGAGAAGACTTCTAACCTCGAACTGATTTTCGGTGAAGCGACGTTCACCGGTCCGAAATCCGTTGAGGTTCGTACGAAGGATGGCGGCAAGCGTCTTCTATTAGCCAACCATGTTTTCATCAACGCTGGCACTCGGGCCGCCAGTCCAAGGCTTGACGGCCTTGATACTGTTTCAAGTCTCGACAATTTTTCGATCATGGAACTCGACACGGTGCCCGATCACCTGTTGGTCCTTGGCGGGGGCTATATCGGTCTTGAGTTTGGGCAACTGTTTCGGCGCTTTGGCAGCAGAGTGACCATTATTCAGTCGGCCGGACAATTGCTTACACGAGAGGACCCGGATATAGCGGAAGAGGTTACCAGGATCCTCCAGCAGGATGGCATTGAAATCATTTTGAACGCCAAGGCCCTCCGGGCCTGCCAGTTTGATGGGAATATTCGCCTGGACGTGCAGGAGCAGAGCCGCGTCTCGGCTTTGTCCGGCTCACATTTGCTGGTCGCTACTGGTCGTGTACCGAACACCGACACTCTGAACCTCGCTCTTGCTGGAATTCAGACTGATGATCGTGGCTTTATCAAGGTGAACAACCGCCTCGAAACGTCGGCCCCGGGAACTTACGCGCTTGGCGACATCAAAGGCGGTCCGGCGTTCACGCACATTTCTTATGATGACTTTCGTATCATTCGCGCCAATTTGCTCGAGAAAAGAAATGTTACGACGGATGGCCGTCAAGTTCCTTACACGGTCTTCATCGATCCACAACTGGGACGCGTCGGCATGACTGAAGCGGAAGCGCGTTCACGAGGGGGAACGATTCGCGTCGCAAAGCTGCCAATGGCTTCCGTGGCGCGCGCAATAGAGGTAGGCGAAACACGTGGATTCATGAAGGCCGTCGTCGATGGCGTGACTCAACAGATTCTCGGCGCCGCGGTTTTGGGCATTGAAGGCGGCGAGACCATAGCGGCGTTGGAGATTGCGATGATGGGCAAGCTGCCGTACACCGTTCTTCGCGACGGTATTTTCGCCCACCCCACGCTCGCGGAAGCACTCAATAATTTGTTCAAGGTGATGGACAGAGCGTAGCAGCGCACGGAATTAAGACCATTTCGGAAACAAACTAAAAGGAAGTGATGAATATGTCCACGACAATGTCGAACGCGATTGCTTTTCCACGGCTCAGTGAGAGCGACCTTGCATCACTCAAGCCCATGGGGGCGTCATGCGCATTCGAAGACGGCGAGACAATCTTCCGCGCGGGCGACGCAGAACTGGATCTTTTCGTGGTCGAATCTGGCGCCATAGAAATCTTGAACCCTTCTGACGGAAACCGAAGTGTCGTAACTCACGGCCCTGGCCAGTTTGCGGGAGACATTGATCTACTGACGCGACGGCCTGCGATCGTCACCGCTGTGGCGCAAGGACGAACTCACTTGCTGCGAATTCCAAGCGCACATTTGCGGGAGGTTTTAAACAAACTGCCTCATTTAGGAGAAATGATGCTGATCGCAGTCCAGGAACGGCGGCGGCTTCTGACCGAGACAGGAGCGATCGGGATGAAAGTCGTGGGACCGGGCAAATGTAGAGACACCATGCTTGTACGCGAATTCCTCTTCAAAAACTTCGTTCCCTTCATCTGGTACGATTCCGCCTCCCAAAAGGGACAAGATTTGATGGCGGAGTGGGGATCTCCACAAAAGTCGCCTGTTATCGAATTCGCAGACGGACACCGATTGATCAACCCTGGTCTCCGCGAACTCGCGGCGAGCGCCGGTGTTTGGCGGAACTGTCCGGCGGGTCCCGTGGACTTGGCGATAATCGGCGCTGGGCCGGCCGGAATGGCGGCAGCTGTATATGCATCTTCCGAGGGTGTCTCGACGGTCGTCCTTGACCGGTTGGGACCCGGTGGTCAGGCCGGTGGATCGTCTAAGATTGAAAACTTCATGGGCTTTCCGAGCGGACTTTCCGGCGCCGAACTGGCGACACGGAGCGTGCTTCAGATGCTTAAGTTCGGCGCAACGATGGTTGCTCCAGTCGTTGTCGAGCGGATCGAGCCGGCACCGACGCCGGAACTGGGACACCTCTTACATCTCGACTGTGGAACTGAGCTTCGCGCCCGCACCATTCTGATCGCAGCGGGTGTGGGATGGCGAAAACTGGAAGCCGAGGAAGCGGACCGCTTCGAATCCGCTGGGGTTCATTACGCGTGCACATCCGTCGAAGCCGTTCTCTACGATTCGCAAGATGTAGCTGTCGTTGGCGGCGGAAACTCGGCGGGGCAGGCCGCGATGTTCCTCGCCGAATGCTGCCGCACTCGGACAGTTCATTTGTTGATTCGGAGCCGCTTCGGGCCGGCGATGTCCGATTATTTGGTCAGCAGGATTCAGGCAACGCCGAATATTTTTGTCCATGAGGGCGAGGCGATCGTCTCCGTACATGGCGAACGACGCGTCGAACAGGTAATTCTTCAATCGGGGCAAACGATTCCCGTCTCTGCCGTTTTTGTTTTCATTGGCGCGGAGCCTGGAGGCACGTGGCTTCCGGCAACGATCGCGCGCGATAAGCTCGGATATATCCTGACTGGTATCGACGCTCTGCAGTCGGGTCACTGGCCGCTGAAGGACCGTGAGCCATGTCCGCTGGAGACCACGGTCCCGGGAATCCTCGCCGCCGGCGACATTCGCGCCGGTTCCACCAAGCGCGTCGGATTTGCTGTGGGCGATGGTTCCCTCGCGGTGACCTGCGTTCATAAGCTGACAGCCATCCGCGCTTAGGAGGGCAAAGAGAGCGACGCCAATAATTGGCATGATTAAGAACAGCAATCAGCAACCGCCGATCGCCAATCTGGAACATCCTTTTGCATTCATCCTTATAAATAGGGTCGAAATCAAGACTCTGTTTGAGTGACGCGCTATTTATACCGGGCAATGCAGAAGGATGTTCCAGATTGGCGGTCGGCGAAGGCTGATTGCTGATTCTCGAAATCACAAATATATCGCACCCCCGGCAAGAACTTCGTTCGAGTGAAAATGCATTAGTTCTTATCGAGGGCCCGCCCATTTTGAATCTTGCTACGCGGCCGCCTTCACTTCCCTGGCGGCCTGTTCAATAAGCGCTGCGACAGCGCGGGGCTGTGACACATAAATGGCGTGGCTGCCCTTGACCTCCACAACTGATGAACCCGCCCGCTTGGACATGGCACGCTGGGCCGCTGGCGGGATCATCTTGTCCTCCGTGACTACCATGTACCAGCTCGGCTTGGTCTTCCACGCCGGTTGGCCGATCGTACCGCTGAGCGCCGCCAGGCCCCACGGGACTTGGGAATCGGCCATGAACGCGGCCTGGTCGGCGTCCAGGTCAGCTGCAAACGAGCCGGGAAACTTCGCTTTGTCGAGGAACAGATAACCTTCCTGCGGCGGTAAGATCGGCGGGACAGGCGCTCCGGGCGGCGGATCCTTGATAAGCGAGGCCACGGATTCGCCCTTGTCGGGAGCAAAAGCAGTGACATAGACAAGCCCTGCAACGTTCGGATCATTGCCAGCTTCGGTGATCACTGCTCCCCCATAGGAGTGACCGACGAGAATCGCCGGCCCATCCTGAGTCGCAAGAGTGCGCCTGGTAGCCGCGACGTCGTCCTCCAACGTTATAGTCGGGTTTTGGACGACGCTGACTTTGTATCCGTCTTTCTTCAGGATCTTGTAAACGCCTTCCCAGCCGGAACCGTCAACAAAGCCACCGTGAACCAGAACGATGTTCTTCATGATCGTAACCTCCTTCAGAATGTTTGTTGTCGTTAGTTAACGCTTCCCATAGTCCGTAAAAACGTAATCTCTCGTCTTCGCCATCGTGTGGCATGCGAACCCGCACTTCGCGTCGTTCCCCTGCGGCGGCGTGCCAAGTAAGGTGCCGGGCTTAAACGTATCGGATGCGGCATCGTAGTCGAACACAGCCCATCCCCATCCGCCGCTGTCCGCGAACCTCTTGCTGTCCTTCTCCATGAAATCAACGTTCAGCAGGTTGCCCGGCACCGTCGCCTCCGGAAAGAACTGATTCGGTTTCGGGGCCCAGTGGATCTTGGCCATCTTGGCTCCGTCCGGGACGGGTTTACCGTTGCCGGGAACGCCCGCGCGGTAAGCGTCGATCATCACGGGATTGCCGAGGATCATAGCGACCATTTTTTCGTTGCGACTGATGGAAATGGCCTGCCATCCTTCGTATCCCCTGAAATCGGAGAACGCGAGCCCTCCCGACACTTTCACACTGTACTTGTCCTGGGCGGAAATGGCCCTGCCGCCAAGGATAGCGAGCAGTAGTGCGGTGATGAAGCTTAAACAAAATGCAACTCTCCTCATGGCTCATTCCTCCTTTGCATAAAGCGTGACTTTGGTTTCTTTTCAGATGTGAATTCTTCTGTGTTCCCAAAGTATTGTTTTCCCCTGCTCCCGGCAAGTAGGGTCATACCCGGGCAAAGTTCAATTCTTTTCAGGTGTCTGAATACTATTATTATCTGATTATTTTTTTCTGAAAGTTGACAAGCCGGATCGACAGTTCTTATTCAGAAAAGAGATGAGCATGGCTGTCGATTTCATCAACTTTCATTCGACATACATAATGAGAGATTGCAGGTCCTTGAAATTGCAGCGGTCTCCTGACTCTCAAGGGAGAGTATTGCCGGGGTCGATTTGCGACCCCACCGTTCGACATAGGATTGCAGGCCAACTTAAAACGAGGAGGATAGACATGCGTTTCATCAGCATTTTTACGCACGAAGCCAGTGACCGACCGCCGACCGAAGCCGAAATGGCAACAATGGGCAAGCTCATCGAAGAGGGCATGAAAACGGGGTGGCTGATCGCAACCGAGGGAGTTCATTTCGGCGCCAGAGGCGTTCGCGTGCACAAGAACGAAATCGGCAAAATTACCGTCACCGACGGCCCTTTCGCCGAGACGAAAGAGGTCATCGGCGGTTACGCGTTGCTCAAAGCCGCGACCAAAAATGAGGTGGTCGAGCTCACGCGGCGTTTCCTTAACGTCGTCAGGCAGGGAACCTGCGAAATCCACCAGCTTTACGAGATGCCGCCGGCAATGTAACGGCATCCATCCACGGGGATGCCTAAACGCGGATAAGGATCGTCCTAAGATTCTACAGCGAGAAGTCGCTTGAGAATCTTTACGAGTACCCGCTGTTCGTTGGCCGAGAGTCGATCCATTCTTCCGGATGGATTATTCATGCGGCCGAGCAGCGTCGAACGGAGTCGTGCTCCTGCAGGTGTGAGTGCGAGCACTTTAACCCGGCGATCCTCAGCAGCCGAATCGCGGCGGACCAGACCGCGCGATTCAAGCCGATCGACCAGCCCGGTAACATTCGATGCGTCACAGGCAAGTGCCTCGGCGAGCCTGCCCATGGGTACGGGACGGTTTGGTTCAATTAAATGCAACACGTGGCATTGCGCGGCCGATAGCTCAAATTCCGAGGCGAGTGTCGGCAGATCTGCTCTCTGGCTGAAGAAGAATTTCACGAGAAGCCGCCATGCTTCGCACGACTCGGATTTCGCGGATTTCATAGTACCCACATAGTTTAGCTCCTCGATAGTTGACAACCTCAACTATATGCATATGGTACATCCCATGACAAGACTCACGCTGATTTCTCTGGATGACACGGTTGTTTTCCCGGGGATGCCCGTCACATTGGCCCTCGATGCCGGGAACGAAAAACAAGTATTCCTGGTGCCACGGCACGGCAACACCTACGCGAAGGTCGGAGTCGTCGCGGACGTGACAGAACGCATTCAGATGCCGGGACGTGGATACGCGGTGTCGCTTAAGGGTCTGCATCGAGGAATACCCGGTGCGGCTCAAACGGACCCGGATGGCCGCCTCCGCGTCAATGTCGAAGAACGTCCGGACATCATTCCTCCGCCGACAGAAACGCATCAACTGGAACGAGAGTATCGAGCCGTAGTTGAGGAGATCCTCGAACTCCGCGACGATGACGGACGGCTCAGCGCGTTTGTGCGATCGATCACTCATACCGGAGCTCTTGCCGACACAGCCGGTTACTCGCCGGACCTGAATTTCGAGCAGAAAATAGAATTGCTTGAAACGCTCGACGTGATGGACCGCTTGAAACTGGCCTTGCGATTCCAGCAGGAACGGCTCGCAGAACTTCACGTGCGCCGGCGCATTCGAGACGAAGTGGAGTCCGGAACACAGAAGCAGCAACGAGAATACTTCCTGCGGCGGCAAATGGATGCGATTCGCAAAGAACTCGGCGAGAATGACGGCTCCGTCATCGAAGAATACCGGAAAAAGATCGCTGACGCGCAGATGCCCGAGCCGGTTTGCGCGCAGGCTGAACGTGAACTCGCGCGACTGGAGAAAATGGGAGAGTCGAATGCCGAAGCATCGATGATCCGTACCTACCTGGACTGGCTTCTTGCCGTGCCCTGGTCGAAACGATCAGATGAACGGCTCGATCCGAAATATGCCCGGGAAGTGCTCGACTCGGACCATGCCGGCCTGAACGACGTCAAACGCCGCATCACCGAGTATCTGGCGGTGCGCAAGCTGCGCACCGAACGAGGTTTCACCGATAACCGCAGATCGGGCGCGATTCTAACTTTGATTGGACCTCCGGGAACCGGTAAGACATCCATTGGTGAATCGATTGCCCGGGCCACCGGCCGCAAGTTTGTGCGAATGTCCCTGGGCGGTGTTCGCGATGAAGCTGAAATTCGAGGCCATCGACGGACCTATATTGGAGCTTTGCCCGGCCGTCTCGTCCGCGCTCTGCGAGATGCCGGCACCATGAATCCGGTGATCATGCTCGACGAGGTCGACAAACTCGGCGCCGATTGGCGCGGAGATCCTTCGGCTGCGCTGCTGGAAGTTCTGGATCCGGCGCAGAACCACGCCTTCCAGGATCACTATCTGGACGTGGAACTGGATCTTTCTCATGTGCTGTTCATTGCCACCGCGAATGTTGCCGAGACCATTCCCGGGCCACTTCTGGACCGCATGGAAGTGATTCGCTTCGACGGCTATACGACCGAAGAGAAAGTCGCCATCGCTCGCGGCTACCTCTGGCCTCGCCAGATCGAGCGCAATGGTTTGCGCATTGACGAAGTGACGGTCGATGATGCCATGCTGCGCCAGATTGTAACCGGCTACACTCGCGAGGCGGGTGTCCGTCAACTTGAGCGGGAGTTGGGCACTTTGCTTCGCAAGACTGCAACCGCGATCGCAGCGGGAGATCAACAACCACCGGTCGCGATCGAATCCGCGACAGTGCGTGAAGCGCTGGGCCGGCAAAAAGTTCATCATGAAGCCGCGGCACGAACTGCCACCCCCGGTGTCGCTACCGGCCTGGCAGTTACCGGCGTCGGCGGTGACGTGCTCTTCGTCGAAGCTGCCTCTATGACCGGCAGGAATGCGCTCGTACTTACGGGGCAACTGGGCGATGTGATGAAAGAGTCCGCACGTATTGCTCTGACTTACGTGAAGAGTCACGCTTCACAACTCGAGATCGATGAGCATTCCTTCGAGGGACGCGAGTTTCACATCCATGTTCCGGCAGGCGCGATTCCAAAGGATGGGCCAAGCGCAGGAGTAACGATCGTCACGGCTCTCGCTTCCCTGCTCAGCAACCGGCCTGTAAAAAGCAGTGTCGGTATGACAGGTGAAGTCACGCTGCAAGGACGCGTCCTGCCAATTGGTGGACTGAAGCAGAAGATCATGGCGGCTCAGGCAGCGGGCTTAACAGAAGTCATCTTCCCGAAGCGCAACGAACCGGATCTGGATGATCTTCCTTCGGATGTTCGCCAACAGATGCGCTTTCATGCCGTGGGCTCCGTCGATGAAGTGCTTGCTCTGGCGTTGGAGCCAAGAGAAGTGGCGAAGGCTGCGTAGACAATCGGCGTTGTCCATGCCATGAGTTCCATGGGCGCTCGCCATAGAGTCCGTGTCTTGCCAGAACAGTCAACGTGGCTTAACGTATCGATTCATGGAATTGCCGCAGAGTTTTTTGACATTTCCAGCGCACAAAAGAATTGCCCAGCGAATTCTTGACGCCCTCGTAAGCGACGAGCGTGTGCTGGGAGCTTATCTCTTAGGTTCATTCGCTCACGGTACGGCAGATCAATATTCTGATTTGGATTTTTATATTTTGGTTCCCTCGGCCGCACGCGAAACGATCAAAAACGATCACGCACGCTTGCGGCATGAGGTCGGCCAGCTGGTTTGCGATTTTCCTGCAACTCACCTCGGAGACCCGAATCAATTGATTTCCTATTATGGTGAAGACTATCCGCTCCACGTGGACTACCAGTATCGAATAGCGGACGAATTGGTGCCAGTCCCGACCAATAGAGATGCAGTCATTCTCCTGGACAAAACGGGGGAGTTGCAGGCATGGAAGAGCAAATGCGCTGCAATGAAAGAATCCTATGCGCCAACGCAAGATCAATTGCAATATTTTGAAGAACGGTTCTGGGCATGGTGCGTCTACACGGATAGCAAAGTCAAAAGAGGTGAGTTGTGGGATGCGCGTGATGCCATCGAATACCTTAGAAACAACGTGCTCGTCCGGCTTGCGTATTTCATCGAAGACCTGCGGCCAGTGGGAAATCGCAGGTTGGAGACAAAATTCACGAATCAGATCCTCAATTCACTTGAGGCCACCCTCCAGCTGGGCCATACGCAAGCGGACTATGCCTCATCACTCCGTGCAATCGCGGACTGCTACATCGTCCTAATGGACCGAACAACGAGGCAGTTCAAAATAGAAATTCACGAAAAAGACAGGAAATATTTCCAGAGCTTTTTGAAATAAGGGCCCTTCTGGGAGCCAATTCAATGCCCCCAAATTGTTCAATGCTGCATGGCGCCCGGAATCTCGAACTCGTCCAGTATCTTCCCGTCAATGTCGATCGCTTTAAAGTGCGCGGCCCTGGAGTCCGCACTCACTGTGACGAAATTCTCAATACTCGCAACTTTCTGCGTAATATTTGCCGGCGGGGTGTCGACATCGTAGAGTGGGGCGCCACCGCCGCCGGTTGTGATGTAGTGGATTCCATTCCTGAGGTAATGCTGATAGTTGTGATCGTGGCCGAATAGCCCGGCGGACACGTGATATTTCTCCAGCAGTGGAACGAGCGCTGTCATGTGAGGGTTGTCCCCCTGGCGTCGTGTAACTGCAGTAAACGGTGGATGATGTGCTACCACAAACCGGTAATACGCATCCTGATGGGCTTTGAGATCGTCTTCAATCCATTGCCGCTGCACCGACCAGAAAGTATCCCGTGCCGTGCTGCCTTCTTCTGCATTTGAAATATCGCTGTTCAGAATGAGAAAGTGACTGCTGCCCCAGTTGAAGGAGTAATAAGGCGCGTCATTGCGGAACATTTCATAGAAATTGTGAGTATTGCGTTCGTGATTCCCGAGAGCAGGAAAGAATGCGGTCTGGCGCAGCAACTGCCGTTCGATGCCGAAGAACTCCGGCCATAACGAACTGTCATTTCCATCGGCAACCATGTCTCCGGTCTGCACCACGAAATTCGGGATTCCATGATTCAACAGTTGAGCAATGACCTTTGCATGCACTTCGGGGCGAGTCCGATTGTCGCCGTATACGACAAACCGATATGCAGCGTCACTTGACGAGGGCGCCGTTTTGAATGAGCCTTTGCCTTCGTCGCCTCCGGATCCGACGTTGTATTCATATCGCGTGTCGGGTTGCAACCCGGTTAGTGTGGTGCTCTGTACACGCAGCGCCGGCGCTGTTAACACTGCTGCTCCCGACGGTGGATGAAACGTCACGTCATCCACCTGAACAATCCAGGCCACAGTCGCTGATTTTGATGTGACACCGACGACGTAAGGTCCCCCGGCAAATTTCTGTCCGGCAGCCATAGCGACCCTGAGCGAAGGGCCATGTTCTGTGAAAACCAGAGCCACGCATAGCGCGGCAGAAATGGCAAGGAGAGCGAGAATTCTATTCATTTTCATTTCTCTGTTATTGGTTCCAGAAATCAATTCCTAAAACTCCAGGCGGAGAGCCATCTGGATGCGCCGTGGCGTTCCGGTTCCCGTTGCCCCGGTGTTCAGGATCGAATTGATCTTGCCAAAACCTGCCGTAAACGAACTGCCGCTCGGATTGGCGTAAATCGGCGTGTTTGCAATATTGAATGCTTCGGCCCGAAAGCTGATGCTGCGCTTCTCCATCAATGTGAATTTTTTCTCCAACGCGGTATCCAGTTCGAAGTATCCCGGTCCGCGTGCCACATTGCGGCCCAGGTTGCCCCACGTTCCTTTGGCAGGAACTGCGAATGCCGCAGGATTGAACCAGTTTGTCCTTGCGGTCCAGTGCAATGGTTTTTGGGGCCAGAGCTACAGTCTGGAATTGACTGACAAATGGGTCGATCGGATACGAAAGCGTCGGAGCTTGTGTCGATGAAAGTGAAAGCCGGAATGCTGTGCTTTCCATCGGATCGCTGAAGTCATCGTTCTGATTTGCGCCGTAATAAATTCCGTATCCACTGCGAATCACCGTCTTGCCCCCAAAAATATCCGGAGCCCAGGCAAAACTGACGCGTGGTCCGAAGTCGCGGGAGTTTGGCGAGTACCATGGTGTGCCCGCCGGGCAGACGCCCGCGCAAAATGGAATGCTCACCACAACCGCACGATTCAGCACCTCATGGGCCACGGTGTAAAATTCGTATCGTAATCCGATATTGAGCTTGAGATTCCTCCGGGCTTTGAGTTCATCCTGAACGTAGCCCATGAGAAAGCTGCGGCGGAGACCGTGAATTCCCTCTCCCGCGTTGTCGGTGATGGAGTTCAGCTTATTGTTAATAAAGTTTGTCAGATTTGAGTAGCTCGCCGAGGAATTGTCGATGGCATTTCCCGAGTTGTTGAGTTGGATCCTTCGAATCTCAACACCCGCCTTATAGGTATTGCGTCCTCGCGTTGTAGTGAAGTTATCAACGTAGTTATAGGTTGTGCCGACTTCCTCATCGAGAGCGCTGGAAACCAGACCGGTGAAGCCGGAAACGCTGATGCTCACGGGAACGGTTCCAATAGTCGGATGCTTGTAGGGGACGCGATTGATTCCAAATCGGGCTTCGTTCAGAGTCTGTGGCGAAAAGATGTGCTGCAGTTGCAGCACAAAATTCTGCGGCCTGTTGGTGATTTTGTTCACGGAGCCCGTCAACCCGGGCGTTGTGCTGTCGACGTTATCAACGCTGTAGCGCACGAATCCGTTGGTCCTGTCGGTGAACCGGTAATCAAAACGCATCACCGCGGCATCTTCGCGAAGCGTGTTAACCGTCCGCAGTTTGAATTGGTCGGTGTTGGCATCCATAGAAGTCTGGCCGATCGGATAGGCATCAATAATCGGCTGCAATGCCGGCGACGTCGCAGTCACCTGGTTGCGAAGTGCAATGCTGGGGACATTGCCACTGAGGGTCTGCCCCAGATGCTGGCGAATGCCTTCGTAATTGAAAAAGAAAAATCCGCGATTCCGGACCACCGGGCCGCCGATGCTGCCTCCGAATTGGTTCATGTGAAAGGGAGGAATCTGAGGTACATCAAACGGAGAACGCGAATCGAGCACGTCATTCCTCAGAAATTCGAACAAACCACCATGGAAATCATTTGTTCCGGTCTTCGATACGACACTGACCTGGCCGCCGCCGGCCGCCCCGCTTTCCGCGGTATATGTCGCTGTGCTGACGCGAAATTCCGAAATGGAATCCAGCGGTATCTGCAAGCGGGCTTCCGCCTTCTGCGGCTGTTCCTGAATCCCGCTGGCGTCAATCCCGTCAAAAGTAAAATTGTTGTCGTCGCGTGACCTTCCGTTGAAGCGGATATCGCGTTCGGTTCCTCCCGCCGCATTGATCGCGCCGGGCGCCAACATCATGAGGGTTGCAAAGGACCGACCATTTATCGGGAGATCGCGGATCTGTTCCGAATCGATTACCGTTCCAATTTCAGCGGAATCGCGATTGATGGCTTCAGCTGATGAATGGACTTCGACAATTTCGTTTGACGTTCCGACTTCCAGACGCGCGTCTACCGTACGTCCCTCTCCGACGGATAGTGTCAGTGCATCGATTGAGGTCGACTTGAAGCCATCCTTTTCAACCGTGATTCTATAAACACCAATGGGCAGGCCGGTAAGTTGATAGGTCCCCGCCGTACCAGTTGTTACTTGACGACGAAGTCCGGTACCGGCAGATGTCGCTTCCACTTTGGCATTGAGAACTGCGGCACCCTTGGGATCGGTGATCACGCCGTTGATGGATGAACGATCCACTTGCGCGATCAGAGGCAGAGCGAACAGAAGAACCAAAATTAACGTTGCAAGCCTTGTAGCCATGACCCCCTCTTTCCGTTGAACCCTGCAATGGCTCCCGACAGCTGGCAGGCTGAGTGTTGGTTTGTGGAATAACCGGAGGACCGGACGCGAGCCCGTTCCGGCGATACAGTTTGGAGACGCCGAAATGATTCTTGTTCGGTTATGTGAGGGATCCGAGACGATTTTGTGAAAGTTGTTTGACGGTACAATTAAGGGAATTTAAGGTTCCCAAACCCGCCGGAGGAACCAAAGACTCCTTCGGTAACGCTCTCCCTCAAGGTGGGGGAAACGGTCAACTATCTTTTTGGTTCAGCTAACATTCGCCAGGCTTTCATCGAGTTATATCCGAAGAGTCCCACATCTTGCGCTGAGTACGCTTGGTTCTCGATTTAACGTGCGGAACGTGGCGATGCAAGTTCACTTGCATTCTGGAAGATTCGCATGAAGTCGATGGGAACTTTCGACCGCGTCGTGGTATCCCATGAGGTGGAATAGACCCATTCGACGTTTTGCGAATCGCGTAGCCGAAGGACCATTGTGGTGACAATGCAATCGGAGCACAAGCCGCGCGTTGCTGGAAACTGAAATGTAAGGTTGCCTCCCGGCAGTCGAACCCACAGGAGGAAATCCATGGAGTTGATGAGTCCGCCAACCGATTGAAGTGCAGCGGCTTGAATTCGCGCTGAACATGGATTTGGAGGATCGCATGTCAACTCTCCCGTAGAAATCAGCGTGAAGCCCCCCACCCCCTGTCCGTCCAAGCCACCGCCGGTGCGCACTTCTACAGTCCAGTTCTCGCGCCTGTCCGGCATGACAGTGGGTGCGACGGTATCCGGAGAAGTGGCTGGAGGAACAGTATCTTGTGAGGTGAGGTTAAGAACCGAGATTAAAAGAACGATGCCGGCAAAAATGCCGGATCTTGCAGCTGGATTCAATCCATATTCTCCTAGCAATAGCGGGAACTCACAAGGCATGGCCGGGCCATTCCGATAGTTCGACTATGTGTCCCGGAAATCGATCGACGTCGCACCTGCAGTGCCAGGGCTGGAACGGGGATTCACGATTTCTCCAGACAATCGCCGGATGTTGTTTGCCGCAACCGCACAAATGACGGCGACCTGCTTTTGTTAGAGCTGAAATAACGGACCCAGATTTTCCGAAAGGCTCGCGTTTCGTCCCTGGCTCCCTTGCGGGTTCCCGTATCGCTTCTCGCCCTATGCGGCTTGACGATGCACGTGCCCACCATTAACCGAAACAATGTCGTCGACCGGTTTGGTGCTCTTCTCGTCAGCTTCGACGATGATTGCAGTCATCCCAGGCCGCATTTCCTCGGTTACCGAATCGGTGAAATCCGAATCCAGGGCGTCCATGACCGCGTCTCCGGCGAGTCCGCTGGTCGCGCCCAACGCCGCGCCCAAAGCAACGCCAGGTGCCCCGGCGATCAAGCCTATCAGTGCTCCAACCGTCGTGCCCACCGCTGTACCAAAGAGCGGCCGGGCTTTACTCTCCAATATCGAGAGATTTCCACGATCGTCCTTCTTGACCATAACACCCGCTTTGGGTTTGAAATCGATAACTCGCGAGTCACTAAGCTTTTTGATTGCGCCCGCCGCATCATAGGCTTTGTTCGTATTTTCGAAGGTTGCAACAATAATTTTGTCGGACATGGTAAACCTCCTCAGTTGTGGTTATGCCCAAATTCTCAACCAATTTCTGAAAGGACGATATCGGTCCGATTACGTATTTCAGGACGGCATAGTTGCGGTGGCAAAGGTGCCGAAAATTCGACTTGACCTTCGCGCCTTCACACTACTCCTCTCCCAGGCTGACATTCAACTCGAGGTGTCATGCAGCATAGTCAGAGAAAAACTTCGCCTCCATGGAAACCGTTTCAAATCGTGAATCCGTTTTGGCACGTCTGTTGCATTCAATGTGAATTCGAAGCGAGGTCCGAATGGGTTTTGAAGTGGTCATTCTCGTCATTGTTTTCGCGATTCCGTTGTTGGCAGGTTTTGCATTGATCGTCGATGCGCTGAAGCGCGCAGTAAACGAAATGCGGGAGAACAACTTATGATTTACACACTGAGCGTCAACATCTTAGTGGCAGCGGTCGTATTCGGTCTGGCGGGGTTGCTGACCCTGGCATTTATCGCGTGGACCGAGGCAAAAAACTACGCACTCGCATTACGCGCAATGCAACGCATTGTCGCATCCAGCCCTCGCGAAGACTTCGCGAATTCACACACAAATTCGCGAAACCCGAATCCCGACAGATTGAATTCCACGACTTAATTGTGGGCGGTCATAGACCGCCCTACAGTGGGAACATGGATCCGCTGTACCTGCAACCAATTTTTTCTAGACCGCCCCCACAGTTCTGTTAGGCCGCTTCCCCTCCAGCAACATGCGGCGAAACCCATCGCTCCAACTCGTATATGTTGGTTTCCAATCCAAACATGAGGACTTTCCTGTGCAACAAAATGGAGTATTCAAAGACAGATTCGTCGCACCCAATGTGGGCTGTTATTTTGGAGTTTCCGATCGGCAATCCGATTTGGCAGGCGCGCTCGCCGGTGCGGTTTGCGACGAACCCAATTTCAAATACATGATTCCAGACGAACAGGCACGCAGCCGTTTTTTGACCGCGTTTTTCGGAATCTCTGGCCGAACGGGGCAGCTGCGGGGCGAAGTCCTGGGACAAGACGACAAAAGTGCCGTGGTTTGGATTCGATGCGACGGTGCATTCGCGTTTGCGAGTGTTGTGCAGATGACGGGGCGATGATGCGAGGCGTTCACTAGCGCCGCCTTCCGCCCATCTGATGACTGAAGCCGTCAAACTTTGAATGACGCTTTCCGAAGTCTCTGATTAGTCCATTGACAAACGTACGACTGCATTTCTTCCGGGGCTGTGCATCATATAGATTGACGGCAATCATCAAAGGAGCAATCACAATGGCAGGTAGATTCTCAAGCAAACTCGTGTTAATTGCTGGTGGAACAGGCGGCCTCGGGCGCGCAGTGAGTCTGGCATTCCTGCAGGAAGGCGCCAGCGTCGCCGTAACGTTTCGGGCACAAGAGGAGTTCGATGCGTTGAAAAACGCCGCAGGCAGGGAGGCATCGTTGTTGACCGGGCACAGTGTCGACGTCACCGACGACGACGCAGTGATGAAAATGGTTGAAGGCATTC
>JBGPBY010000012.1:0-31720 GCA_041481485.1 Terriglobia bacterium
CAGGATGAGCCGCAGGTAGCCATACGTGAACGGGGATCATTCCGGCCTTGACGCCGAATCCGAGAAAGAACAATAGAAATAGCGCGCCTTGCCGAATGGGAGTCAAATTCTGCCCCGTGACATGGAAGGCGGAGAAATCGAAACTTCCGGACCAGGTTCCCAGAAGCAGGAATGCCACCAGAAGAGCGCCGGTCCCGGCATGCGACATAATATAGAACAGAGTCCCCGCTCTTCTGGTTTCATCCTTTTCATGGTCGAAACTGACGAGGAAATAAGCCGCGAGCGCCATCAGTTCCCACGCAATGACAAACAAAACCGCATTCGCAGCCGTGAAGACAGCAGTCATACTGACGAGCAGCAAACAGTAAAAAAAGAAAAAAACTCCGACAGGCTTTCGTGGATCAAAGCCCTTAACGTAGCCGAAGGAATAGATGGATACGGCAAATCCTACGACTGCGAGAGCGAGGTTGAAATAGCCTGAGAGCGGGTCCAGACGGAAAGTGTACTGAAGAAAGAACGACCGTAACGGAATAGAGACAATGATTTCGTGGCCACTGCCGATCGCCGCAGCCGACGCGATGCCTTCCAGAACCGCACCAAGAGAGGCAGCTGCGCACACCACGATTCGAGTCAGGTTCCGGCGTCGGCCTGCCACCAATCCGAAGAGGGCTCCTGCTATAAATAGAATGATGCCGCCCAGAAAGGCCGGCGCTAAAATTTGCGGTCCAAAATCAATGGCTCTCATAAGCGGGAGACCAGGAGCAGCAACACGACCAGCGTGATAAATATGTATGCGAGATATGCGTGGACACTACCGGCCTGAACGGCCCACATTTTGGTTGAAAGCCAGACGATGAGGTTCTTAACAGGTGCATATAGTCTCTTCTCAAAGGTCGGCTCGATTTCACTCCTGAAGTGGATTGACTTCGGATAGTACGGAGACACGTCGAAAACTGCCTGAATTTCACGGCGGGGTTGGTACAGCGCAGAGAAGATCATGCGCAGGCCCTTCGAAAATGCCGTGGCCGTGTATTCATTTTCACTCAACAGACCGGGCAATCCACAATCCCACGTCGGCCCTTGCGTTCGTGCGAGTTTGTTTTTGCGAATCCGAAACAGAAGGGCCGTTAACGCAATTAAGACCAGAAGACCGATGCCAATAACCGCCGTGGACACCGTGCCTCCGTGGCTCGTGCCCGCCGATAAAACCAGCCCGTTCGCCGTCACTAGATTGGTACCGGCTTTCGGCCCGAGAAGTTGCCCCGTTAGAGCGTCAAATACAGGGAGGAACCAGGTAACTCCCAATCCCAGAGCCACGCAGGCCGCCGTCAGCCATCCCATACCGATCAGCATCGACGCCGGCGCCTCCTGGGCGCGATGCGCTTCCTCCCCGCGCGGCAGGGCCAGGAATGTGATGGCGAACGCCTTCACGAAACAGGCTGCGGCCAATGCTCCTGTCAACGCGAGCATCGAACCTGCAATCGGAAATAGCACTCGCGTCAAGCCTGTAGTCGCACCATACCCGGATAGGAGACTCTGGTAGGTCAACCATTCACTCACAAATCCATTCAAAGGAGGAAGACCTGAAATGGCAACTGCCCCTATCAGAAAGTAGAATGCCGTCACCGGCATCGGACGGATCAAGCCACCCAGTTCCTCCATGTTTCGCGTTCCAGTGGAATGGAGCACGGAGCCAGCGCCCAAAAACAATAGACATTTGAAGATCGCGTGATTGAGCGTATGAAACAGCGCGGCAATGAGTGCCACCGCCGCGAGTTGCGGGTGACCTGTCGTCCGGAAAATCAAAGCGGAGCCGAGGCCCATGAGAATGATTCCGATATTTTCGATGCTGTGATAGGCCAGTAACCGTTTGAGATCATGCTCCATTAAGGCGTATAAAACGCCGAGAACAGCGGACACCACTCCCAATATGAGCACCAACACGCCGCTCCAGACCGGGAGGAGCCCCAGGGCGTCAATAAACATTCGTGCCATGCCGTAGATACCTGTCTTAATCACGATGCTGGAAAGAAGAGCCGAAATGTTACTCGGGGCAACCGGGTGAGCCGCGGGCAGCCAAATATGAAACGGTATGATACCGGCCTTGATGCCGAAACCGAGGAAAAACAGAAGGAAAGCGGCAGATTGATAACCGCTGGACAATTGCACTGCGTGGAAGCTTGCGAATTCGGTGCTGCCACTGGCCTGGGCCAAGAGCGCAAAACCGAGGAGAAGGCAGCCCACATCAATATGAGCCATGATGATGTAAAGAAGTCCCGCTCGTCTGGTTTCGGGGTCTTCGTGATAGAACGTGACGAGCCCATATGCAACAAGCGCCATCACTTCCCATGCGATCAGGAATAGAAAAGCATTCGATGCCGTGAACACAACAGTCAAGCTGAGGAGTAAGAGATTGTACAGAAAGCCGAAAAGACCATTGTTCCTCTTGCTCTCGAATTCCTTCATGTAGCTGACGGAATAGATGGAAGCCGCCGCCGCGACGACAGCAAGAGTAAGGTTAAAGAAACCCGCCAGGGCATCATAAGAAAAGCTGTATTGAAATAGCGGAACGCCTGACGAGATCGAAAATTGGACGGGGGTACCTTCAAGAAAACCAAGAACAGCTGTGTATCCCTGGAAAACACTACCTGCCAATGCAAAACCGCAACAGAGGAATCGCGACAGCTCAGCCCTGCGCCAACTCACCAAACAGGCAATAGCACCCATCGCGTAGGTACAAAGGCCAAACACAAAAATCTCACGGATGGAAAATGAATTCATACGACCGACAGCGGACGCATTGGTGAATACGGCGCACAGAATCGCCAGACATTCATCGGCGGCGTGCCACCGGCCTGGCACTCATTTTGGAGAGCATGGCTCTGACGTCGATCAGGTGATTGTTGAAAATCTGTTTGGCTACTTCGAGAAGTTTGAACACCGTTGCGTCTCGCACCGAATAATAGACATTGAGCCCTTCCTTGCGGCCAATGACGATGTTTCTGCTTCGAAGCACCGCAAGCTGCTGAGACAGAGAACTTTGCTCCACACCCAATCGTCCGGAAAGTTCATTCACTCCAATTTCTCCGCCGCGAAGCTCGTCCAGAATGGCGATTCGCAGAGGGTGGGCCAGCGCCTTGAAGAACTCCGCTTTGAACTTTCCCAGATCCGTCACGGTCTTATTACATATTAACAACGTAATATAGTCACCTATAATTTGGATCGTCGCAAACCCGTAAACGTTTTCTGGCGTTCATTGAGGAAGGGACTGAAAATGTCTTTGCGGAAGATTGTTGGCAAACTTACGGTAGTCGAAGTTCCGGGGAATTGACAATCTCAAGTCAATTTGCCGTTCAGAGGAACGTGCAGGGTGAACTGCGAACGATTTGCGAACAATTTTTTGCCGAACACCGTGAACTACCGTCATCGAACAGCAACCCAGAACGCAGAAGAACCAACAAGATTTCGATAGCGCTAGTTCAATGCGTGAATTCTTTTTTGATCTTCATGACGAACCAGCGGAGTGTCCATATTCCAATAGCGATGCCAACCAGGATCAATAGTATGGAAGCAATGAGGGTCCCCACGACAACGGACGCAAGGAAAACGCCAATAACCACAGACAAAAGCAGCACCGAAATAAGGACGGCTTTGACAACTTCAAGCTTGCGACGAGTTGGGTTCTGACGTGGGCCGTCAGGCTTTCGCCCAATGGTGATTCGATATTCCGCATTCATCTCAGTTTCCTTTTTCGTTGCCGGAACTTATCAATTTCAGAATTGCAGCTCGACAACCTCAACAACATACTGAATATTAAAATCGGACGAAATTGAACTTGACATATCGCTACTCATCCTTAGACTTTTGTTCCAAGTATTATCGGACTTTTGGGCAGTGCGTCCGTTTAAATTCACAACGGGTACGCTGACTTGTAGGCGCGGTCAATGACCGCGCAGCATGCGGAATGAATAGGCTGTGCGTGGTCGTGAACCATGCCTACGGGAGGAGAGATTCGCTTTGAATTTCAAACTGCCACATTGCCGACTTTTGTTTATTGCTACCGCTTCAGGCCTTTGGGTGATTCAGGCTATGCCGATCCACACTGGGGTTCGAGGCGAGTGAAGCATACGGCGTAACCACCACAACTACGACAATCGACCAGCAGAAGCGGCGCTTTTGCGCGCTGCAACCAGCTTTGGACTTTGTGGACAAGCTGCAAGGACGCGTAAGGACTTGTCATTCACCTCGGACGCCACAGGGAGGCCGTGGAGGAATGTAGCGGAATGCGATCGCGTGCTGAGCTAAAGAGGGAGCAGGACTTTCTCCTGGCGCTGTTGCCGGAGGTTCGCGAACGGCTGAAACAGATTCCTGCGATCCGCAACATTGGAGTCGGTGCGAAGGAGGTGCGGGGCAAAACCTCGAATGATTTTGCCTTTCGCATCTACGTTCCGATGAAACTGCCCCTCGGCGACGTTCCACTCCAATGGAGAATCCCATCTCAAATTCAAGGCGTGCCAACGGACGTAATCATGGCGGGATCGACAGAGCCTATTGTCGACACTCGGAAAGTGCGTCCGCTGCGAGGAGGAATTTCCGTCAAAAACGAATTTGTACAGACCGGTGAAAAGACACTGGCAGGTACGCTCGGATGCCTGGTGAAGCTGGTCGCAGATTTAAGGGTGATGGCATTGACGTGTCAACATGTCATGACTGCAGGGCAGGCGCAGCTTGGCGTGAACATCGGACAGCCGAAATATGTCGTGTCGTGCTGTTGTTGCACTTACAACGCTGTCGGAACTTTATTCAAGGCCACCAAAAACGACAGAATCGATTGCGCCCTTGTCCAGTTGGATGACGACATTGCCAACGAAATCGAAACGGCGGATGGAGTCAATGAGATTGAGGAAATCGGAACACTGACCGGCGCAGCTAACGCTGTCTGTTTCGAAACCGTGACCAAGCGCGGCATCAACACCGGCCTGACCACGGGGCGCGTCATCGATGTGTTGTTTGAAGGTTCTCAGATTCTGATCGAACCGGTTCCCCCGGGTCCGCCACCCGCGATACAGACATTTGCCGACCTGGGTGATTCCGGTTCCGTCGTCGTGAATAGCAGCAAACAGGTTATCGGTCTGCTTTGGGCCGTCGATTCCGCCACTCACAACAGGGGTGTGGCTAACCATATCGGCCCAGTCATGAGAGACCTGCAAATCGTGATTGCCGGGCAAGCCGATGCCGGCCTGGACGTACCGGCCACGGGGTGTCCATGAGCGAACAGCCGCGCATCAAACTCGAACCGTTCGAAGCCGCACTGCTCCGGCTGCCGGACGGCGCTGCGCTCGCCGGAGCATTTCAGATGCACATCGAAGAAGTCATCGATCTGATCAACAGGAACCGCCGAGTGGGCGTGGTCTGGCAACGTTTCAAGGGCCCCGTCTTTGTTCAAGAGGTCATACGTCAGCGTGCGTCCGCGGAAATTATGATTCCCGAGGCAGTGGAGGGCGTCTCATTGGAAATGTTGCTGTTGCAAATGGCCGACGCCTTACAACAGCACGGCTCACCGCAATTGTGCTCGGCAATAGCCGATAACGCTCTGCGGGTATTCCGCCTGGCGCGCGAGCATCGCAACGTTGCAATTACTCAAAGCGCATAACCATGACAGAAAAAACGCCGGAACAATTCGCAATAGAAATACAGCGTGCAAAAGCAAAGCTGCCGGACGTTCGCGCCCAGCTGATGCGAATTCCCGGTGTGATCGATGTTCAGGCCGGTCTGAAGGAAACCGGAGGATACGCGACTCAGGAAGTCGTGTTCCGCGTCAACGTCGATCAGAAGAAGCCTCTTGCGGAACTTGCGCATGCCGATCGAATCCCGGCGGAAATTCAGGGGATTCGGACGGATGTGATCGGGCGCGAGCGGAATGTTCGCCACGATGTCGTTTGCGGCGGAAACCGGGTCACACAGGACACCTGGTGTGGGAGGTATGGGACGATCGGCGCTATCGGGCTGGCCACGGCAGCCAACACTCACGTCGCGGCAAACACGCCTCTTTTCCTCACGAACTATCACGTCGCTCACGATATCGGCAGTGTCGTTGGGCAGGCGAATATATGTGATTCCTGGTGCTGCGAGTGCTGCGATATCGGCCGCCTGACCGACGCCGGACTCACAATCCACGTGGATGGATCCGTCGGCACATTAAATTCGGGTGTGCGATTCAGCCATGACATTCTCGGTATCGGCGCGATTCGCGGCACTGGCATCGCGACGATGGGAATGGTCATTATCAAGTTCGGCCAGCGGACCACTTTCACCAAAGGGCGGGTCGTGCTCGACAATGATTCGATAACCCGGGACGACGACCACGCGCACTTCGAGCATCAAATCCGGATCGCTCCGGAGCCGGCCTTCGACAAGATGGCCGATCATGGCGACTCCGGCTCTGTCTATGTCAGCGATGTCACACGGCAAATTGTGGGTCTCCATCACACCGGAACCGATGAGGGAATCGCCAAGGGGAGCCATATCGCCGATGTCATGGACTTATTCAAAATCGATTTTCCGGTCACAGGAACGCCCGGTGCAATTCCAATCACAGGCTTTACCGAAGCGCAGACACTGAGCTCTGTCATGGCGCTGCAGCGCGATATGGCAGAAACTGCACTCGGGCGCAAGTGGGCGGACTTGTTTCGGACTCATGCGGAAGAAGTCCGCCATCTGGTCAATCAACATCGAGCCTGCAAAATCGCCTGGCAGCGCTGTCAGGGACCAGGGTTTCTTGCGCATGTCCTCAAAAGCGTTCGCGACCGGATGCACCAGGTTCCCCGCGAGATCTCCGGCATTCGTATGGAAAACGCGATCGTTTCGATGGCTGCCGCCTTTCGGCAACACGGCAGCACGGAATTGGCGAATGCGGTCGCCGAACACTACTTAGAAGTATTGGAATGCGCACAGCACGTCACATCCGCCGATGACGTGGTCGCAAACGTGAGGCGCGTGGCCGGCGGTCTTGTGCACGCTCAAGAGGTGGCCCGTGCCTGAAAAGACTCCGCAACAATTCGAAACCGAAGTGGCTCGCGCCACGAGTCTGCTGGCGGAAGCCCGTGCACAGTTATCGCACATCCCTGGGGTCATTGAAGTTCTGGTTGGAATTAAAGAGACCCGAGGTCTGGCGACAGATCAGGTGGTGTTTCAAGTCTATGTCGAGCGAAAAAAGCCGCTCGCTGAGCTGGCATCGTCTCATCGTATTCCGGACACGATTCTGGGAATACCCACCGATGTTATTGCGCGAACGCGTATCGAACCGCATGACGTGCTCTGCGGCGGCATGAAAGTGACGCAGAGCCTATGGGGCATCAGCTATGGAACTCTCGGAGCCATTGGACTGGCCACGGCTGCCAATACCCACGCCGCCGAGAACACGCCGCTGGTGCTGACCAATCACCACGTCGCAAGCGACATCGGCGGCCGAATCGGTATCGGCTGCCTGTGCGATTCGTGGTGCTGCAAGTGCTGCGATGTCGGAACCCTGGTGGATGCCGCCCTCACCGATCACGTCGACGGTTCAATCGCTACCTTGAGTGCAGGCGTGCATTTCAGTCACGACATCCTCGCGGTGGGAGCCATACGCGGCTCGGGTGTTGCGACCAAGGGCATGGCCGTTGTCAAGTACGGCGACAGCTCCAAATTTACCCACGGCACCGTCACGCAAGATAACGAACCGGCATTTACTCGCAGCGATGGAGCCAGATTTGTCGGACAGATTCGCGTTGCTCCCACAGCGCCCGACACCGAAATGAGCATTCCCGGAGACTCCGGTTCGGTGTATATCGATGTAGCCACGCGCCGGGTTGTGGGTTTGAATCATGCCGGCGACGACGATGGAATTGCCTTCGGAAACCACATCGCGGATGTAGCGTCGCGGTTGAATATCTCGTTTCCAGTAACCGGCACTGCCGGAGCGATCCCAGTGAGCACGATTTCCGCGATTTCCGTCTCCCAATATCCGCAGCCTGTCGAGCAATTGACTGCGTTGGGCCGCGATCTGGAGAGCACGGAATTTGGACGCCGTTGGATGCAAATGATTCGCCTTCACTCTCCCGAGGTCCGGCATCTGGTGAACCATCATCGATCGGCCAAAGTGGCGTGGCAGCGCTGCCAGGGCCCGGGTTTTCTTGCTCACTTTCTGAAAAGCGCCCGGGATCCTGCGCACCGGATACCGCGGGAAATCGCGGGAATCCGGGTTGAGAATGCGATTGTTTCCATGGCTGCCGTGTTCCGTCAATATGGGAGCTCCGGTTTGTCCGACGCCGTTGCAGAAAACTACCTCACTGTTCTCGAATGCGCCGAACACACCGAATCGGCCAGCGGCGCAATCTTAAATGTCAGGCGGCTCGCTGGGTGCGCCGCGCAATCGGGAGAATCTCATGCCCGGTGAACCCGGAACGATCGACAATCTGGTCAGTGGACTCGCCGGAATTTTCTCTCCGCTTCGTGATCATATTGACGATGGTACGGTTCTCGAACTTCTGGCGGAATTAGGCATTCAGTTCCCGGATAGCCTCGCCGCGAATCCCGGATTCAGCAACGCACTGAAATCGATTTCCGACGCCGTCGTCAGTTTGCCGGAACTGAGCCGTGCGCTCAGTGCGGCTGTGACTGCCGATAATCAATCGGTAGAAGTTCAAACCGCTTTTCAGATCATCAAGCGCATCGCCGATCTGATCATCGGGCTGACAACTGTAGGCAGTGCCATCAAGGCGAACGCTTTCCCGGGATTGACGCCTGCCGAAGTGAACGCTTTCGCGGACGCTTTACCCAAGCGTCTGGTGGACTATCTCGTCATCCGGCAAACGGAGGATGCACTTCCCGTTGCAGCCGCCGGACTCGATTTTGCAGGCATCTTCGATCGCACGCAACAGAACATCGGATCGGCGGATCCCGCAAAGCCTCCATTTACGAAGCGTGATCTGCACCTCAGTGCAATCGGTGATTTCTTCAAATCGCCCAGCGATGTGTTGCAAACCAAATACGGCTGGGGAAATCCTGACTTCGATGGCCGCGATTTGCTCCGCAAACTGGAAACTCTCGCGCTCGAAATGGGCTTGCCTGCGATCTACACCGACTTGCCGGTTCCCACTTTGGACATCGTGTTCCTGGAGATTCAACCCAAAACGGACGTTTCGCCGCCGGGATTGCGAGTCGTTGTTCATGAGCCGCTGAAGGGTTCGAATACTTTCAATACTTCGGGGCCGGAATGGTCATTGGAATTCACCACTGAAGCTCAGGCTACCGTCCAGGTAGCGTTGATCATTCAGCCCGATGGAACGTTTTCGATCACGTCGCCATCCGCTCCTGTACAGGGAAAGATCCAGGCAACCTTCAAAACGAAGCCGACACCGGGCTCGAATGCTTACATCCTCTTTGGCGATCCAGGCAAGAGCCGCCTCGAGTTCCAGGAATTCTCCATGCAGTTGAGCTCGACGTTGACATTCGATGCGGGGACTCACACGGCCGATGGAGACTTCGGAACCGAAGCCCGGATCAAGGGCGGACAGCTGGTCATCGATCTGTCTGAAGCCGACGGATTCATCGGCAAGATCCTTTCCGCAGCGAAATTCTCCACGCAATTCGATATTGCGATGGGGTATTCGCAAAAAGGTTTTTACTTTGAAGGAAGCGCCGGACTCGAAATTCAAATTCCGCTGCATTTGAATCTGGCAATTATCGAGATTGAGTCGCTCACCGTTGGAATCGGTTTGACGCCGCAGGGGCTACCCGTCAGTCTCGGTGCAGATCTGAAGGCGAACCTTGGTCCGTTGTTAGCCGTGGTCGAGAACATGGGCGTCAGGGCGACGTTCAAGTTCGACGATGACCACAAAGGCAATCTCGGGCCGCTGGATGTCGGGTTCGCGTTCATGCCGCCTCGTGGTTTGGGCTTGTCGGTAGACGCGGGCGTCGTGAAGGGCGGCGGCTATCTCTACTTCGACTTCGATAAGGAAGAGTACGCCGGCGCACTCGAACTGGCGGTCATGGACATTGTGACCGTCAAGGCTATAGGCCTGGTCACCACACGCATGCCGGATGGCAGCAAGGGCTTTTCGCTGCTTCTCATCATTTCTGCAGAATTCACCGGCATTCAACTGGGATTCGGATTTACGCTCGTGGGCCTCGGTGGATTGCTGGGCTTGAACCGCACCATGCAACTCACCGAGATCGCGACGGGAGTCCGCACCGGCGGAATCAACAGCGTCATGTTCCCCAAGGACGTGGTGGCTAATGCGCCGCGCATCATCAGTGACCTGAAAATTTATTTCCCGCCGATGGAAGGCCGATTCCTGGTGGGTCTGATGGCGAAAATCGGTTGGGGCACTCCGACTCTCGCCAGCATTTCGCTGGGACTGATTGTCGAAATACCGCCGGGGAAAATCGCAATCCTGGGCATTCTCAAAGTCGCGCTGCCTGCGGAAGAGGCGCCGCTGATTTTGATTCAAGTGAATTTCATCGGCGCAATCGAGCCCGACAAGAGCCGTCTATGGTTCTTTGCTGAACTTTTTGAGTCCCGCGTGCTGTTCATCAGTATTGAAGGCGGCATGGGTTTGCTTGTCGCATGGGGCGACGATGCCAACTTCGTGTTGTCCGTCGGTGGCTTCCATCCCCGATTCAATCCGCCGCCGTTGCCATTCCCTGTACCCAAGCGGCTCGCCATCGACATTCTCAACACCCCCGCCTATCGAATCCGTGTCGAAGGCTATTTTGCAGTCACTTCCAACACCGTGCAATTTGGCGCCCGGGCAGAGCTGCGCCTCGGACTCGACGATCTGGGAATATTCGGACACATCGCCTTTGACGCGCTGTTTCAGTTCTCGCCGTTCTACTTCATCATCGAGATCTCAGGCTCCGTGGAACTCAAGGTATTCGGTGTCGGCTTGTTCTCGATTTCGCTGGAGTTCTCGCTTGAAGGTCCGACGCCCTGGCGCGCCAAAGGCAAGGGCACGTTGTCTCTGCTGTTCTTCGATATTTCCGCAAATTTCGACATTACCTGGGGCGACCGCGAAGATACTTCCCTTCCTCCGATCCCGGTAATGCCGCTGCTGACCGACGAATTCAACAAAGCGGAGAATTGGCGCGCGGAATTGCCGCCGGGAAACAATCTGCTGGTTTCGCTGCGCACAGTTGCGGACACGGAAGGCCTCGTATTGCACCCTGTTGGCACTCTGGTCGTGAGCCAGAGACGCGTTCCACTCGATCTGGATATCGCGAAGGTCGGCAGCCAGAAGGTAGGGGACGCCAAACACTTCAAGGTCGATGTCTCGACGACCGGTCTGGGTAAGAATGGCGACCGCAAGGAACGGTTTGCCATGGGACAGTTTCTCGATCTGAGCAACGATGAGAAGCTGAGCCGCAAAGGATACGAACTTCAGAATGGCGGCGTCGTGCTTTCCGCCGTGGGAAGGCAAACCGTTTCGTCTCGTGCGGTCAAGCGCATCGTACGCTACGAAATGATCGTTTTCGACAGCAAATACAAAAAGCAGCTGAACCGCTTCTTCACGTTCAGCGGGACGCTTTTCATGCATTTTCTGCGCGGAAACTCAGCCGCGAAGTCACCTTTATCTCAGGCAACGAAGAAGTTGTTCGTGCCCTTCGGCGACAAGGTCACGGTGCAGCAGGAATCCTATGTCGTGGCTACAAATTTCGATAACAAACCCTTCAACCCCGCGAAGGCGTTCTTCGACAGCGAAGCGGAAGCGTACGATTTCATGCACACCCAAACCAACGCGAACCCGGAAATTACGGGAACGCTTCATGTGATTCCATCGCATGAAGCCGTAATGGCGGACAGGAGCTGATCGCTATGACCTCACCCGTTGCGACATATACGTTTCTGCCGTGGCTGCGGCAGGGAATCGCAAATCAAATTCAGGGTGGCGCGTCGGCCGTGCGGGCAAGCATCAGAGTGACGCTCGATATCACCGGTACCGGGATCGGTGACGACGATCACGCACCCGTTCAGCGTGACGTCAGTCTCTATGGTCCCGGAGACATCGTCGGCATCGATCAAAAGTCGATCATTCGCGTGGAGCCGCGGAACTGGATCACCAATTTCGAACCGAATTACCAACCGTTCATCGAATTCTACGATGAAGATTTTCCCTGGCGCTACACGCCCCAGGCGGCCGATACCGGACTGCACCGGCTCACGCCGTGGATTGCGCTTCTTGTACTTGAAGAGGCAACGGAATTCGATGAGGGAAAGAATATTCAGAATCGCCCCCTTCCGTTCATCACCATCAAAGGGGATCTGACCAAATTATTGCCGCGTCACGACGAACTATGGGCCTGGGCGCACGTGCATGTGAACCAGGCTCTCCACGCAGGATCCACCGTCATTGCTCCGGATGTCGACGCCGCGTTATCGCAACTGGAATCGGTTCTGCAAAGCAATCCGGACATGGCTTATTCCCGCCTGATGAGTCCGCGTGATTTGAAAGAGAATAAGACCTATCACGTGTTCGTCGTCCCTGCGTTTGAAACCGGACGCCGCGCCGGTCTCAACCTCGACATTCCACCGGACCTGGACGCGGCCACGCCATCATGGGGTGGGCCTGCAGGACCGGAAGCCGGCAATTTTCCTTACTATTTCCGATGGCAATTCCGCACGGGCGCAATGGGCGACTTCGAATTCCTGGTACGGCTTTTGAAACCGCGCCCCATGGATATCCACGTCGGGCAGCGCGACATGGATGTGCAGAACCCCGGCGCATCATTGCCAAATCTCGGCGTGCTCAACGATATTTTGCGTTTGGGCGGCGCGCTTCGCGTACCGTACTCCACTCTGAAGCCTGAAGACAAAGCGGAGTTTGACAAATACGATTTGTGGGCCACACCACCAACGAATCCCTATCCGCAACCATTCCAGGTGCGTCTGGCCGCATTGCTCGATCTCGCAGACGATTACTCGGTGTCAAACGCATTGTCGGCCAATACAGGAGCGGGTCTCCCGCCTGCTCCTGCCGACGACAGCGACGACCCTGTCATCACACCGCCGATCTACGGCCGCTGGCACGCCGCGATCAGCCGCGTGCTGAAGGAACGCGATGGCAGCGATGTCGCACACATTCGAAATTGGATTCACGAGTTGAACCTCGATCCGCGCTTTCGGGTCCCCTCCGGGTTCGGCACCCGCGTCGTGCAGGAAAATCAGGAAACCTACATGGACAAAGCCTGGGAACAGCTCGGCGATGTCCTCGAAGCCAACCGTCGCTTGCGAAGAGGTCAGTTTGCCCTCGCGGTTGGAAACCAGTGGCACGCGAATTATGTGAAGACGATGGCGATTGCTCATCCTGAAAAGCTCATTCTCTTTACGGGAGCGGTTCAGAGGCGCATCGTCGGCGGAGGCGTAACCCTGAGTTATCGAATGAGCGCCAGTCCGGTGACGCGGACGGCAATCTCTGTATCGTTTCGAAAATCGATGCGCACCGGAAGCCGTGCGATGAAACTCTCGGGCTTGCGCGCAGCGGCGGGACCTGCGGCGCAGGGCCTGCTTCAGCGTTGGAACCAGGGCGATATCGCAGCAGCATTGCCCAAACAATTGCCTGCCAGTTTGCCGACGATTGGACAGGCCGCTCATCAGGTGGAACCGTCGGACGCGCCCGAGTGGCTGTTGCAATGGCTCCGGAAGTACTCATGGCTTCCCTGGATCGCCATTGGAATTGGCTTATTGATTCTGCTGTTGCTCATCCTCTTCTTACCCTCCGCCGCCGGCTTGACGGCCGGAGGTCTCGCTTTGGCCGCGGGCTACTTCGTTTTCCGGAAAATGCAGACCTGGCAGAAGCAGGAGAAGCTTGCCGGTGTGCTTAGTGAATCTGGCCGTGCACCAGAAATAGTGGATGAGTTGCCGAAGAGTCCTGATTTTCATCTCAGCCAGCCGGGAAGCGGATTCCAGTCACATACGGGCGCGATCGATTCTACGGAAGCGGTGAAGTTCAAGACAGCCCTTCGCGGACTCTTCACTTTTCAGAAGGCCGTAGTTGCACTGCCTCCGCCACCGGAGCCCGTGAAGCTCGATCTGGCCGCATTCGTCAGGGCTGCGGTGCTCGGAACCGAACCCGCGCGCACCTTGCCTCCACGGATCTGGAGCCAGATTTCCATCCCAGGGCGGATTGTGGGCAATCTCGTTCTCGAATTCGACGACATCATGGAATATCCCAGGATCGATCTGCCAATGTACGAACCGCTGCGGGATATTTCACCGGAACTGTTCCTGCCGAATATTCACCTGATCGAGCAAAACACCATCTCACTGCTCGAAACCAATCACAAATTTATCGAGTCTTACATGGTGGGGTTGAACCACGAATTCGCGCGGGAGCTGTTGTGGCGCGAATTTCCAACAGACCAGCGCGGCAGCTATTTCCGTCAGTTCTGGGATGTTCGCGCGTACCTCGATCCTCAGGATCCGAAAGCGCAGCGGCGCCGGGAGCAGTTGTTCGACATCGAAGAAATCCACAAATGGCCAAAGGATTCCGAACTGGGAAGGAATGACCCGAAGGACGCCACGGCTCCGCCTCGCGAGGAGGTTGTGCTGGTAATTCGTGGCGAACTGCTCAAACGGTATCCCAATGCGGTAATTTACGCACATCGCGCGGACTGGCGGCATGTCGGCGACGCGCCTTCAGGCGCCATTGATCGCAGCAGGCCCCGGATCTTACTGGAGATTCCCGTTTCCGAAGAAGAGAACCCGCCGCGCGACAAAGTCAAAACGCCTCTCTACGGTGCACAGGTTTATCCCGACATTTATTTTTTCGGTTTCGATCTGACGGTGGATCAGGCGAAGGGCGAAACCCCGGATGCGCCAGACGACCCCGGCTGGTTCTTTGTGATCAAGGAACGTCCGGGAGAGCCGCGATTCGGACTCGACGAAGGGAACAACGGAATTTTTCGAACGTGGAATGATCTGGGTTGGGGGGATGTTCAGGAGCAGGACGCGACCTTTCTCCGCGCGGCTCAAAATGATTTGCACATCACGCCGCCGGGAACAGACGATCCTCAAGGCATCCTGCAACAGGCGAACGAAGACGACGACATTCGCTGGACGAACACTTCCAATGCAGCCGACATCGCCTACGTGCTGTATCAGGTACCGGTCCTGGTGGCGGTCCACGGATCGGAAATGCTGCCACGGTAAATCAACATGAGCGACTTCGAACAAGTTCGGCAGAAATTGAATCAGGCGCGTGACACGCAGTCCCAAGCCCGGGAACAGCGCGCCGCCGCGCGCCGCCGCCTGCAGAGTCTGGATGCGCAAATCGCGCAGCTTGAACGCCAGGCCGGGAACCACAACGACAATGTTCAGCGCCGACTGGGTCAATTGCGGCAGGATCGCGCGAATGCCGCGGGCGCCGTTCAGCAAAAGGAAACGAACTATGCCGACGCGCGCCGCGCGCTGGAGCGGTTTTCCGGCGACTTTTTCGAATTCAGCGATCCGGCAAGATTTGTCGAACGCCTGGACGACCGTATTCCTTTGCTGATGTTCCCGGTGCGTATGGAAACACGCTTCATGGGATCCGAACTCTGGGTCCGGATTTATCCGGACGACTGTTTGATCGACACTTTCGAGACGGCTCTCTCGGGAACGGAGGTCCGGGCTGCAAGACGCTACTACATCGAATCGTGGAAAGCCGGAGGCATCGAAGACCAGGAGCGCGCGGCATGGCGAGGATTAGTTGCGAGCGTGGGTGCAGGACGGGCTTCATGGATTCTGCAAAACTTTGAGCCCCTCAATACCGCCGAGAAGCCCGCCAAAGCCCTTCCGGAGGCCATCGTACTGGTGCTTGCCACGGATCAACCACTACCTCTCCCACGTGCGGTGGTTTTCGATTACTGGCGCGCGGTCTGGCAAGCACGCGGCGATTCGGCGATGTTGGATACAGCATTTCAGAATCTCACCAACGCGCCAGGAAGTTCGGCTGCTTTGGCCGATCAAATCATTCGGGATTTTGTGCCGGACAATATTCGAGAATGGACGACATCGTCAGAATCCAATCCCGGCACCGCGCTGTTGCAGTTTGCGCCGCTCTCCGATCTGGACACGAAGAATTTTTCATGGACCGAGCCACCCAAAGTGACTTTGTTTCCAGACCGTTTCGTCTTCATCGGACAAAACAACGGGCAGCCGTTATTACAAGTGACATTCAATCCCATTGTGCTTCCGCTGATCACCGGACCAGATCCTGCGGAAGCCGAGCAATTCGTCGAAAACGATGGAGACCTGGAAATCGCCGAAGACATTCGATGGATGACGGACTTCGAAGCTGCCGTGACGAAGGGCCTCGGATTGAAGGTTCCTTTAAACTCCGCGCAGGCGGCCAACGGCTTCGAAAGAGTCTTCGTGGTTGGTATCCGTCTCAGCGCAGACGCCGAACGGAACGCCACGGATTTGCAGGATCTGCTGAAACATCATCTTTACAGCAGGAGCGGCTTCGCGATCGTGCCGCAGGGAACACCGACCAACAATACCGAGGAAGCGACGTCACCATTCAATCGCACCGACGACGCCGACGAAAGCTACGACGTATTTGTAAAGAGCGCGACGCAGTTTACGCCGAGCCCGGATCCTCTTCTGAAGCGCGATGGCCAATGGCTGGCCGAATGGCTGGGGCTGGATCCGGCGGCATTGCAACAGGTTCCCAACGCCGGACACAAAGATCAGATCGAGGCGCGTGCGATGAACACTGCGCTGTGGCCTGCGACCTGGGGCTACTACTTCGAGCGCATGCTGAATCCTGTTCTGGATGATGCGGCGATTCGGCGCACCCGTTCGTTTTTCCTGAATTATGTCTCCGGACGAGGACCGTTGCCCGCGGTGCGGATCGGCCGTCAACCATACGGGATTCTTCCGATTTCGCCATTCCGCAATCTGGAATGGGTCCAGCAACTTACCGGACGCAAGGATGCGGATGCGTTTTTTTTGACAGGTTTGTATCAATTGCTGCTGAAGCTCGACACAATCTGGCGGGGATTGTCGCAGAACGTCAGCCAAATCGGTACGCCTGGCGACCCGGATCCGCAACAAACACTGCTCGATGTTCTGGGCTTGCATCCACTGTGCGAAGAAATTCATGCCGTTCTTGGCGAGCCGTACAGTGTGAGCTACAACACGATAGTTCTTGGTCTCGGCGGCGCTCCGGACACTGTGAGACAAACGCCCGATGCCGCGGGGGGGCAGTTGCTGCGCGATCTAGGCTATCAGGGCATCGGGATTCCTGAAATTTTGTCGCGGAATTACTTTGGCCGTCCTTTTCAACTGCATGACATCCTCGTCGATGATCGACCGTCATCGGAGAGCGCTCCTGTGCGCGATTACACCTCTGCACCAGATCCACTCAATTACATGGGATGGCTTCTTCAGAAAAGTCGCGATTCGGTGGACGATATTCGTCAGGAGTCCGGATTCACCGATGGGAAAAAACCAAATGCGCTGTTGTATCTGTTTTTAAGGCAGGCTCTGCTACTGGCATTCGAACGCGCCTCGCGGCACATCAAACAGCCGTTTGTCAGTGCCGAACTGTTCGCCAGCTGGAAGGCGCCGCAAACATTCATTCATATTGCTTCAGCGGCGGGAGGCCAGACGCCTGCGTCCGAAAGCCCGTGGTCGCATCTCTATCTGGATTTTCCGCAAGCCACGGGTCGAACCAACTACTCGCTTGCTCAATACATCGTCGACTCGATCGAAACACTCGGCGATGCCGACGAACTGCGAGAACTGCTGGCCGCGCTCGAGCGGCTGGTCCAAACGCCCACCGCCGCATTGGAACGTCTTCTGCGCGAACACCTGGATCTATGTAACTATCGCCTCGATGCCTGGAAGATGGGACTCAATCATTTGCAACTGTCGTTCATGCGTTCTTCCGGTAACGCAGATAACGCCGGCTCGCGCCGCGGCATTCATATCGGAGCATTCGGTTGGCTCGAAGGTTTGAAACCGAAGAACAAGAAGCTGACGCCGGTCCGGCTCGAGAGCCCGCTCGACGGAGTTTTCAACAAAACACCGGGACAGCCTCCACTGATGCGCGACAGCACGAATGGAGGCTTCATTCACGCGCCTTCGTTGAACCATGCGGTCACTGCGGCGGTACTTCGCAACGGATACCGGGCAACAGCCACGCCATCAAACCCGGATTTGTTATCGGTCAATTTATCTTCGGATCGCGTTCGCATATCCCTCGGCTTGATCGAAGGCATTCGCAATGGGCAGAAACTTGGCGCATTGCTTGGCTACTACCTGGAGAGGCGGCTACACGACGACGGAACAGGACTGGACAAGTTCATTCTTGACCTGAGAAACGAATTCTCGCTCAATGCACAGAAACTGAAATCCACTCAAACTCCGAATACGCCAGTCGAATTCATTGAGGCGAATAACGTGGTGGACGGATTCGCCCTGATGAGCTTCCTGGATAAAAACCAAAGCAACCCGGATCCGCTTGCCACGATTCTTCCAGGCTCGACGGCGGCCGAACGTTCGCGAGTACTTTCGTTCGCGCGCGAGCTATTCGACCTCGCGGACGGAGTGGCCGACGTTGCGATGGCCGAAAGTGTGCATCAAGTAGTGACCGGCAACTATGACCGCGCGGCGGCGACCATGGATGCCTATGCAGGCTCGGACCTGCCGACGTTGCCTGAAGTTGTTCGCACTCCGCGCAGCGGATATACCCTCACACACCGCGTTGGTATCCATTTGCGTTCTGGCGCGAGCGCTGCTGCGGGGGACAATCCACGCAAACAAGGCGAGCCGAGCGTCAATGATTGGCTTGTAGATCACCTTCCCGCAGCGACGGACCTGGGCATTGTCGTGCGTTATGCCGACACAACTGGGAACCCTGTTCGAATTTTCGTTACCCAAAGCGATATAGGACTCGATCCTCTGGACCTGTTGTTTATTGTGAACGAAGCTGCGACGCAAACGGCGGCCGCACTCGAAGATCTGGTTCTGGCAGTTGTCACAACCCGTCCCGATGTACGGCCCCACACGCGCATCACACTCGCGTTCACCGAGTCCGAGCCTGGAAAAATTACGCTGTTTGAAGCGACACCTCTATTGACCAGCTTGCGCGCTCTGTTTCTGCGTTCGCGTCCGCTTCAAGCCACAGACGTGCAATTGCCGGGCGAAGCCACTGTTTCCAGGACGGGGACGATTCAATTGGATTCGGGACGAATTGACGCCGTGATATTGGCTCTCACGACGTTGCGAACACAAGCAAACACCTTCCTCGCAGCGGTCGAGCCAGATGCTTCTGGCGGAATACTTACAAATCTTGACGCGCACCTGACCCAATTCGGCCAGCTCTCCGCGCGGTGCAATCTGTTTGGCGTGCCGCACAGCGGTTTCGCGATGGTCTGGCAGGATCGAGGCGACATCTATACAGCGCTAGTCGACAAACTTAAAGCTTTGAGCAAGAAATGGACGGACAGTCTCTCCGCCTCGCGATCGATCACGACCGCTATACCTATTCCCACCGGCACGGATGCGCCGCAGCTGCGTGCGGCCGCCATAATGATTTCCACGGCATCGTTGCCCCTGGATCTGGATCCGGCGCCAATGCTGGCCGAAGTGGTCAACCGGCAAAATCTGTTTGAAGCAAAGCTCACCGTTCTGAAAAATATCCTTGCTGCGCAACCGGCAACGCTGACTGGATTGCACCAACAGGTCGCGGCTCAACTGCCTCTGACCGATTTCGATCCTGCGGATTTCAGCCTGACGGATCAAACAACGGCCATGCAAACGATGCTGGACCAGTTCGTGACCCGCACTCAGGCCATCGTCACTGAAGCCACGCACCGGCTGAATGCGGCTGCGGATGCGGTCGCCGCATTCAATGCATCGGCCGAACCTGCCGAAAGAGTCAAGATTCTGGGCGAGGCTGGAAAGTCGCTGCTCGGTGATGACTTCCGCATGGTTCCAAGCTTCAAAACCATCACGGCCGCAGGTTTTGAATGGAAGAACGCATTCGATGCTTCGAACAGTCTCCTCACATACATCTCGACCCGGCCCGAAAATCCGTTGCCGCTGCCGGTCGACGAATGGCTGCACGGCGTGGCGAGGGTGAGAGAGAAAATGTTTCATTTCGAAAACACAGTGCTGCTGAACGGCGCCTTCGGACTCATCGAACCGGCGTTACAGCCGGTTCAGTTCCCTTTCCACGCCGGCGAGGATTGGCTGGCGCTCGAGTTCGATCCTGCAAATGAGACCAATACGCTCGAGACGGAAAGACTGCTGTATACCGCGCACTACACCGAAGCATTTCAACCCAACGATTGGCAGTGTGGCGTATTGGTGGACGAATGGACGGAAGTGATTCCGCAGAAGGAAGAGGTCACGGGACTGACATTCCACTTTGACCGGCCAAATGCAGAGCCTCCGCAAGCCTGGCTATTGGTTACGCCTGCAGCCTTCACCGGCGCCTGGCGGTGGAACGACATCATCGCCTCACTGAATCAGGCTCTCGATGACGCGCAGGCGCGAGCAGTGGAGCCTGAGGCGCTGGGACAGCAGTTTGCGGCATTGCTTCCCGCGGTTCTCAGCGAAACGTCATGGTCTCCCATGACGATTTCCGCCAATATTCTGGCTCGCGCTGCGCGGAATTTTAGTACGGTCACTTTGAACAGGTTGTGATTTATGCCTTTGAATAACGCACTCTCAACGACTGCAGTCACCGATATGAAAGCCGCGGTGCTCGGCCGCGAAAACCCGTCGGTTGTGACCTGGGAACGCACCGAAGGCCGGCCACGCAATCGCACGAGCTTTGACCGCGCGTTGCGCGCCGAGATTCATGACGCGCTATGGATGCTCAGCCGACAGTGGCAGATGGGCGAATTCAAGGGTGAAGACGCCGGATCCCCTGCCCTGGCGAAAGTGCATCTGCAATCGACACACCTGAACAAATACAAGCCAGACGGTCACGCCGTGGAACCGTTCGACGAAACCATCCCGCTGGAGACTCAGGTCGAACAACGCCCGATTGCGTTTCGACAAGGGGATCAGAAGGTTGCGCTGGATCTGCGGTTGGTGATGGGACGATATTGGCTGAAACTGCTTGCGGTGGCTGGCGCCGGCGCAGGCGTGCGCGGAGATTTTCTGACGCGATTTCCCATCGCCCGGCCGGATCCCGATACAGCCGCGGACGCCGCAGTTTGCGCCCATCGCGAAGCGTGGCAGCAATTCGCAGCAGTCTCCGCAGGCCGCGCATTGGACGGCTACGAACTCTACAGCTTTCTCAAGGAAAGCAACTTCGCGCCGGACTGGACATCGATTACTGCCGCCCCCGCGGCAATGTTGAACACATCGATGATTGCCTTTCGCGCCTGGTACGAACGGCAGTTCTATCAGCCGGAAGATCCGGAGCAGAATGCCTGGCGTTCGGACTATCTGGAATATCAGTTTGCGTGCGCCGCACCAAAAGCCGATGGGGAGGAAGTGCTGACCGCCGATGAGTACTATCACGGCCACCTGGACTGGTATAACTTCGACTTCGACAAGACTCAACAGACACTCGGCGATCCCGTAGAATCTCCACCACCTTTGATGACGTTCACCAGAACGTTTTGGCCGACCAACATATTATTCAGTGGAATGCCGCTGACACGCTGGTGGGCGTTTGAAGACGGCAAAACGAACTTCGGCGGAATACGTCCCGGGACAACAGACCTGGCGAAATTGCTGGTCATGGAATTTGGATTGGAATTCGCCAACGACTGGTTCCTCACTCCATTTCGGCTCCCCGCTGGAAGTCTTTCCCGTGTGAAGGGACTGGCCGTATCGAATGTTTTCGGTGAACGATTCTGGGTAGACCCGTCCGGACAAGGCCTCGATGACCAGTGGGCCACGTGGCGAATGTTCTCACTCAATATCGAAGGGGCGGACCAGGTGGCAGCTGACCTTGCGCTCCTTCTTCCTTCGAACACGCCGAAAATCCAGGACGGTCCCGCACTCGAAGAATTGGCGGTAATGCGGGACGAGATGGCGAACATGGTGTGGGGAATCGAGAAGACGATCACGCTTCCGCACGGACGCCCCAAACCCGGATTCGAAGCGGGTTCTGAAACTCGAAATCTATTTGAACGTCTGGCGGGAATCAGTCCGGCTCCCGAACCCGAGTATCGGGCGAAGATCCGCTACTCCGTGATGAATTCCGTACCTGAAAACTGGATTCCTTTCATTCCCGTTCATGACCCCGGCAGCAATCGGGAAATTCGCTTGCAGCGCGCCGCGATGCTTCGCTTTCTGAAAGGCGATGACCACCCGGCGCGCATCCGGCCGCGCACGGAACTCCTGCGCGAAGGGCTGGACGCCAAGCCGAAGCGGATTCCATATTTCATCCACGAGGAAGAAGTGCCGCGCTCGGGCATTCTCGTTTCGCAATCGTTTCAAAGAACGCGATGGTACGGAGGCCGCGTCTTCCAGTGGCTCGGAATTCGCAAGACCACGGGCCGAGGGGAAGGCAGCAGCGGACTGGCTTTCGATCAGATTCTGGACGTTCCCGAAAAGCAAAAGTAGCGCGCCCGACTTTATTTGATTTCAACAACCGCAATCCGGATGACGCGCCACTATTTGGGTATGAAATCAAGTGGCGACCAACATAATGACCTCTACCTCGGCGTGGCCATTGTACTGCCTGCCGATCTCTGGAAATTGTCATGAAATCGAAACGTGTTTGCCGCTTCAAAGCTGCCGCAAAGTCTTGCGTGCAGGCAAAATGATTCGTTGGCCGCCTCAGTGGGATTTTCCAAGGCTGACCTTCGCGTTACGGCTGATGATTTCTCGATCCGGCGACTTGTTCCTTTCTGCCTCGGATACCAGGAATCGAAAGATGGCATTCGCGATGGCTTTCTCGTTCTTTTGATCGAGGAGCCAGACCGCAAATGCGTTTAAGCGCGCGCACATCGTATAAAACGCAGTGCCGGAACCGCTACGGTCTCCTTGCGCACACAAAAGGGAATATGTGCGATGCAGGGCCAGAAATTCTTTCCATTCGTCAATCGCGGGAAGAGCGCGATCCCTGCGTCGGCGCTCATCCATCCGCGCGACCCGTTCCGACAGTTCGGAAAGCAGCTTACGCCGGCCCGAGTTCAACGCCGCCTTCAAGAGCGGTGATTCCTCGGATATGGTTTCTCCATTTTGAACAGCAACGCTGATGGATTCCGTAAGATCGGACTGGACAAGTTGTCGCAGTTGATTCAGCGCGGCTCCCGCATCACCGCCTCCCAGCGCGGCGGCGCGGAGTGAGAGATGCTGCCGAAGCCGTTCGTCAGCAAACTTGTTTTCCCATTGCTCGACGATGGCTTTCAGCTCGCCGGCACGAGACTGCGAGGATATCGGCACTTCGGAAAATATGGGCGTCAGGTCTGGTGAGGGAAATGGTACGCGCGACAGAAACACTTCAAAAATCGAAGCTTTCCGCGTTCCTGGAGGGCGTTGCGCCACACGAGCGAGCAGTATGAGCGTCGAAACGCGAGGCGCAAGATGATGCCGCGTGAGCCGTCGAACTGCTGTCCAGTCTCCGCGTGCCGCGGCGTCGGTGGTAAGCCATTCGAAGCATAAGCGCCAGATGGCTTCGGGTGCGGTACGCCCATCGAGCAACATCATCCCCTCGAACAGCGTTCGGGCTTCGAGGAGCTGTCCCCGCGAGGCCGCCAGCATTGCGTGTGCGGCGACCGTTGAAGCGCGTAGTGGACGCGCCGGATCCAGATGTTTTTCAGCCCATGTTATGGCTTGCTCCGTTGCCGTACGTTTGCGGGAGAGACACCAGGCCGCCGCGGCCACTGGGCCTTCCGGTTTGTCGTTCCACCATTCGATGCCGTTGAATACCGTCAGCGCATATGCCAGTCGCGGCATCCCGAGTGGAATCGCAATGTGACGCGCTGTCCACCAGGGATAAAAAAGCAGAAGGCATAGGGCAAGCAATACACTTTCCAGGCCGAGCCATTCTCTGAGAAGAAGCAATGGCGCTGCGAAGAAAGCAGCACCCAGGATAAGTCTGAAGAGCGTGAACATACCCGGATCCCTGTTCTTTGATCCGGTATTTATGGGTAGCCGCGTGCGGTTCCCTGAGTTGCGAAGATGAATGATGCAAAGCGCGCCCCAGTAAAGAAGGACAAATATTTGCAGAGGTGGTTTCAGTAGCTGAAACGTCGGCACTAGCCCGGTCACTTCCGGCCCTGTTGAAACCATCCGTAGCCGAACAAGCCGGGCGCTTCGATCCACCGGTCTCCGGCTTCGAATCGTGTTGGATATGGGGCGCGGATTTCAGACGGCGGTAATGCCGCAAGAATTTCATGCAGCAATCGCCTTGAGGGATTCCTCAGTTCTGCCATCGAATGCAGAACGAGTTCGGGCGTTCGTATGCGGTCGCCTAAGGGTGTAGCGTAGGTCTGGACCTCAGCCAGACCGAGGGCGAGCATCGCGAGCAGTTTCTGTCCTTCGCGTTCAAACTCGCGACGAGCGCATTCGGTGCTGACGCCGAGCACAAAAAACGGATTTTCCGCGATGGCTCGGGCGATGCGCGGCAGATACATCAACGTAGTCCTGAATCGTGTCCCAGTTGACGGATTTTTTCATCGACGGGCATGAGATTAACCAACTGCCTGGTGCATTGCATCAGTGTTTCTCGATCTCCACGCTCGATCGCAATGCGTCCTTGATCGACAAGCTTGCGGGCAAGTGGAAGATCACGGGCCGAGTTGATGCGGGATGCGGCCATGTTGAAGATCTGTTTCCAGGCATCGGGATCCCTGAAATATGCGGCCCGCGCCAGAGACTGAATCTGTTGAAGGCGCGACTGAAGCTCTGGTACGTCTCGCGCTTTGCGCGCCTGATCCAGAGCCGATGCCGCCTCATCAAGCAGACGCCGTTCGTGAGATGTGCCGTGAATCGATAGCAGCGCCATTGCCATGCTCAGTTCCATCACGGCCTGGGCTTCAAGTTTGGGAAATTGGGTTTCCTGCTCGAGCGCATCCAGTTCCGCATCGATCTCAATCAACCGCCGTCTGGCTTTTTGAGCCGCATCGGCGTCACCGGCGCGGGCCGCGCCGGCATCGCGTTCGGCTTCGGTGAGGCTCAGTTCAAAGCCTCCAAGCTGCGCCGGAAACTCGGATCCTTTGTTTCTTTTTTGGAAGGCATCGTTGAAAAGCAAAGACAGTCTTTTGCGCAGATCACGAATTGCCTGATCCAATGTTTCGGCCGGTGCATCGGGAACGAGCAGATGTGAAATTTCTTCAAAAACCTGTCCTGATGCGGTCAGTGCCTGAGCAGAGAGACGTCCGCCCCGATCGACGGCGAGCGTAACTTCAATGGATGATCCCGATGAAATGCTTGACGCCAGTTGAGATCCGCGAATCTCGAGAGCTCCAACCAGACGGCAAAGATGCGCCTTTTCATATTCGCCCTGAACAATTGGAATGCGCAATACGCTGGAATCACTTCCCGGAATGATGGTTTGAACGACCTCATGGAGAAACGTTCGGCGGGCCGGCAACGGAGATCCACGTTCGAAATAGATGTGCGTCCGGTCGGATGCGAGTGCGACGCCAATGGCGCGAGACAATGGAGGGTCGGCGAGCGTGAGCCCGTGAATGATTCTTACTGTCGATGGCGAAAGGTGAACGGCGGACCCATCACTGGCGGTACCCAGAATTCTGAATTCGTTCGTACGGTGGGGAAGAACGTTGACCGAAGCGACAAAAGTGCCGTCTTGGGTAACGGGCGTTTCGGCCCCGGTCCAGCCTTCGCGCTCAAAACGGACAGAAGCCGGCCCGGAGGCTTTTTCTTCTGACACGCGGCCAACAATATATGGAGTCGGATCGGATGTCATGGCCGGATACTGCAACCAGACGCGCCGGCCTATATCGGAAATCGTCCTGACAGTAGGCCGGGCATCGAGGTTTGCGCTGGCAGCGTAGAGTGCCGCACCCTGCGCCACGAGCGTCATTGGATCGAGTCCACCGGCAAGCGGCGCCCCCAAAGTTTCCGACAACCGCTGGCGCACGACCGGCATCGCAGTAGGACCGCCAACCAGAACGATGCGCGATACCTGGGCCGGATGCATGCCGTTCGCCTCCAGCAACCGAAGGCACACGGCGATGGATCGGTCCACCAGTGCGGTGCACCGCTGGGCCACGTCTTCGCGTGAAACTTCAAAATCGACATCCACGTTTACATCCCCAAACTGAAGATTGGGAATCTGGAGGCTGGTGTTCTCCACGCGCGTCAGTTCAATTTTTGCTTCTTCGACCGCGAATTTGAGTTTTCGAATCGCATCGGCATTCCGGGAATCTGAGCGCAGAAACGCGCGGGGGCGGCCCGACGACAGACGTTCGAGCACGAGATCGACCATCGCCAGGTCAAAATCCCGGCCGCCGAGAAAATTATCGCCGTCATGCCCAACAACACGTAGCAAACCATCCCGGGTTTCGAGGAGCGATACGTCGAAGGTACCTCCGCCCAGGTCATACACCATCCATGTGCCCGATGTTTCGTCCGTCCATCCGGCAGCGAGAGCCGAAGCGATGGGCTCCTGGATCAATTCCACTCGATCAAAGCCGGCGAGTCTGGCCGCTTCGCTGGTAGCAGCAGATTGCGGCAGTTCAAAGAGAGCAGGAGCGGAGATAACGGCATGGGCCGGATCGAAGCCAAACTGCTCGCGCACATCCGCGCGCAAAGACTTCAGGATTTCCGCCGAAAGTTCTTCCGGTTTGAGCGACTTTCCGGATGCTCGAAATCGGAGGAGCTGTTTGGTTCCCATCAGCCTCTTGAATTCGCTGCGGACATTCTCAGAATCGCTTTCCAGCGATTGCCGTGCCCTTGCCCCAACCGTTATGACCGCGCGCGAGTCGATTCGCACGACCGAGGGGGTCAGCGTCGCGCCCTGCGGCGTTCGCACCATGTGAGTCTGGCTGCCGTCAAAAATGGATGCCGCGGAATTGGTTGTGCCGAGATCGATCCCAAGATAAAAAGGGCGATCGTTCATCAGAGTGTCGTGCTCTCTCCTTGTAATTGTGCTTTGAACCAGCGAGAAGAAGATAAAGCGATGGGTCAGGCACAGCAAGCGATAACTGCTCAAGCCTTTGGGTTAGGGTTCTAGCAACGACACCGGTTCGCTGATCCTCAAAAAATGCGGTAATTTCTTCGGTGTCGCGTCGTCTATAGCAGAGGAGCCGATGTCAACGAAGACGGTGTTGGATCCAATCTCATCTTTACATGCCCGGGAATTCGAGCAGATCTATCGGGAGTACGCCCCGCTGGTGAACCGGACGGCGTGGGGAGTGCTTGCCAATCGAGAAGACGCGGAAGATGTCCTTCACACGGTCTTTCTGAAGCTCTTGAGGAAGGGAATTCCACCGGAGTTTGAAAAGGATCCAAAGGCCTATCTCTACCGGGCTGCAGTGAATGTGTCCCTGGACGTTCTAAAGTCGCGTCGCCGGCATCCAACGCTTCACCCTATAGACGCGGAGCGCGCAGAGGCTCGCTATCCTTCGAAACCGCATTTTGATGAAGAGACGCATCAGCGGGTGTACGCCGCAATTGGACAGTTGCCTGTGGAGTCCGCGGAGGTCCTGATCCTCCGGCACATGCAGAACAAAAGTACGGCGGAGATCATGGAAACGCTCGGCGTTTCCCGCGCCGCAGTCGCCGTTCGCCTGTTTCGCGCGCGAGCCCGACTGAGAAAACTTCTCCGAGTATACAAAGGAGGCCCACATGAAACGCGATGACAACAGTCTTGACTCGACTCTGGATCGACACATGGGACTAGCAGGTGAGCCTCCAGCGGGACAGGTGACATCTTCAGTCGAAGCGGTCTGGGAACAGTTGAGGTCTGAAGCGGAGTGTTCGATGCTGCCGGCCAGAGAAATCGTGACGCGTCGCTCTCACTTCACCATTGCTGCCGCATTGTTGGTCGTGACAATGGTGATCGGACTGTATGCGGCTCAACGCGCCGGCCTGTTACAAGTGATGCTTCCAAGCCAACGGCCAGCACCACCGCAGGTTGCTGCCGCGTCGCAGAGCCCGGCAGTTTCGGTCAATCCTGTGCGCGAGCCTGCAACAATCGAAACCGTTGCGGGATCAAGGGAACCGGTCGGTCCCTCCGAGCCCCTTCAAGCTTCGACTTCCGCCGCCGAGGATGTGGCGCGGCTTCAAAGCACCGATGCCGGAAATGTGCGATTGCAGTCCGTCGGTGCAGCGTTTCCAGTCATCACCACCCAGCAGATCGACGGCAAATATTCGCAAGGCACGACCACGACCGCTCCCTTGGCATTCGAAGTTGCATCAATCCGACCGGTTCCACTTCCACTGACAATCCCAATCGGAGCGGGACCGTGGACTGTATCCAATGGACAATTCAGGACAGAAATCGCCTTCGTCCGAGGTGTAATCGCATGGGCCTATGAGGTCATGCCTCCCCAGGTGAAGGGCGGACCTGACTGGATCGACCGAGAGCCTTACGACTTCGACGCAAGAGCTAGAAGCGCTGCGGCGGGACCAAATCAGATCAGGATGATGGGACAAACACTCTTGACGGAACGCTTCAAATTAGCGGTCCACCGTCAGACCGAGGAAGCGCCGGTGTATAGGCTCGTCGTCTCAAAGAGCGGGTCGAAATTGCAAAAGGCAGACGGACAACGAAACTACATAAACTGGACTGGACGGGGACAGGTAACGTTCTCGGAAAATACAACTCTGCTGGGTTTGAGAAACATTCTCTCGAGTCTGTTGGGCGTCCCGGTCCTCGATGATACCGGTCTCAATGGAACCTATAATTTCAGCCTTGAATTCACAAGACCTCAGGATACGCGACCCAGGCAAGCCGACTCTCCTCCAGATTTGTTCACAGCGCTCCAGAAGCAACTCGGACTTGAACTGCGCGCGACTAGGGGGCCCGTCGAAGTCGTCGTGATCGATCACATCGAAAGACCGTCGCCGAATTAACGGTCTACGTTTCCAAGTCGCGGTCCGAGGTCGCCCAGTCCTCCAACGCAATCGCGGCTATCGATGGCACACTAAGCTTTCGCCTCTAACATGCGACAGGATCATGTGGACGCGCTATTTTCTCGGCACACTGACTTTGGGCCTGCTCCGCTTTCGCCTGTATACTAACCGCACTTTTCTTCGAAAAAACTGGAGGGTTCGATGACACATCGTGAAGGCGGAATGCCGTCGAAAAGGGTGATCGTCGCGTTTGTTGTCGTTTTCACCTTACTCTCCAAAACGCACGTGTCCCAGGCACCGGTCACGGGAGGAATAGTACAAGCGACAAGGCCCATTTCGGGCCATATTGTCGTGGAACGAGCTGCGGCGCAACGGCCGCCTGCAGCGGCGGCTGTTCTTCCCGCACGCAGTGCGGATACCCTTCCCTCGCAGATCAGTGACGCCGAATTCTGGCAGATGATTGTAGAGTTTTCAGAGCCCGAAGGTAAATTTCCTTACGACAACTTCATCTCCAACGAAATGACCCAGCAGGTGGTGATCCCTGCATTAACGCGTGCCGCGCGGCCTGGCGAGGTCTACATCGGCGTTGGGCCGGAACAGAACTTTACTTACGCGAGCGCCCTGAAAGCCAGGATGGCATTCGTGATCGACATTCGCCGGCAAAACATGCTGGAGCTCCTTCTGTACAAGGCTTTGTTTGAGCTGTCGCCGGATCGCGCAGATTTCGTCTCAAGGCTGTTTTCGAGGAAACGGCCCGCGGGGCTGGACGAGAAGACCAGCGCGATCGCGTTATTTGCCGCGTACGAGAAAGCGGCTCCGGACGGAGATCTCTTTCTTGAGAATCGTCAGGCGATCGCGGGGATATTCAAAAAGCACGGGTTCGAGATTAGCAGCGATGACACTCTGGGAATCGAACGTGTGTATCAGGCATTTTATCGCGGTGGTCCGTCGATGAACTCCAATTCGGGTCCCGGACCGGCCAGCGGTACGCCGAGTTACATCGACCTGATGTCGATACCCGACGCTGCAGGGACCAACTGGAGTTACCTGGCAACCGAAGAAAACTATCGCCGCATTCGCGAGATGCACCAGAAAAACCTGTTCGTTCCTCTGGTTGGAGACTTTTCCGGTTCACGCACCATCCGGAACATTGCGCGATATCTGAAGGAGCACAACGCGAACGTGAGCGCGTTCTACGCCTCAAACGTCGAGACCTACTTGAATGAAAGTCAAACAAGAGATTTCTACGGCAATCTTCTGGCGTTGCCGTCGGATTCGACAACGATGGTGATCCGGTTCGTCGACAACAGGCACAGAATGGAACTGCCTTCCTGGGCGATTGGCGGTATCTATTTACAAGTCGTATCGCCGATGAGCGATCTGACACGCCTCGCGAGTGGAGGAAATACTCCGAAACTTCCCGACCTGCTCCGGCTGATAAACGATCCGGCGCCAGGAAGCATCATTCCGGGGTTTATTCTTCCCATGAGCCAGACAGGGCGAAGATTCTCGATTGCACTCGAGCCGCGATCCGATGGATTCTTCCGCGCATTCCTGCCGTCGCCCACTGAACCACTTCAGGTTGGTGCTCCCATAAATCTGCCTGCTGGATACGCGTTCAAGTCGATTACCTGGGGTTCGAAGAACCTGACGAATGAACCGCTGACTCCCACAGATTTGGATAACACTGCGAATGAACTGGTCATCACACTATCGACGCAGTAACGATTCTATTTCGCGAAATCGTTTCCTGACATGCGTTCTAGTAACATGCCGCGTAGTTGGCATTCGCCGATGTTGTCATGGGAATTAGGTCCGGCTTTGAGGAACCCAACCCGTGTATCGACGATTTTTCCGTCCGGATCAATCAACATGAATGTTGGGAACGAGTCGACGTGGAACAGTTTTGCAACGTCCGAGGCGGTATCGACCAGTGTCGCATAAGGCGCAGGCGCTTTTTGCAGGAACGCTTTAACCTTCGACCGCTCTTCGCCAACGTCAATTCCAATGATTAGAAGACCTCGATCCTTGTATTCGTGATGGATTGCTTCGAGTGCGGGCATTGCATCGCGGCAAGGGGGACACGAGACAGCCCAGAAATCCAGAAGAACGTACCGGCCCCTAAATGACGACAGCCGATATTCCTTGCCATCGATCGATCTCGCTCGAAACTCGGGCGCTTGTGTGCCGTATGGATCGCGTGACAGTTCACGGTGTGACTGCAGTGACCGGGCCTCGTGGAACGATGAGAGCAGGAATGAGAGAGCCAGGATGATTTGCATGTGATCTTTCCCACCGATGGGATGACTTCACTGCAGGATGTAACGGAACAGTCCACGGTTCAAAACAAAAAACAGTTGCATCGGCGAAATTCACTTGGCCGTATAGCCGACATCCCGTCCTTGTGCTGGGTTGCACCGATATTCGGCTACACAAGTCCGGTTTGCCGACATGAATCGGGCACTATACAGTTCGTGTTCCGAAGCCGCTGAATCTTCACGCTGATACTGACAGCAGCCAACAGAAGTCTCGAAAAGTTTCTTCTAAGAAATCATACTGATGAAACGTAATCCTCTTTGGACGCTGGAGCGGTAGAAAAGCAAGAATAGAGTTTGGCTGTAGCCTGCAGCGGACGAACATGAATCACACATGAGAGGATATTTGAGGTGGTCCCCAAAATTCGGACCAGTGAATAAGGTGTAAAATCGCGAGCTTCGAAACGGAGCATCATGAAATCGA
>JBGPBY010000013.1:0-31426 GCA_041481485.1 Terriglobia bacterium
ATCCGCTTCAAATGGATCACACATCCTTACTGCTGAAGTCACTGATAGCGCAAACTTCATCGTCGCTTCTAGCGGTGTGTCGGTCATCGTGGATAATGCCGCTCCCAGCGTGAACCTGACAGCGCCAACCACTGGAACGTTTGTTTCCGGAACTTCGGTCGCTTTGACGGCGAACCCCACGGACACCGGCAGCGGCGTCGCGGGCGTGCAGTTTAAGATTGATAACAACAATCTGGGAACAGAAAAAACAAGTTCTCCCTTCACCGTAAATTGGGACACTACCTCATTTACCAATGCTGCTCATACAATCACGGCCGTGGCGCGCGACCAGGCAGGGAACCTCTCGCCGGCATCACCTGCTGTTTCGGTTACCGTAGATAACCTGGCCCCGTCGGTTTCCATTACCGCCCCTGTTAATAATGCAATTGTCAGCGGAAGTTCAGTCACGGTATCGGCTTCTGCCGACGATTTAGGAGGGTCCGGTGTCGCGGGTGTTCTATTCAAGTTGGATGGAAATAATCTTGGTGCGGAGGACACTTCCTCTCCGTTTTCCGTTGTGTGGAATACCACTACAGTTGCAAACGGAACCCACTCGTTGACAGCGGTAGCACGTGATGTATTAGGAAACTCGTTCACATCCACTGGTGTGACACTGACTGTAAGTAATGCTGGTACGCCTCCGGGTCCGCTTAGCATCAGCGAATTTACTCCCACGGGAGCGTCTGGTCCGTTCGCGATTGTTAAGGGACCCGATGGTGCCCTCTGGTTCACGGAGCAAAATACACACAAGATCGGAAAAATAACAACGGCCGGCGTAATCAACGAATTCAATCCATTAACTGCAAACTCGGCTCCTTCGGGCATTACGGCAGGACCAGATGGGAATCTCTGGTTCACCGAATATGTAGCGAACAAAATTGGTCAAATTACAACATCAGGAACCGTTAAGGAGTTCAACATTCCGACGGTAGCTTCCGGCGCCTATGCGATCACGGTGGGACCCGACAATTTAATATGGTTTTACGAAAAAGACGCCTCCAAAATCGGACGCATCAGGACAGACGGTACTTTTGCGGGTGAGTTTCCTATTGCAAACACAGGTCAGAGTGTAAATTGCATTGCCAGCGGCCCGGATGGCGCACTCTGGTATACGGAACACGATTCCAACAAAATTGGACGAATGAATACATCCGGCACCGTAACGAATGAGTACACGCTGAATGGCGGGCCAAATTGTATTGTGACCGGGCCAGACGGCAAATTGTGGGTTACTGAAGATGCCAGCAGAATTGCCAAAATCACTGTATCTGGAACTTCAATTTCCATACAGGAGTTTACGGTTCCGAAAGTAGGTACTGGCGCTTCGACACCGAATAGCATCACCATAGGGGAGGATTCCGCATTATGGTTTACCGATCATGGAAGCAGCAACTCGGCAGAGATTGGGAGAATTGATACCAACGGCGCAGTGACACAATTTCCTCTGATTCCGGGCAACAGTTTGCCAAAGGGCATCGCAGCTGCCGGAGGGTCGTTGTGGTTTACAGAACAGGCCACCAATAAAATTGGGCGGCTCGATGACCAGGCGCCCACAATCAGCATTGCCACGCCCTCGGCCGGCCTAGTTGCGGGTTCAGTTACAATTACGGCAAACACATCAGACAACGTTGCGGTTGTCGGCGTTCAGTTCGTATTGGATGGAAGCGTCGCTATCGGGGCGGAAGTCACTTCGGCCCCGTTTTCCATAGCCTGGGATTCCAAATCCGCATCAAATGGCGCCCATTCCATTACGGCTATCGCTCGAGATGCAGCTCTATTTCGAACCACATCCACTCCTGCAGTAGCGGTAACGGTGGACAACATTCTGCCAACAGTGTCATTCTCAACGCCCGTGGACGGGGCTTTCGTCACGGGAACGCTTACAGTTACGGCAATTGCGTCGGACAACATCGCGGTGGCCGGCGTCCAATTCAAAGTTGATGATGTAAATTTCGGAGCGGAAGATACAACCTCTCCATATTCCTTCAGCTGGAATACAGTTCCCCTGACCAATGCAATTCACAAGTTAACGGCTGTTGCGCGAGATACCGCAAATAACACAGTTCCCGCCATTGTTAACGTGACTGTAGATAACCTTCTGCCCGCAGTATCGATAGCTCCGCCATTACCTTCTTTTGTGGGCGGAACAATACAAATTTGTGCAAACGCATCCGACAATAATTCAGTCGCAGGGGTTCAATTCAAGCTGGACACCGCAAACTTCGGCGCCGAAGACACCAGCTCCCCTTACTGCGTTAACTGGGATACAAAGACTGCGACCAACGCTGCTCATACCATTACGGCTACGGCTCGAGATGTTGTAGGACTTTTGCAGAATGCAACATCGGTGACTGTCACTGTAGACAACATTGCACCGACCGTGAATACACCGACCGTTACGATTCCGCCAACGGGATGCGGCGTGACGATTTCGACAACTGCCTTGGATGCGAACGGAATTGCGGGGATATCCTTTTTTGTGGATGGCCTATTGATTGGACCAGAAGACACCACCTCGCCATATTCTGTCGTATGGAACTCAATCACAAGTGCGAACGGCACTCACAGTATCACTGCCGTGGCGCGCGATATTGCTCAGAACACGTCGCCAATATCCACCGCTGTTTCTGTCACCGTGCCGGTTGGAAGTTGTCCTCCGTCGTTTGCTCCAAGAACTTTTTCCATCACAGGTTTATCCAGTCCCGTTTCCCCAAAGGCTCTGGTTACAATCCAGGCAAATATAAGCTCTGCCTATTCGGTGGACTTGGGTCTCAACCTTAAAATGAACGTGACTCCAAAAGTCCAGTCGGCCATGCCATCCGCAGACGACTTTGCATTCGCGTCGGGAGGAGGCAAGACATTAAGTTGTACCGTACCGAAAAACACCACAGCTGTGACGTGCGGCGGCTCAACTTCAATTTCGGTTCAATTCGGCACCATTGCCTCAGATATTCAATTCACAGCGGAGAGTTTAACGGCCAGCGGAGAAGTCGTTTCTCCCGCGTTGGCGGCAGGGACCACCTCGATTGCACCCGCAAGACCCGAAGTTATTGGCGTATCAGGGAGCACAACGGGAGCCAAGTCATTCAATGTTGTGGTTATCGGATATTCGACATCCCGTGATATTACGAAAGCGACATTCTCATTTACGGGAACCAATATAAAACCAGATCCAGTCACTGTGACATTCGGCACGCTGTTCTCAGACTATTTCGATAAACCAGAGTCCTTTGCAGCCGGGAGCGTTTTTAAACTCACGATGCCGTTCTCAATCACAACCAGCAGCAGCGACGTGAAAGGCGTGAGTGTGACACTGACGAATAGCCAGGGAGTGTCTGTGGGCGGCGCTTCCAGCACTGGGACTATTCCGTAATGCGGAATAGCCTTTAGTTATAAGAAAATCTTATGACTTGATTTAAGGAATTCATCGCTTGGAAGCATTTAATATTCTGGTTCAACGGGAAAAGATCGACGGCAGTCTGGTTACAGGATCAATTTCCATCAACGGCCGTGTGATTGGGCAAACCTATGAAAATTCGAAACTGATGATACCCGCCGGAACCTATCCCGTTCATATCCGTTATGTCTCTGGACACAATTTCGTTCAAGGCCCCTTCGGCACAATCGCGAAATCTGGCGATTTCTTACTTGAAATAGCCCACGTTCCAGGCAGATCCGCAATACTTTTTCATGGTGGAAACAATGCCAAACAATCCAAAGGATGCATCTTACTTGGAGCTGTTGGCAAAGACCCCAAGATGCATATTCCATTCTTGTATCACGACCACCCTCTACGGAAACTAAGGACTCTTTTCTACGGTACCGAGTTGCCAGATTCGTCTCCAGCCAAGGCGATCACTATTCGTGTCAGCGATTTCAACGCCTGCTACCTTTAGCCGAGAACCTACCGTCAACGCGCTCGTCTTTTTTTGGCACCGTTATACTACTGTCGTACTTCTGAGCCATTTTCGACATGATCGCCAAAGCTGAAACTTTCAGACAGTAGTCGACGGTGTCGCTGAAATCCCCACATCACGGTGATCCAAAGACTCACTTCAGCTATAATCAGCCGTTCGTTCGTAACAAAAGGAATCTCAGATTCCGGAAAGGAGTCATTCGGGCTCATTTGTTATGTGGCAACTTGAGAATCGAACGCCATTCGCGGCAGGACAAGGATGGATTCGCAATCGCGAAGGAGCAGAAGTATGGCTCGTTGTTGTCAAAGCGACGTTCGAGGTTCAAATTGATGGCACGACCGAGATTTCAAAGGATCAACTGGATCCTGTGCGTGTGCCTGAATATTATGGTGAACCAGGAACAAGTAGCATTCGTTATGAGTCGGACTTTGTTCTAAAAAAGACGACCACCGACGTGATTGTTGTCAGCAATGCCCATGCGTCTGGCGGACGACCAGTCCACCAATTGGATGTCGCATTGAGTGTGGGTCCGATTAACAAAAAATTGCGCATCTTCGGTGATCGGGAGTGGGATTTTGGCGAGATGAGCGCACCCAAACCATTTATAAAGATGCCGTTGATATACGAAAGAGCATTTGGAGGCAGGGATTCCCTTTCACAATATCCTGAAAGAGACTGGGAATGGCGAAATCCAGTTGGCCTCGGCTTTGCAGTTAAGGGAGAACATCTGCATGGCGCTCAGGTTCCAAACATTGAATATGCAGACAAACTGATCCGCTCATGGAATGACCAGCCAAATCCGGCCGGCTTCGGCGTAGTCGCCAGCCACTGGCAACCTCGCGCTGCATTCGCCGGAACGTATGGTTCCCGCTGGGAGTCGACCCGGCAGCCTCTGCTGCCTGACGATTGCGACGACCGATATTTCCAGTGCGCGCCTTTGGACCAACAGACTCCCTCATTTCTGAATGGTGGCGAACCCGTTAGTTTGCTGAATTTGAGCAGTCGAAGCCCCCTGGAATTCGGCCTGCCCCAATTCGATTTGTTGCTTCAAACCAGGTTCACGGACGGTGAGAAGCGATCCCATGAGAAACCGAAGTTACATACAGTGATTCTTGAACCGGACATTCCAAGAGTTTCACTCGTATGGCACAGTGCGCTGGAATGTCACGCGAAAGTCTACCAGTTGGCAAGCACACGGATCGAATGGAGACCTACCGCAGCTAATGATGCTGAGGAACCTGTGGAGGACCTGATTGACCTCGTTTGATAGCGGAGTGTATGTCGTTGGTGTTGGAGCCGTAACTTCCATAGGCAGGACAGCATGGGCGTCGGCCGCTGCAGTACGCGCTGGCGTCTCCGGATTCACGCAACACGAGTTCATGGTTGATTCGGTTGGAACTCCCATGACTGTCGCGTCTTTCCCCTGGCTTAAGGAGGACCGCGGAATTTCGGCACGGGTGGAAGACTGCCTCGTCGGTGCAATTCGCGAATCTCTCTTCCAATTGCCCAAGAACTCTGACCATTCATCAATCGTGTTGATCCTCAATCTACCAAGCCACAGACCAACTCTTCCTCCCGACCTTGCGAAACGAATGGACAAACGCTTGCGACTGGACTTCGCTGGAGTCTTTGAGCGTGTCAGCATTACAGAAGCTGGTCACGCCGGCGGGTTCGCCGCGTTGCATTCTGCAATGCAGATTCTTGCCGATCGGCCGCAGACTGTGTGCGTTGTCGCTGGAGCAGACTCTTACCTTGACCCCGATATCCTGGAGTGGCTTGAGTCTACCGACCAGCTGCACGGTGCCGGCGAACGTAATAACGCCTGGGGGTTCGTCCCTGGCGAAGGCGCAGGCGCGCTGCTTGTGGCAACCTCGGACACTATGAAACGCACCGAGCTTGTGGCGCTGGGTTATGTTCGTGCGGTTGGACTTGGCCGCGAGACTCAACTAATTGGTACCGGATCGGTTTGCCTCGGAATCGGTTTGACCAATGCAGTGCGTCAGGCTCTTGCAGGTCTGCCTGACGATCAGAAAGTAACTGATGTTTATTGCGACATGAACGGCGAACCTTATCGCGCTGACGAGTTCGCATTTCTAGTTTCACGAACTCGAGAGAAGTTCATTTCGGCATCCCACTTTGTAGCGCCGGCGGACTGCTGGGGCGACATCGGCGCCGCGTCCGCACTACTTCTCGTCGGACTGGCCTGCATTGCCGGGAGAAAAGGCTATTCCAGGGGCCGTTCTGCCTTAGTGTGGGCGAGTTCTGTCAACGGAGAACGTGGCGCTGCGGTAGTCGAAACTGCTGGTCCGCAATAGGTACTTTCGATGGCAACCATTAAAGTCAATGGAACTGTCAATGGTCTGGTCCACAAGGGTGGCTCTTGGATGTCGATTGCGACTGTTCCGGACGTTTGCAAGACGCCTACACCTGGCGGACCAGTCCCAATGCCTTATCCGAACATGTCGCAGTCGAGCAGCTTGGCCGATGGGACGACAACCGTGAAAGTTGACGGCGGCAACATGGCGGCAATCAAAGGCTCGAAATTCTCCATGAGTTCCGGCGACGAACCGGGCTCTGTCGGCGGGATAAAGTCCAATACTTTCAAGCAAGCTTCAACATGGATACTGTATTCGTTTGACGTCAAGTTGGATGGCGGCAATGCATGCCGCTTCTCGGACAAGAAATTCCAGAACAATGAAAATACGATCGATGCAATGGGCGTCATACCGTTGGTCGTACAGGTATTGGTTGACGACGTCAAAATGAAATGCGGCGAATTGAACCAGTACGGCGAACAACAAAAAGTTTCAGGAGGCGGCAAAAGCGATCGTGACCACGTACCAGCGAAAAGCTCTCTCCTCGCAAGGGCAGAACAACTAAACGGCGGTACTCTGGATCCCTGCCAAAAAAACGCCATCGTCAAAGGTGCGTTGTCTATCGTGATACCAAAAGGTGTGCATCAGCAGATCAGCAGGACTTACGGCGGCCGAGCAACTCCTGAAGCCGATGCAAAAAATCTACAGGGAGCGGCTAAGAAGGACCTGAAGGAAATCAAAGACTGTGGAAAACTCGACGAAGCCTGCGCTAAAGCCTACAAAAAAGCAGCAGCAAAGATCGAGAAAATCACAAATAAGCAATATGATAACTGGTTGAATAAAATGCTCGCAAGCTGCTGACACACCCGTCTGACAATGGTCAGCAGGCGAATATGAAAGGGAGAATGATGGATAGCAAGGAATTTATTGCTTGTATTGGCAAGCCGGAAGATGCTCCTGAAGTGCAGCGAGTTCTCGCAGGCATCGGATTTACGAAAAAATTGAAAATGCCAAAGGACGACATCGATGCGCGCGTTACCATGCCCCAAATGGGCCTATCGCTGGTCTTTAAACCTGAAGGACCAAAGTCAAGCCGCTTAGTTCTTAATGCCGCCCAATTCATATCTGATACTGAAAAAGGGAATATGAGCTTCCCAGGTGCACTGCCAGCCAAGCTTGTATTCTCTGATGGACAGGTGGAAGCACGCGTCAAACTCGGCAAACCTTTCGACACCAAACCCGCTCTTCGTAGAGATATCTGGAAGTTGGAGAATTTGAATCTTGCAATCAAGTATTCGAAGGATGCTCCACACAAGATTGCCGTGGTAACGGTCGAAATTCCCTTGAAGATTTGAGTCTTACCTTGGGTTCAGAAAAGGTCAGCGGCGACCAGCTTCTTAATCTGCTCGGGCTCGAGTCGACCACACTCTTGGTTCAGTCGACCCTTCACTCTCTTGCTCGCGGTATGCAGCCTGAACTCGAGCTTGATAATCCCGAGTCGCTTGTCGACTGGGTTACAGTGAATGAAATCGGTCTCGAATTCGGGTTTGAGGATGACGCGTATGTTCGCGCACAGGACTTTGAAAAGCGTCGTCAGGGCGCATTGCTACTAACTCAGCTCTACTTTTACGGCGATACATTGAATACCAAACCCTTTCCGTATCCGCTTCCATTTGGACTTACATTTTCAGACGACAGAAACGATGTACACAGCAAGCTTTCTAAATTCGATGAGAAGCGACGGACTTATATTCGAGACGCTTGGCAGCTGCCTGATTTCAACATGACGATCGCATATCAATCCGATAGTGGCAAGCTCGAATCTGTACTCTGTTACAAACCTCCCATACCGTGGCCTCTGTCAAAGAACGAACGTGAGATGTTGGCGCCCTTCACACCTGATGCTTTGGTTTCGCTCTTTGGATTACGATGGTCAACCAGAGAACTTCGTACCCATCTAGAATCCCTTGATTATGCGAGCGCCCTGCCCAATGTGCGCAGCGAACACAGTGCGGATTTGCGTATGACCCATGGTGTTGAATTTTCCTTCGCACCTGGAGTTCAGGTCCCAGTTTCTGATCCACAGTTTCCGAATTCGCTTTCGCTCGCCAGTGTTACCTATTACGGCCCACGTGTATACGATGCACGGGAGTGGGTTGGCCCGATGCCCCTGAATCTTTCTTTCAACGACTCTCAATCCCAGATCGAAGCGAAATTGGGACGTAAACCCGATGAGCGTGGCGACTTCGATCGCGTTGGATTCGCAATATGGCACCTGGATAGTTTCAGTCTGCGCGCTGAGTACAGCAATATTGAAAATCATTTGTTGCGTGCAACGATTATGGCGCCGGGCTTCTGGGCTCTCAGTGGTGCCGACAAAACCGATGAACCATAGCAGCTTTCGCAACGCCGAAGCTCGCTACTAATCTTGAATCAATCCGGTAACGCCGTTACTAAACTGCTGGATCTCCTCAAATCGGGTGGCTATGGATACCATCATCTTATTGATATCGCTGAATCCGCGCTCTGACTTCAAATAGAGACTGGTTTGGCTCCGCGACAGCCAGCTCCAACGCTGCAAAGGCTCGATGGAAGTGGAATTCTCCTGTCAGACAGCTTTCCAATGATTCGGGAACAATTTGCTTGCCCCGAAAATGGCGGATTCGCATCCGAATTTCCTGTCTTTGTTTCTCCCACCTTTTTTCTATGGATTCCAATATTGGCCAAACTAAATTCTCATCAGGATCCGGAGCGACATCGTCGAGATCGGGATCATCGGAGGGAGGAGGGCTGAGATCTTTCGGGGGCTTACCTGCCAGACCTTCCTTTTCAAGATCAGCACCGGTGATCAGGGAAAACGATTCTGCGGCGATGCGGGCGAATTTTTCGTCGTGCATGAGCTGGATCAGGGTATCGACGAATTCCGGGTCGCCAATAATACCGGCGCCGATGACGCCCAAGCGGACTTTGTCCGGCTGATTCAGGAGGGAGCGGCACCAGGCTTTTGCTGTGTCCAGATCGAAGGCGCGCATGGCGATGTCCAGGGCGCGGAGGGAGTATTTGCCACCGCCTTCGGCGATGGTTTTCAGGATTGGATCCGGCCAACCGAATCGGGCAAGGGCCCATGCCGCAGCAAACTGTGTATATTCGTCGAGCTGAGACTTCGGGGCCCGGATATAACTGGCGAGATCTTTCCTTCCGAGTTCGGCAACGGCGAGAATGGCACGGCCTCGCAAGCGGTTGTCCGGATCGGATATGGCATCGACTAACTTCGGGCCTGGATCCTCACGATGCACGGCGAAGCCTGCGATTCCAACCCGTTGGACTCGCGGATCCGGATCGTTCAGAAACGGAGACATGACGAGCTTCGCCTTTTCAAATGGCATCCAGCCCAGGGCCGAAATCAACTGACGTTCCAGATCCGGCTTCGCACATCCAATGGCCAAAGCTTCACGGACTTTTGCTGGATCGTTGCTTTCATACGCGAGGCTCGCTAGCGCAAACACCGCGCCGGTTTCTTCGGCTTCCACCGTCTTTTTGCAGACCTCCCACCCGCACTCTCCGGCGATCCGGAGACCATCCAGATGCGCTTCCACACGCTCATCCAAGCGCGCCAATTCCCTGACGGTGTAGTTTCGGGACAGAACTGCGTGATCGCGCTGAGTCCACAGAAATGCCGCTTCTTCGGCATGTTGTTCGATGATACTGAGTATGACGTCGTTCCGATCCACGGCCGCGTTCACTTAGTTGATTTGAACCGATCCGCCCTTGATCCGGTTCACCCCCGATGACCGGCTGGACAGATAGGCGCCGCGTATCAGAACCTTCCCGGCGCGCGTCAGCGTGATACTGGATTCCCCGCATTTCAGAACGATTTCTTTTTCTGCGGTAAAGGTCAGCCTCTCGCCATCGAGTTCAACATCCTGGGCAATCGGAACAAGGGGCTGCAGGAGTCCGACAATAATCGGCCTTTTTACGTCTCCTCTTTCAAACGTGACCACAGCATGTCTGCCAATATCCTTCCGGGTGATCGGAAGGATAGAACGCGCAATCGAAGGATTGAGTCCGGCATCGTTATCAAAGCGGACAACCGGTTCGCCTGATTCCCTCAGCTCTTCAATCGTTCCCACGACAACACCGTGACGTGTTTCCTGTTGACTTGATTGTACTGCCGGCTCCGGCGTGTCTTCTCTGGCGCTTTCCGTCAGAATCAACTCGATGATTTCATTTTTCATCCCGCATCTCCGCTTCAGTTCAGACCGATCTTCGAGCCCTTGAGAACGATATCGCCATCCGCCTTCTCTGAGATCTTGCCAGAGGCCTGAATGGTGATGTCTTTCCCTTTAATCGTGATGGTGCCGTCCTTCTTCATGGTGATGGTCGCGTCTCCCGTTTTCAGGACGATGGAATCTCCGGCATCGACGACAAGGTTCTTTCCGACCTTTACAGAATCGTCCTTACCCACACTTGCCGTGCGGCCTTCGGCCACGCTTTGAGTCAGGTTCTTCCCAACACTTTCTGTCAGGTCCGTTCCCACATTCACCGTCTGGGTCGTGCCTATCTTCGTGGTCTGACTGGTACCGATGGTTGTCGTCTGGCTGGTGCCAATGGTTTCGGTCTCGCTGGTGCCCACCGTTTTTGCGCGGGTGACACCGACGGTCAGGGTCTGCAGGCCACCGATCGTGATTTCCTGAGCCGCGCCGACATTCAGCGTGTCGTTAACCCCGACGTTATGCGTGCGCATCAGCGAGATCGTCACGGACTCGTTGGATCCCACGGTCTCCGTACGGTTGCTGCCGATTCCAATCGTTTCATTCGATCCGACGTTCTCGGTCCGGTTGCTTCCAATGGTGATCTTTTCGTTGGAACCGACTTTTTCCGTGCGGTCGACGCCAATGGTTATGGTTTCGTTGTTTCCAACTTTCTCGGTGCGATCGTGTCCGATGGTGATCTTTTCATCGTTACCGACGGATTCGGTCCGATCATGCCCGACGTTGGTGCGCTCATCGTGCTCGACCTTAATATCCTGGTCATATTGGGCGTGGACCTGGATAAGTTCCGTGCCCTTCGTATCGTTGAGCGAGATTTCGTTGTATCCGCCGCCGCCTTTCGTGCTGTTCGATTTGAATCCACTGATCACCGCGCCGGCCGGTAATCCGAACGGAGGCATTTGCTGAGCGTTGTAAACACGTCCGATGATGATGGGCTGATCCGGATTGCCTTCGAGGAAGTCCACAACCACTTCCTGACCGATTCTCGGAATCTGGACGCCGCCCCAACCCTTGCCAGCCCAGGGCATGGACACGCGTATCCAGCACGAGCTGTTTTCATTCAGCTTGCCTTCGCGATCCCAGTGAAACTGCACTTTGACACGCCCGTATTTGTCGGTGTAAATCTCTTCGCCGCTCGGACCAACGACGACCGCCGATTGGCATCCCTGCACGATGGGGTGCGGCGTGACTCTTGGAGGACGAAACACGGTCTTGATGGGAATGCATTCGAAACTGTTGTGGTATGCCGGTTGAGAAACTCCCGAACCGCCGGACGAGGTTTCAAAATTATCGCCGAGTGTCGCCGAGTGACGGATCGCGGTCAGCAGATACGTCGTGTTGAGATCGATGCGGTAGTGATCGATCAGGTCAAACTTGTAACCCGTCAGAAAAGCACGGCAATCGCCGGCGCCATGCATGACAATCCGCGGCATCATCGTTTCTTCAAGACGAATGCGCGCCAACCCATCGCCATCGGCACGCTTCATGTACTCGCCGGGATGATCATAGATTTCATATTTGTTATTGCCGGCTGCTTTGACCAAAAGATTCGTGCTGGGAGTTTCAAAATTGTAGTCGGTGTGGGCCCAGGCTCCCGGCCGGAATTCCTGCTCCGCGGTCCACTGAGTGATGACGTCCTCGTCCCTCCATCCGCCGCTCGACAATTCGTACCGCGCCGTCGCCTGTTTCGGCACCGCAGCGTGCGCGCTCGGATCGTTGGCCAGGATCATTTTGTGTTTTCCCTGCGCGTGTTCGAAGAAGTAGAAGATTCCTTCCTCTTCCATCAGTCTGGAAACGAAATTGAAATCCGTTTCGCGGTACTGAACACAGTAATCTCTTTGCACAAAGGATCCCTGCAGCTTCATCGAAAAGTCATTGAAACCCAGATCGCTGAAAATAGTCTTGATGATGTCCGGAGCAGTTTTGTTTTGAAAGATGCGGCAATCTGCGGTGCGCGTGAGGAACCAAAGCCAGGGAACCATTTCAGCGTGGTATGTCGTGAACCGCCTGTCCTGGGCGCCCTGCGAAAAGCGGCTGATAAACCCATGCCAGTACCGCTCTGAACCATCGGCGAGAATCACCTTGAGGGTGACGTCCTTGCCGACAATGCTGTCAAACGAAACGGAGTCCTTCTCCGAAATCAAATCGAGATCAAAACGGAACAGCTGGGAAATGGCTTCGTGTCCCGTAAACGATCGCAGGAGCAAAGTATCCGCGCCGAGCGGCGTGGTAATCGAGATTGGGCGATCCGTCTGCACATAACTCATGACGCAGTCCCTATGGCAGCGCCGGGGGCAGCACCGGACTCTCCGTCGGCGCCGATTTCATATTTGAATCCTGTGCCATCCACGGTGACATGCACGCGATCGATTTTCGAACCCTCGGCCATTCGAGACAGCAGCTCCTTTGAGATTTCAGGAAGCAGCGTACCGGTCAGAATGTGATCCACATTTCGCGCGCCACTCTCCACTTCACTGCACCGTTGAGCGACGGCGGATATCAGTTCGTCAGAATAGGTAAATGCAGCCCGATGGTTTTCTTCAAATCGTTCGCGAATGCTGCCGAGTTTCAGTCCGATAATCTTCCTCATGGATGCGTCGTCAATCGGATAGTACGGCACGGCGATCAGGCGGCCCATCAAAGCGGGCTTGAAAATCTTTCGCAAGTCGGGCAAAAGTGCTGCAGCAAGAGCTTCCGGAGGCGGCATGGTCTCGGGATCGGCGCACATTTTCATGAGTTTGTCTGAAGCCGCGTTGGATGTCATGAGAATCACCGTATTCTTGAAGTCGACTTCGCGGCCTTCGGAATCCTCCATGAATCCTTTGTCAAACACCTGATAGAAAAGTTCCATCACATCCTGGTGAGCCTTTTCCATTTCGTCAAGCAAGAGCACACAATACGGTTTGCGGCGAATGGCTTCGGTGAGAACTCCTCCTTCGCCGTAACCGACATATCCCGGCGGAGAACCCTTCAACCCGGAAACCGTATGCGCCTCCTGGTACTCCGACATGTTGATCGTTACCAGATTCCGGTCACCCCCATAGAGGATGTCCGCCAGCGCCAGTGCAGTCTCCGTCTTTCCGACTCCGCTGGGGCCGACAAGCAGAAATACACCGATTGGACGGCGCGGATCATCCAGCCGCGCGCGCGCCGTTTGAATTCTCTGACTGATCGCTTCCAAAGCGTGAGATTGGCCAATGACGCGTTTCTGGAGCAGATCTTTCATATTCAAAATCGTCGCGATTTCGTCTTTCAGCATCTTTCCCATGGGAATTCCGGTCCAGCCCGAAATCACTTCTGCGACGGTCTGTCCATCAACGCAGGGTTTAACAAGCGGCGTTTCTCCCTGAAGCTTCGCGAGCTCTGCGGACGCGCTCTGAAGTTCCTGCCGCAGCGCGCCGGCGTCGTTCCCATCGTTTCCGCCAGCGCCAATGGAGCCTTCAATCTTTTTCCGCAGTTCAATCACCCGAGTTACCAGTTCTCGTTCGCGATTTAACTGCTCGGTTAACTCGGCCAAACGTTTTCGGGCCCGTTCGGCCTGAATGTCCAGCTCTTTCAGCCGTTCGGAAAAGTCTCCGCCAGTTGCATTCTCACGCTGCACAGCACGGGTTTCCGTTTCCAGCTGCTGGATTTCCCGCTGGCAGTCTTCGACTGCACCGGGAGTCGCCGATTGGCCGATGGCGACGCGTGCGCACGCGGTGTCGAGCACACTGACGGATTTGTCCGGCAATTGCCGTCCGGAAATGTAACGATTGGATAATCGGACTGCCGCTTCGATCGCTTCATCAAGAATCCGAACTTTATGATGCTTCTCGAGAGTGGATGCGAGCCCCCGCATCATGATGATTGCCGCGCGTTCGCCGGGCTCTTCGACTTTGACCACCTGGAATCGGCGGGCCAGCGCTGCATCCTTTTCGAAGTACTTCTTATATTCAGACCACGTCGTGGCCGCGATCGTACGCAGTTCACCGCGCGCCAGCGCGGGTTTGAGCAGATTCGCAGCGTCGCTCTGGCCTGCCGCTCCGCCGGCTCCAATAATGGTGTGCGCTTCATCGATAAACAAAATGATGGGCTGAGGTGAGGCATTCACCTCTGCAATAACGGACTTGAGCCGGTTCTCAAACTCTCCCTTGATTCCGGCGCCAGCCTGGAGAAGGCCAAGGTCCAGAGTACGCAATTGAACATTGCGCAGTTCGGGAGGAACATCCCCTGCGACGATTCGAAGCGCGAAGCCTTCGACGACTGCCGTCTTCCCAACGCCTGCCTCGCCGGTCAATATCGGGTTGTTTTGCCGTCTGCGCGTCAGGATATCCACGATCTGACGGATTTCCGAATCGCGACCGAGGACCGGGTCGATCTTGCCCGCTTTCGCAGCAGCCGTCAGATCGATCGTGAATTGATCGAGGCTGGGAGTTTTGGATCTCGGAGTTCCTGGCCGCGATTCCGGAGCTTCATGTTCGTTGGTTTGCTCACCCTCGGCCTGATACTGACCTGAGGCTGCACCCACATCCTCCACGGATCCGGCAACCAGCCGTGGGAGTTCTTTCCGGAGCATGTCCACGGGAATCTTCTGGAATTCACTGGATGTATGCATCACCAGCCGCGACAACTCTTCAACCGTCAGCAGCGCGACAAGGAGCGTGCCCGAACGGATCTGAGTGGTCTGATAATCGAGCGAACCGATCGTCCACGCTTCGGTCAGCAGCCGTACGATACGCGGAGACAGGGCGGGAGTCCGGCCATTGCCGCGCCGCATCATGTCCAGTGCATGGGTGAGATCCCTGGACAATCGTGAGGTATCGACTTCGTACTGTCGCCAGATCCGGGAGAGATCGGAGTCCGACACATCCAGCAGGCGCATTAGCAAATGTTCGATGTCCACTTCATAGTTGGTCCGGGAGACACAGAGGTTTGCGGCCGCTTCCAGAGCAGTCCGGCATGTGTCATTCAGTTGCGATACGAGTGATTTAAGATTCACAGTCATAATCTGGCAGTCTCCTCTTCACCGGAAAATACGGCGTGACGAGCGTCTTCTTCGAACTCTTCCGTCTTCAGCCAGCTCATCCAGCCCAACCTTGGCGCGTGCGGCGCTTCATCGGAGAGTACCGATGCCGGCACGTGATTTGCGGTCAAAACCAACTGGACCTCGAATTCTATAGCCCGCCCGATAAAGAATTGAACCCAATCTTTTAATGCAGGGCTTGCTTTCCCATTCGGGAGGAAGTCCTTGAATTGTCCCAGATTCAGCGGTCCAACTTCGACGGTAATGCGCGCCTGCGGATTCCAAACCGCGTCTCCGGCGGTGGCATCCACACCAAGTTCCGAGTGTTCCTCACCCAGGCGGGACAACCCCGATTCATCCAGAGCAAACCAGCGGCCGCAAAATGTGCGGATGTTCACCGGAACGGAAAAGTAATCCGAGAGAATCCTTTTCAGAGCGCTGGCGGAATGTGGACGCTGGGCGATCAGACCAGCGTAGCGAAGTAAGGCATAGTCCGGAAAGGACAGACGCCTGCGCAAGCCGGGTGTCCCCAGTCCCACGATGTCGAACAGATACCCTGTAAATCGATCGCACTCGGATTCGTCCAACCCCTTCCAGTGCTTTTCATATCCGATGAAGACGCGGTGTTTTTCCCATGCGCGATAGAAATGGGAGATCAGGCGGTGGTTGAACAGATCGAAAAACTCCTCGAGGGCCGGATTCTTATGCAGGTCCAGCTCAATCAGGAGTTCCGTGTAATGCCACGGCAACACCCCAACCGGTCCGGTCAGGCCCAGGAAGGCGACAATCATGTGAGCCGGGCCATCCTCCGACTGGGGTTCCTGAAGCTGCCGGATCTGGCTTGCCGGAAATTCCATCGAACGATGCGCATGGAAGCGGATCCGTTCATCGGCGGGCATGGAATCGCTGCCAACCCCATTGCTTGCTGCATTGGGATACATCCTCTCCAGCAGCCGCACTGCCTGAAAGAATTCAAATTCGTAGGGCCGGCTGAAGAGTTGGCTCTTTAAAGAAGGATCTGGTCGCCGCTCCGTGGTGGCCATTGCTTCAATAGTCCTCGCCTTTGTCTTGTTTTTGCAGATAACTGGCTGAAAGAGTTTGTGGCACTGTACAAACCCAGGAATCGTTCCAATACACAGGCCATCAAAAATGCGCTGGTTCCAACGAACTGATCTTCATCAAACTCCATTTCCACTCGTGTTCCCATACACATGACAGGACCATTTTCAGATGCGATTCTGGCAACCTGGGGGCCGCTATTCACTGCTGTGATTCCCGAGATCTGACTGCGTACAACAGGGTCGTCGGAGAAATCGTAAATTTGAAGGAGTTCCTGAAGCGCTTCCCTCCCATTCACAATCGACAAGCCATTGAGAGCGAGATGTGAAATTAATCTCCACTGCAGACCGTTCCCCAAAGATGGACGCAGAGTTTCCGTAGGACGAAAACGGCAGCGGATTCGGACCATGGGCCCGGACGCCATTTCGAATTCATCGTCCGCTCCAGTAATGGGGAGTCTGGCTGGAAGATCTCTGTTCGTGCACGTCACGCGTATCGTCAGCAGCTCGTTGGGTGGAGCGCTTGGACGAAAATTGAGGTCGACCAGAGACAGATACACTTCGGACCCCATGTCATCCTTTTTGAGCGAATTCCGCCGACTGGCAATCCAGAACGTGGATTGTTTCGGTTGCGGCAGATAGGTGTGTTTGAAGGAATAGAAAGGCTCGTATTGAATGATTTCCTCGGTGTCCGGCCTGGAGGAAACTACCCTTTCAATGGAATAAACTTCGGTGGAACTCTCGTGATAGCGGTCTCCGATCACTCGATATTCGGTTTCTGTCTCCGACACGCTGATCGCTTCCGCGCGCCGCTCGAAGAGGTTGACCACCGGCGCGCAGCCGAGCAGAAATGTTTCGGAATTCACTCCTTTCTCAAGCTGCGTCAGCCGTTCGCGGAGTGCAAATTCGCTGAGCAAAATGTAGATTTCCAGCCTTCCGCCGGAAACTGCCGTCCTGTTCTGGAGACCAAGGACATCGAAAAATAGGAATTTTTGCGGGAAGCAAAAATATTCCTGCAGGAGACGGTAGCCGAGAAAACTCCTCGAATCGTAGGGGAACATACCCTCGTCGAGACCATAACCCGCTTCGCCAATGAAATTCCGCTCGATCACGCTGAAGGCGCCGGTCTCCGGATTTCTCAGCAGCACCTGGATGGCATTATTGAAAATCAGTTCGTGCAGGGTGTACGTGATCTTGCTGTCGCCGTTGAGAAAGAAGCGCAGATCCTTAAAGTCCAGCTGGGGAAATTTCACGGTTCCGGCGGTCTTGAGCTCAATTCGAATCGCTGCGAAAACCTTGTCTTCGAGATTGGAAGAACCGAGCAGGCTGGCAACCGAGGAGGCGCGCAAGAACGATGCCTTCTCCACGGCGACGGGCCAGAGCGTGACGGGATATGCTGTCTTGAACTGAACTTCAACTTCCATCACTGGCTTTGATCGCAGTTCAGAGCCCCTGGGAATCGGGTATCCGCTCGTAATGCTGCTCTGTTCCTCGTCCAGAGCAAACTGCATGATCGACATTGATGGAATCGGCCTCAGATAATGTGGATAAAGGATCCCGAGAAGAGATTCCGTAATTTCCGGGAATTCATCGTCAATCTTGTATCGAATGCGCGCTGAAAGAAGAGCAAAGGCTTCAATCAAACGTTCCACATGCGGGTCTTCGCATTTTTCCGGTTCCAGTTCCAGCCTGGATGCTTCGGCGGGATACTTCCGTGCAAAATCCGCCGCCATACGGCGAATGAATCTCAGTTCGGTTTGATAGTAGGGTAAGAGTTCTTCCTGCATACTCAGCGCGAATTCGCGCCCTGCAGGTCCACGCGTCCTGAACCTGGCTCCAGAACGGCATCGAAGCGGATCGGTTCCGGTTCCGGCTCAATCTGGAGGAGCGCACGGACATGGTATTTCAGTGAGGAGTCCAGCTTCTGGCCTTCCCGTGCTGAGGGACGGTCCAGCGACACAGTAACGTTGGAAAGCCGTGGTTCAAACTGGCGGATGGCATTTTCAATCTCCCTCCGGAATCGCTCCTGTTCGGAACGGTCAGCGGCACTGCATCCGGTAAAATCCGGAATGCCGTAATTGACGAGAGATCGGACAACTTCAGTATATTGTTCCGGAATGGTCTCCTGCGGCCGTCGAGTGTTCAGCAGCGCGGTCAAGTCCCTATGCAGAGTTTCCTCAAGGTCGCGAACAGTCGGATTCCCGGCGCCTCTCATCCTTGCACGAGGACTCGCAGGATCCGGGCCGATGATGCGGTCCAGAATCGATAGTTTTATACCGTAACGGTAATCTCCGTTCGCCATCGCTATGTTCCGTCACTGCAGGCCAGGGCCTGCCACGGATCCAGCCGACACAACCGGTTGAAGAGTTGTGCCGCCTTCTCCGGATCCGCCGTTCCCGCCTTTTCGTTCATGCAGCAAAGGTACAAACGGCTCCAGACAGCGCCAGCGACCTGAGGCGCTTCCCAGTCTTCCAGATGGTGATTGTCCACAAGTACAGCTAATTCTTCGAGAATGGATTTGGCCAGTTTGTCTCTTTTCGTCGAGAGGCAAATATCCGCAAGCAGCAGTTTACGGTGAAACTTGACGCGTCCGCTGGATGCTGTCGCTGCCAAACGAGTCATCTCGGCCAGACCTTCCGTAACCTGACCCGCGCGGACCAGTCGTTCTGCGGCTTCCCAGGAATCGTCCGTACCACTGCTCACGGTTCCCGCCTCGAATGCCATCGTTAAGTTGGAATTGGAGTCGCCTGGCTTGGCCACATTCACATTGTCTCCGCCGGGCGATTTCGGACTTTTCAGACCTAGCGAACTCTGAAGCAAGGATGCGCAATCATGGAGAGCTTCCTTACTTTGCGTAAAAGACAGGAGATCGGGCCCAAACTTTGCGTCGGCGACAGACTCCAGCTTCAGAAGTTCCTCGCCAGCCGCCTGGCAATCGTCGAGAAGAGTTACGAAATGAGACGGAACAGTCAATCGGATAGCGTCGTTAAACTGGGCTGCTGTGATGGAACCTCCGGTCCGGCGTGATTCGGTAAAGTGGGCATAGGAGTATTCCGGACTTCCATCATTACGATTTGTAATCGGCGTTTCGCGAATCAGGTCCGCGAACTTGTCATTCAACCATTGCATGGGGCCCGTGCGAATTCCGATATCACCGTCGTCGGCTGACGGATAGAGTCCGGAATCCCAGAAACGAAGAATCAGTTCGCGAATCAAGATCAGACTGTCCCTGACGCCGGCAAAGGCAAAGAGACGCGTGTTGGCTTCCGTCAGCCAAATCGCAAGTTGCAAATCTTTGGATTTTTTCTGGATGGCTGTCGAGGCTTTGTCGAATAGTTGAGGCCACCCCGCATCCAGCGGACTCTGTTTTGCATAGATTCCATCGTCGTTGCCGCTGGATACTGAGGGACGGGCATTCCGAATACTGATCCAGTCGGCTGCAGCACGGAGGTCATCGCCGGCAGGCCTTTCCGGCCGAATCGGTGTCAGCAGATCATCTGGAAGCGTTGTTGGCGTCGGCATGTTCGAACTCCAGCTCACTGATATCCAGCATTGCGTAGTCGGTCTCTCCCGCCGTGAAAACGCGCTGGCCAAGTCCCAGGGAGAGCCCCGGACGATCCTCTCTCCATCCGGACATGCGTCCCAGCCGGATCCGGTCATCGGAGTCTGAATAGGAGTTCGGATAAAGCACCGGCAAGTAGACTTCGCGGGTTTGCTCGGATTTCAAGGTCAGGGTTGCAGGAAGCCAAAACAGGTCTCTAAGATATTTCGGCTGAGCCAGTGACAGGGAATGAACGGATTCCCATGGAATCCAAATGTACGCCTCTTCCACCATCGCCTCGAGAAATGGCCGGATCGCATCGTCCCCGTCACCGAAATCGGCGAAACTCTTGCCATTAATGACGGCAGCAAGGGCTGGAAGAATCTCGTTCGATTTTTCCAGCAGAGAGATTGCGTTATCTGTTCGGTTCTCGGCGATTTCGTGAACGGCTTCGATATGCAAGGATGCATATTCCGGAACGGGATCGAGGATCCTGGGGCGAATCTTACCTGCAAATACATTGCGGCGGACCAGTTCCGCCGCAATCAGGTTGCGATATCTCGCAACCGCAATCTCCGAATCGACTTCACTTCCAGCCACTGCGTGGAGTTGTTTCTCGGCTCGCGTCAGATCTCCTGAGAAACAGAGAAGCTCAAAAAGAAAAATCCTCGCCTTCTGATTGCCGGGATCTTTCCGGATGTCTTCGGAAATCTGTGCGATCGCCTCCGCGAGGCGGCCAGCCTGATAGAGCTCAGTTGCGGTCATCGAACTGATTGGAAGTTTCTCCAGGGTCTGCTGGGCGGCAGACCCTCATGGAGATTACGCGGTCTTCTTGTTCTCTATCAGATCCCACCCGCCCGTGACGTTTCCACCGCCGGAACCATCTGCACGTTTTTGCTGGGTGTAGGTCCATTTAATCTTTCCATAGTTGAAACTCACGGCTTCCGATGGCAGATCCTTCTCCTTGCCATTTCCGCCAGGAGATACGCTGGAGATAATGCATTGTTCCATCTTGATCTCCATGTATTTCACTTTGTCGCCGCCGGCCCGGCACAATTCCACGGTCACTTCTTTGATGTGTTGTCCGGTGGAACATGCCTCGTAGAGTTTCGGGGACGCCTTATCAAGGTATTTGACAATTACAAAATCACTGTGCGCGCACCGCTCCGATGCGGCGCCGCCGGCGGAACTGGCAGTGCTCGAAACGGGCTGCGAAATGCCGTGATTGTATGACAGAATTTCAATCCACTCTTTGTGACCGCCGTCCGTGGACTCGCCAGGAATGCCATCTATCTTCAGGAACGCATCGAACATGAACTTTCTCCTCCGTAAATTTGTTTAACCGTCAGACCTTTCCCTTCGGTATTTGTGCAACCAGCCGCATCGAAATTGCCAATTCATCCAGTTGGAAATGAGGCCTCAGGTAAGCGATCGCTTCATATACTCCGGGCTTACCGCCGACTTCTTTAACCTCCACATGAGCCTCTCTGAGCGGAAATTTCGCCTTGGCCTCCTGGCTCGCGCTGTCGTCCAGCAAAACAAAGTTGGAAATCCAGTTATTCAGAAACTTCTCGCATTGTTCACGCGACATAAACGACCCCACTTTGTCGCGCATGATTGTCTTCAAAAAGTGAGCAAATCTTGCAACCGCCATGGTGTACTGCAACTGCGAAGTCAACCGAGCGTTTGCCGTTGCGTCGTCGCTCATGTACTTCTGAGGCTTCTGGCAAGATTGGGCGCCAATAAACGCAGCCTGGTCCTTGCCTTTGTAGTGACAGAGCGGGATAAAACCCAGCTTCGCCAGTTCATTTTCTCTTCTATCAGTAATGGCGATTTCCGTAGGACATTTCAGGGCAATGTCGCCGTCGTCGGTTTTGAACGTATGTGCAGGCAAACCTTCCACCAGTCCGCCGCCTTCGACCCCGCGGATCGCCGCGCACCACTCGTACTTCGCAAAAGCATCGGTCAGCCGGGTCGCAAAGGCATAAGCCGCATTTCCCCATAGATACTTCCTGTGGTCCAGGCCGTCGACCTTCTCTTCGTAATCAAATGCCTCGACTGGCGTGGTTTCCTTTCCATAAGGAAGCCTCATGAGGATGTGTGGCATACAAAGCCCGACGTATTTTGAATCGTCGCTATCTCGGAAAGACTTCCAGCGGACATAGGCGTCGTTGTCGAAAATTTTTGCCAGATCCCGAGGGCCGGCTAAGTCCGTAAAGGATTCCCAGTTGAACAGCGCGGGACTTGCGGCAGAAATGAACGGCGCGTGGGCCGCCGCCGCGACGTTGGACATCTTTTCAAGCAGTTCCAAGTCCTGAGGGTGGCGGCCAAATTCGTAATCGCCAATCAGTACGCCATAAGGGTTTCCGCCCAAAACTCCGTATTCCTCGTCGTGCACTTTTTTGAAGATCTCGCTTTGGTCAAACTCCGAGGCTTTCTGCAAATCCTTCAGCAATTCGCCCTTTTTAATGTTCAGAACCTTGATCTTCAGCATCGTCGACGTTTCAGTTCTGGACAGCAGGTAGTGGAGTCCGCGCCATGTCGCTTCCAGTTTCTGGAAGTCCTCATGGTGCATGATTTCGTTCAGCTGGTCGGAGATGATGGCGTCAATGGCGGAAATCCTTTCGTTTAGCGCAACATCGGTGTCCTTCTTGAACACCATGTTCTTATTCAGGACATTGCCAACAAGAGTTTCCACCCAAAGCTTAGCCTGACTACGTTCCTCGTCAGATTGCCCCAACTTGCCCTCGACAATGATTCGATCGAGAATGCTTCCCTCGGTTGTGGCGAGACCGGACGCAGACGAGACCTGTCCTTTAGCTTCATTGGCCATACTACTTCTTCTCCTCTTCAGAATCAGAGAGACCCAATTCCGAACCGAGCCGGCTGTTCACACCCTCGGTATTCTTCAGTATTTCTTCGACAAATTTTTCGAGTTTATCGTTACCCGCCAGCGTACTTTGCAAATTGGCGAGACGACTCCGTTCTTCAAGTAGCTTCCGAAGGGGCTCGATTTGCTTCGCGACGTTTTGAGGCTCGAAGTCTTCCAGTTTTTTGAAGCGGATATCCACGCCAATTTTGGTGTCATCATTGTTTAATTTGTTATCCGCCTTGAACGCCAGACGGGGCTCGATCTTCTCGAGTACTCGATCGAAGGTGTCGGGATCGACCTCCGCAAATCGGCGTTTCTTCAAATCGACAGTCACTTCAGACTGAGCTCCAAGATCCGCCAATACGCCAACAACAAACGGCAATTCGCGCTTTTCGATAGCTCCGCCCGTCTCGACATCATAGGTGATATGGACTCTAGGGGGACGGACCCGTCCCAGCTTTTTCTGAATGCTTTCCTTAGGCATGAAAAATTCTCCCTGGCTTCTAATTCCTCAATACAGAAGCGATTTCCTGAAGCAAATTGTCCAGTCTTGGCCGCCGACTGTAGCACATCACTTTCGTGGCCGCCAACAGTTAACTGCATTTATCTCAAACACCTATGCTTTTTGAGCGGAAAATCCGATGACCACAGTGTGTTCGGCTGGACTGCTGAAGACAAATCGTCCTTTGATCCGCAATTCCTCTATACAGAAGCGCGTTCCTGAACTAAATTGTCCTGTCTTGGCCGCCGGATTCAGCATTTTCGCTGTGGCCGCCAGCATTGAACTGCGTATTTCCCATTCACTGTTATTTTTGAGCTGAAAACCCTAATGAGCGCACTTTTTGCAACGGGAGTCACGGACGTCGGCTGCAAGCGGACTCACAACGAGGATCGGATATTGGTTGAGCGAGAAAAGGGAGTCTTCATATTAGCGGATGGAATGGGAGGCGAGCGGTGCGGCGAACTCGCGGCGGAGATCGCGATTCAGACCGTCGGCGAGTTTTTCCTGGCCTCTCACCAGCAATCCGAATCGGCGGACTGGCCATTCGACTATGACTTTACTCTGGATGAAGATCAGAACCGCGTCATGAACGGAGTTCGGCTGGCAAACCGGCGTGTCTGGGAAACTTGCCAAAACCGGCACGACTGCGAAGGAATGGGCACAACGATATCGGCACTGTATTGCAGTGGTGCGAAGGCCACAATTGGAAATATTGGAGACAGCAGGGTCTATGTTTTCCGGTCAGGACAACTTCGGCTACTAACTCGTGACGATGCCGTCGTCGCCGACCTCGTCGAATCCGGCAAGATCTCGGTAGAGGAAGCCAAAAATCATCCCATGCGGAATGTGCTCACATGCGCGCTGGGACGCAACGAAGACGTCGCCGTACAATTGATACAACTGACTCTCAAACCGGGGGATCGATTGCTGCTGTCCAGTGATGGGATGCACGGAGTGGTCGATCATTCCCTGATCGGCCATTTCCTCAGAGAATATCCGGATTCTTCAGCCGCAGCGAGCCAGCTCGTTGAAGCCGCCAAAGACGCCGGCAGTACGGACAACATTTCCTGCATTGTCGTTGATATTCCGGCAGCTGAAAAGAGTGAGTCCGTCTCTCTCTGAAGTCTTTCGCAGGAACGCTATCCCTGCCTCGAAGTAAGTTCCACAATCTGCCGGCTCACCGCATGAGCCGCGGCGAAATCGCCAGCCCGGATCTGTTCTCTGCATTGCTGGAGGACTTCCGCAGTCCGGCGGTTTTTTTCGAGCTTACTTGCAGTGATCCGCTCCAGAATCGATTCACGCAGCTCCAGGGCCTCGGGATGTGCCGCAGCAACTGCGAACAGCTTGTTGATTTTTTCCTGAGAAGTCCGTACATCTCCATTTTGAAAAGCCTGCCGCGCCTCCGCCAACATTACCCGCAGGGATTCCTGCTTGTCCTTTTCGCGCTTTTGCTCTTCGATCGCCTTCCGGCAGACTTCAAGCAACCGCAGGCCGAATGGATTCCTGGGAACGGCTTCAAGAAGCTGCTGGAGAGTCTCCTAGCAATCCGCAAACTGGCGCTGCTCGAATTGACTGTGGGCATTTCGCAACAATCGCAGCAGCGGGAGCGCGGAATTGAACTGATGATTGTAAGAATCGAGTTCTTCCCGCAGCGCTGCATGGCGCTGCAACAGGATTCCAAAATCGGAATTCCCGTCAGGTGGAATCTCAGCCGGCAATTCAAATTTCTCCTTCGGACTGGTATTTTTGCCAATTTGCTGAGAATCCAAAAATTCGATGATGTGAAGCTGCTCAAATCGTTGTCTGCAACGCTGGACTTCAATTTCAATGTGATCGACCATGGTGCGGACTTCTTCACACATGGCCGGCAATTCGGACTGAATTGACAATAGCGCCTGTGAGAATTCGCGACAGGACCGAAAGCGCTCCTCCCGGTCCTTTGCCAGTCCGCGATCCAGAATCGCGCTTAGTTCCGCCATACAAGACTGCGGCGATGCTGAAAAGATCGCTGCGGCGATCGAGGTCTCGAATTCCCCGCCACTGTTCCGGCGACATATAATAGGGCGACCCAATAACTCCTCCGGTTCGGCTCCTTTCTGCGGATTCCAGCCGCGCCAGGCCAAAATCCAGAACTTTTGCAACGCCGTTTCGATTGATCCGGATGTTCCCGGGTTTAACATCCCGGTGAATGATGCCCTTTTCATGCGCGTGATCTAATCCCGCACAGACTTCACTGATAATCTTGAGTTTGGAGGCAAACGGAAGAAATCGTCTCTGGTCGATGTAGGTCTTCAGATCATCTCCCTCGACATACTCCATTACGATGTAAGGATGGTTGTTGACGTCAAGATCGAGGTCGAGAATCCTCATGATGTTCGGATGGTCCAGCTTCGCGGCCGCCTGAGCTTCCCGGAAAAATCTCTTTCGAAGCTCTTCATCCTCCACTCCAGATTTCATCACCTTGATGGCCCGGCGCTGATCCAGAATGGAATCATAACCAAGGTACACCGTTCCCATCGTGCCGCTGCCAAGTTGTCTTTCAATGCTGTATTTGCCGATGGTTTGCGCTGGCTTTTTCATGTGGATCTTGCCGGATTTCCCGATGACAACCGCCACAGATCAGAAATCTTGTTTTGAATTGTTTCGGGAGAAAACAGAGGAATGCTATCACAGCGCCAAACAGAAAGACCTCCAGGCGGGCGATGGGAATAGTCCTGAAACCATGCCATTGAGTAACCTTGGATACTGTCTTTAGCTATGCGATATATGGAACGATATTGCCGACGTCGGAGTTTGATATTTACAGGGTGAGATCCGTTGAGTGATGAACGTCGTCCCAAACTCATAATCCAGGTCTCCGATGGATTGGGCAAACAGGCCCAGTACACCCTGGAAACATCCACAACCATCGGACGTGATGAAAAGTGCGAGATTCGCATTGATCATCCTAATGTCAGCCGAAGGCATGCGGAATTCTATTTCCACGAAAATGCCTGGTGGTTTCGTGATCTCCACAGCAGCAACGGAAGCTTTGTAGACGGCGAGGCGACTGAGAATCTTTGGCTGACAGGAAAGATGACGATTCGGCTCGGCAGGAACGGCCCCGAAATCACTACAACAGTCGAGAACATAATTGCCGGGCCCGCCGAAAGGGAACATCCGGCGCACCAGGACGCCGACTACTATTTCAGGGAATCCGCGGATGGGGAAAATGTCGGAGAAAAGACCATGTTCATCCGCAAGGCGTTTAAGGAGGTGCGCCGGAAGCATCGCCGCCGTAACCGGATACTGATTGGAGTGTCCACCGCAATTCTTTTATCCGTGGGAATCTACGCACTCCACCAGCGTTCACTGGCCAACCATCAGCGCGAGCTGGCGGAGGAATTGTTTTACTCCATAAAATCCGCGGAACTGGAGAGCGCGAAGTCGGAAGAAGCCATGGCAGGCCTTCGCGGACCTGACGTTATTAAAGAAATCGACCGGAACCGTGCGAAACGTGCCCAACTGGAAGCAAAGTACGAAAACTTTGTTAAGGAGATGGGGCTTTATTCCGGGCAACTGAGCGAGCAGGACCGCCTGATCCTGAGAGTTACCCGGATCTTTGGGGAATGCGAAATTGGCATGCCCGGAAACTACGTCAATGAGGTGAAACGGTATATCGGCTACTGGAAATCCACGGACCGGCTGGAAAAGGCGCTGAATCTGGCAAAAACTCACGGTTATACTTCGCGAATTTCCGCGGCCCTTTTGGATCAGAACCTACCGCCGCAGTTCTTCTATCTTGCGCTGCAGGAAAGCGGATTCAATACTCACGCAGTCGGTCCGCGCACTTACAAAGGGTATGCGAAAGGTATGTGGCAATTCATTCCCGAAACCGCCATAAAGTATGGATTGGTTCCTGGACCGCTACAAGACCTGCCACGCCCCGATCCTGGCGATGAACGCGACGACTTCGAGAAATCCACGGTGGCTGCTGCGCGCTATCTCAAATTCATCTATTCCACAGATGCTCAGGCATCCGGTCTGCTCGTCATGGCCTCATATAACTGGGGAGAAGGGAAAGTCATTCCCTTGATCCAGAAGTTGCCGGCCAATCCGCGCGACCGAAACTTCTGGCAATTGCTTTCCACTGATCGGGAAAAATTGCCGCAGGAAACCTATGATTACGTGTTCTATATCGTTGCTGCGGCAGTCATCGGTGAAAATCCACGCGCTTTTGGATTCGGTTTCGAGAATCCGCTCCGCTATTTGGAACGTGAATAAAAACAGGATCTCACTGAGGGGCGTTGTGAGTATACTTTGACGGAAATGAACGAGCCGCACGGCGCTCATACGAACTACGTTCTAACGGATTCAGGCAAACCAATGAATTCCTGGAGTTTGCTGGATTTCTGGACCCGGGAAAAATGGTCATCCGGATTGCAAATCAGGCAAACGGCCATCCTCGACCGTGTTTTCGTCTGGACTTCCAACAGCCTGTATGAACTGATCATCATTTCTCCATCAACTAACGAAGTCATGATTCGCGGCGGAAAATACTTTCCGAACTATGCCTGTGTTCGTCTCTCAGGCAGCTCCATGGGAGGGTCTTTCCTGAAGCTTGGGGGAATCTATGTGGGGTTCCGAATGGAAATCGCCGAACACGGAAATACCATTGTGACCGGCCCGGTTGGGAAGATTGCTGTCTACGCTTGAATTGTAATCTGCGACTCGATGAATCTTCAGGAGACGGCATTGGACGTTTCAAATTGTCATTGTAAGCATTAATCGCCATGGCATCCGTCAGACTACCCGGACCGTTATGCACTGTGCTTGGAGCATTCGACATCGACGCCGGCACTCTCTGCCGCGGGCCGTCGCCCGTTCCCGGACCTACGGGGCAAACCAAATTGAAGTCGACGAAAACTTCACCCACGCCCAAAGGCGGAGTGAGCAAACTGACTGCGGCAGATTTCGAAGGGGCTGCAACTTCGCTGGGTGACGGAATCGATCCCGCACTGATCCATGCTTTTGCAGAGGTGGAGTCCGGCGGAAAGAGCGGGTTTGGTTCCGACGGTCTTCCAGTAATCGCATACGAAGGACATGTCTTTCGGAAACTCACCAAGAGAAAGTACGACAAGGAATATCCTCTCCTTTCATATCCTTATGTAATGAAAGCCGGACCGGAATGGAAAAAGAACAATAAGGACCAGAAGACTGCCTGGGCGACTTTGAATGGGGCAATAACGCTCGATGAGGATGCCGCGCTTCAGTCTTGCTCGTGGGGAATGTTTCAGGTGATGGGATTTAATTACGAGATATGCGGATATGACAATGCCAGGGATTTCGTCGCCGCGATGAAGGCCAGCGAGCGCGGACAATTGAATGCCTTCGTCGGCTTCTGTCAAAACACAGAAGGGATGATCCCGGCATTGCAGAATAAGGACTTCAAAAACATGGCGACTCTTTATAACGGCCAGGACTACGGTGACTATGACCGAAAAATTCAAAAGGCCTATAAGAAATATGGAGGTTCGTAGTCTTGCGACGCAATAGATGCCAATTTTTGATCTACTCTGCGCTGCTGACGATCTCAATCAATTGCTGCTCCGGCAAAAGCGAACCAGTGACTTCCAGCGAAGCCAAGCCAGGCAAGCCGGTCCAGGCTGCCGAACTGAAATTCAAGTCCGGTCAATATGAACAACTGATGCTCGCCATCGATAGTCAAGGGAACCTGACAGGCTACTACCACGAAGACCAGGGACAAGGCATCTCAAAGCGATGTGAGTTCTACCTTTCCGGAAAGGGCTTTGGCGGCGAAATTCCGGTTTTAACCTGGAGTAATCGTACACTTCCCGGGACGCTGACTGCGCTGTCCGGAAGCGTCAAGCTCCGGATCGAGAAGGGCCGGGATCATGCCGGTTGCGGGCAAGTCCTGTTGCCCCAGATCAATCAAGGTTTGAAATTCGACCTTACAGAAGATGCCGCCTGGTCCGAATTGCGTCAGATTTCGAGTGACAGGTCGAATTTTTATATGGAACCTGACGCGGCAAAGGCTCTGAAGACCTTTGTCGTGCGCGGCGATATTGTTGGCATAATCGTTCGCAATGGCGAATGGCTACTGACCGAATATCACGGCGCCAAATCGACAACGAAGGGCTGGCTGGTTGCTGACACCACTTCAAAACTTTCTTCCCCCGCAAGATGACCGAACGTTTTGATAATGCGTCCTTTTGAATTTAACTGCCCGTTCCCCTGTAGTCGCGGTGTATGACCGCGCTTGATCCCGAATTGAGCGACTGTGCGCGGTCATATTACGGGACCTTAGACATTGGCAACTTTTGCTTTGTTTCTCGGTCCACCCGGCACCGGCAAGAGTCATCTCGCACAGGCCATCGGACTGGCAGCAATCCAGCAGGGATATCGGGTCCTCTACAGGGAAACTCACACGCTTCTGGGTGAAATTGCAGAAGCCTCTCTCGATGGAACGCGCAAACAGCATATGGAATGGCTATCGACTGTTCCGCTGCTGATCATCGACGATCTGGGAATGCGCAAGCTTCCGCCAGCCGCTGCCGAAGAATTACTGGAAATCGTCATGCGGCGTTACGAACGCACCAGCACTTTGATGACTTCCAACAGACCCGTTGAAGACTGGGGAAAACTTTTAGGGGACACTGCCACGGTTACGGCCATGCTCGATCGATTGCAGCATAACGGACACGTCTTGAAATGCGGTCCAAGAAGCTGGCGGACAAAAACGCACTTGCCCTATCCACCAGCAACGGAGTAGAAACACCTGTCCTGAATGGCGTCCTTCGTTGGCCGGTTTTCAGCTGATTATCATTGGCCGCTTTTGAAGTGATTACCGAGGTCTTACTGCCAGCAGAGTAGTGGGATGCGGTTCAAGTTATCGAGCGCCTGTTGGAATAGGTCTTGATAAGGATAGCCTTCCGCCATCCGGATCCACACACGGCGGACGGTGACTTGAATCTGGGCTCCGATTTTGAGCAGCTTCAATCGTATGGTCGTACATTGGGCATGCTCGAGTTCCGTGTCTTTCAGTGCCAGTCTCCGCAGTCCGTGCATCAAGATATAGGCGATAGAGGATAAGTACAGACGCAACTGATTGCCCCGCATCGTCGCGGTGCTCGTCCGGTCGGCAAATAAACCCAGCTGTTGTTCCTTGATCCGGTTTTCCATTTCTCCGCGCGCACAATAGAGTGCCTCGTAAAGGATGGCAGCGGGAAATCCGTGCTGCGGCAGCGATGTCACGATGAAGCGCGGATTGCTCCCTTTTTCCAAATGCTCGGCCTTGGCCACCACACGCCTTCTGCGGCTCCAGGTGTGTTCCAGGGTCTGGTAGTAGAGGTTCTTGAATTTTCGAGCCATCTTTCCGGTTCGGATCGATTCAACCTCGACGTCTTTTAATTCTTCTTTGATTTCTTTCAGAAGCCGCGCATTCTTTGCCAATCCGAATACGTAGTCGATCCCCTGACGCTCACACCACGTCATGATGGCGTCCCGGCAGAATCCGGAATCTCCCCGTAACAGAATATGCACCTTCGGCCATCGTTTCCGGATCTCGGCCACGACGCGTTTCAAATCCATTAATGCGCCTTTGGCCGGATCGATGGAGGCGCTCCTTAATTGAGCGCTGAGCAAAAACTCATCGCAGAAAATGTATAGCGGCAGATAGCAGTAACAATCGTAGTAGCCGTGAAAGAACCGTCCTTCCTGATGCCCATAAAGCGGATCATCGGTGGCATCAATGTCCAGAATGATTTGCGCCGGTGGCCGCTGGTGCGCATCCAAAAAAGATTCGACCATCACTCGTTCAATCGATTCCGGATTCATCACGATCTTTTTATATCGTTCCCCAGGTCCGGCATCGGCTTCGGTCCGCTCCAATCGATTCAGCGTACTCTTG
>JBGPBY010000014.1:0-31128 GCA_041481485.1 Terriglobia bacterium
CCAGCCGCAGAGCGGCGACAGATCATAGAAACCCTTGATCTGTCGCGCTTCCAGCGCTTTTGTGTTTTCTTGATATCGAGACCACCGGCTCACGCCGGTGGCTAATAGGCTGCCGCCGCTAACGCGGCTCCAAAAAGAGAATTCGATTCTTTCAGCCCGCTTGTTGACCCACGGATGACCCCGCGTTAGTTATTTCAATATGAGAATCTTAATTGCATCGATGCTATTGGCAGGAACTGTCCTTGCACAGAGTACAGCTCCATCAAAAGTACCCTCGGGAGTGCCGGCTGGACCTGTCCAGGGACCGCCGCCCAAAAACCTGACGATGCTGCCGGACGGGCACGTCAGCGCAAACTCCGATCCGGCAAATCCGGATAAGTTTGAAGTTCACGTGGTGGCGCAGGGAGAAAGTCTTTCCGGAATTGCCGCGGGCGTGATGAAAGACATGAAGCTCTGGCCGCAGTTATGGGAGGGGAACGAGCATATCGTGAATCCCCACTGGATTTATCCGAACGACAAGGTTCTCATTCGCCCGGTGACCAAAATTACAGAAGCGGCCCCCCCGGGGCCGGAGCCTGTTGCCGTGGCTGCCGCCGCGCCGTCAGAATCGATTGAGCCCGTCATTCCCCCAGCTCCTCCGGCTCCGGGTTCGCGCGGCCTGAATGTGGTAAAGCTGAGAATTCCCGTTGCCGACAAACCCAAAGCCGTGGATGTAATCGATCTGCCTGCTCCGCGGAGGGTTCCGGGAATCAAAGCCTCGGATGTTTTGTGTTCCGGTTTCATTCGCAACGAAACAGTTCAATATTTCACGAAGGTTTCGGCGACGTATGAACGGGGCAACGCCACTCTGTCGGCCGTAGGCGATTACGTTCGCATCAACCTGGGCAGCACCGGAGGGATCAACCCCGGTGCAGTCTACAACGTGGTACGTCCGACAAGACGCGTCAGCGATCTGTCGCGCACCAAAGGATCGCAAATTCTCGGAATGCATTATCTCGATGTGGCGCAAATAAAGGTCGTGCAGGCGCAGGCGGACACGTCTCTGGCTCGAGTTACCGTCAATTGCGAAGCCATTGAAGTTGGAGATCTGCTGGTTCCGTTTGTTCCGCTGAAGATGCCGGAACTTTCGTCCAAACGTCCTTTCACATCCACAATGGCGGCATCCGAGTCATCCACTAAAGGTACGCTGGTGCTGATGAAAAATTCCGTTGCCGGATCCGGATCTTCCTACGTTGCCGGAGCCGGGTTCCCCACGGGCGGAGGAATCGTTGGAGAAGGTGGAATCGTCTACGTCGATCTCGGCAAAGACGATGAAATCAAGATCGGCGACTTGTTCGTCGTTTATCGCGGTCAGTCGGCCATCGGCGAAATTGTCATCCTGAAGATCGACGACAAAACGTCTAGTGCGCTCGTGACTTATTCGACAGACGCGCTGGTTCTGGGTGACCGCGTCGAACACAGGTAAACAGTTTCCAGAGGCCGATCACGAGCATCGGCAATGTCAAAAGTTGTCCGCGGGTGAACGGGCCCAGATCGAATCCGATCTGGGCATCGGGTTCACGTACGAATTCAACCAGAAACCGAAACAGCCCGTAGAAGCCGATAAGTCCCCAAACCACAGTGCCGGGCTGATAGCGCTGCTTGAACAACCATCGCAGTATCAAATAGAGAACAAGTCCTTCGAGCAGGGCTTCATAAATCTGTGATGGATGACGGGCCATTTCTCCGCCTTCCGGGAAAATAACGCCCCATGGCAACGTTGTGGGCCGCCCATAGAGTTCACCGTTGATGAAGTTTCCGATTCGTCCCAGTCCCAGCCCAACCGGGACCGCGGCGGCTATCATGTCTGAAATTTCCCAGAAGTCCCATCCCTTCTTCCGCGTGATGTACAGAGTTGCGAGAATGACTCCAACCAGTCCGCCATGAAACGACATTCCACCCTGCCAGATCTTCAGAATATCGAGCGGCGTCTGAAGGTACCCTCGCAGATCGTAGAAGAGGACGTATCCAATCCGGCCTCCAACCATTACTCCAATGATGATGTAAAACAGCAGGTCGTACAGGTCATCTGCGGTGAGTTTCAACTTCCGCTGTTTCGCCATGCGTTTCAGCAGAAAGTACCCGATGATGAACGAGATCATGTACATCAACCCGTACCATCTCAGCTGAATGTTGTAGAACCTCAGGAATACCGGATCAATGTTTGGAAAATGAATCTGAAGGATCATGAAAAAACCTCAGCGATAAAACTTTGAATGCGCGCGCCCTGTTTCCACGCGCCTGGCGGAAGTCCTGCCTTGCGGGACGTTTCATTGAAAAACTGCTCACGGTCCCAGCGATACTGCACCGCGACCTGAGGCAGGAGCAATCCGCGGGCATTTCCCCGGGATATGACCAATCCATGAACACCGATTTCGATGGCCCCGATGTCGATCACATCCTGTAGTTGGTAAAGGACGGAGATCTCAAACTGTAATTCCGGCAATTCAGGAAGCTGAACCGGTGTGAAGCGCGTATCTCTGGAAGCTGCCGCGACGGCGCATCGGGCAATGCTTCGGTGAAGTGATTCCTGGGGTTCAATGGTTCCGACACAACCTCTCAAGTCTGTCCCGCGATGAATGGAAACAAATACCCCGCAATAGCCGGCAGGATCCGATTCCATTTCAGGCGGCCGGGGGACTTCGTTTGCAAGATGGGCGTGGACGGAACTTCGCGCAATTTGAAGCAATGTCTCTCTGTCCTTTTCACTGAGTTGGGGCATGGCGGCGTGGACGTTTCTGGACCAGTTTGAGGCGCCGGCGCTCCTTGGCTTTGAATCGATCGTCGATCTTTGTCCAGAATTTCCGGAAGTATTGAACTGCGGATAACAACGCGAAGAGCACGACGACATACATCGCCAGGTGCCCGATCCTGAGGAGGATGTTGTTTCGCGTGCCGAGCAGAAGCAGGGTGATGGCAACGACCTGCGCCACCATTTTGATCTTCCCGAGCTCTGAAGCGTCAATCGTGAATCCCTGGTCGGATGCGATATTGCGCAGGCCCATGATGGCAAATTCCCGCCCGACGATGATCACCACCATCCAGGCTGGGGCCAGATCGAGCTGCACCAGGGAAATAAACACGGACGAAATCAGAAGCTTGTCTGCAACCGGGTCCAAAAGGATTCCCAGTGTGGTCACCTCGCCGCGTTTCCGTGCGAAGTAGCCATCCAGAAGATCGGTTGCGGAAGCCAGCAGGAAGATAATGACGGCAAGCAGCATATCGCCGCCTTTTGGCCGGGTCAGCAGAACGGTGACGATCAGCGGGACAGCAAAAATTCGCGCAAGTGTCAATCCGTTCGCCAGATTCATGGCCTGATTCTAGTACACCCGCAGAGAATCGCGGGCCGGATTTTTGGTATAAGATGGGTCGGATACATGAAGGGCCTTATTCTCGCTGGCGGTAAGGGGACGCGGCTACGTCCACTGACCATTAATACTCCGAAGCCGGTCGTTCCAGTCGCGAACGCTCCATTCCTGCTCTACCAGATTGACCTTATGCGAAGTGCCGGAATAACGGAAATTATTCTGAGCCTTTCCTATCAGCCGCGCAAAATCGAGGATTTGCTTAAAGATGGAAGCGATTACGGCGTTGAAATCAAGTATGCCGTAGAAGGATCGCCACTCGGGACGGGTGGAGCGTTCAAGAATGCCGAAGCGCAGATCGATTCGACGACCGTGGTTTTTAATGGAGATATTCTGACCGGGCTGGATTTAAATGCCACGATCGCCCGTCATCGGCAGACCGCTGCCGTTGCGACTATTGTCCTGACGCCTGTGGAAAACCCGTCGGCCTACGGTCTGGTGGAAACCGATCCCGAAGGCCGGGTTCTTCGATTTATCGAGAAGCCGGGTCCCGCTGAAGTCACCTGCAACACGATCAACGCCGGTGTTTACGTCCTGGAGCCGTCCGTGCTTCGATACATGCCCAAAGGCGAGCCATATTCGTTCGAACGCGGTCTGTTTCCCACGTTGCTGGAAAATCGGGAATCCGTGCTGTCCTATGTCCTTGACGGATACTGGATCGACATCGGCACCCCCGCAAAGTACCTCGAAGTTCACCACGACATTCTTGCCGGGCGCTTTCGTTCGACTCGTGTCGGCCGGAGTGCCGTGAAGCCTGCAGCCATTTCCAATGCTTTTATTGACGAAAAATCCATCATCGATTCCGATGTGACGATTCGAAGTGGAGTGAAGATCGAAAACTCCGTCATTGGCCGAAATTGCAAGATCGATGAAGGTGCACACATCGTCGATTCTGTAATCTGGCCCGGTGTTACGATCGATGCCGAGGCCAGAGTCACTGGAAGCATTGTAGGAAAGGGCTGCATGATTGGACATTCCGCCATACTGAATCCCGGCACTGTTCTGGGCGATAAGACCGTGGTGACCGACTTCTCGATTCTATGAGTTCCCCCGTTAAGTTTGGGACCGATGGGTGGCGCGGTGTCATCGCGGATACGTTCACGTTCGAAAACGTCGCGATTGCCGCACAGGCTACGGCGGCTTACTTTGACACCGTAAAGGATGCCGAGCGGGCCGTCTTTGTAGGTTTCGATGGCCGGTTTCATTCTTCGAATTTTGCCCGGCGCACCGCTGAAGTCCTGACGGGAAACGGTTTTCGCGTTGTCCTGATGGACCGTGTTTATCCCACCCCCTATGTCTCGTTTGAAGTTCGCCGCCGGAAATTTGCCGGGGGCGTCGTGATCACAGCCAGTCATAATCCGGCTGCCTTTAATGGATTCAAGGTGAAAGCTCATTTTGGGGGCAGCGCGACCCCGTCCATGACGGCCGTCATTGAACAGAATCTCGGTAAAGTTCCAGTGCGGGATTCCAAAGATGGAGTGGAGATTACCGGACCCGAATCCTTCTATTTCGACCATCTGCATGAACTTGTCGATTGGGACCAGATTGCGCAGTCCCGGCTGAAAGCCGTAGTCGATTCGATGCACGGCAGCGGAACGCGCATCCTCGAATCCATGCTGCAGAACACATCGTGCACCATTGAAACCATGAGAGGAGTTCCGGACCCGCTTTTCGGTGGCATTAGTCCGGAGCCGATGATGCCGCAATTGAAGCCGCTGGCAGATCGTGTTGTGGAAACCGGCAGTCACATCGGATTGGCAACGGATGGGGATGCCGATCGTCTGGGAGTCGTCGATGAAACCGGAAATTTCATGAGCACGCTGCAGGTCATGCCTCTGCTGTTACTGCATGCCTACCGTACGCGCGGATGGCGCGGCGCAGTCGTTCGAACAGTGTCACAAAGCCTGATTGTCCCGCGTATCGCTTCCAGCCTTGGACTGCCATGCTACGAGACTCCCATCGGATTCAAGAATATCGGTGAGCTGATGCTGAAGGAGGAAGTCCTGATCGGGGGCGAAGAAAGCGGTGGCGTCGGCCTTTCACGGCATATGCCGGAACGCGACGGAATATTCCTGAATCTGCTGATGCTGGACTTGCTGGCCGCCTCCGGAAAAACCCCCTCGCAGCTGGTTCGCGACACGTGGAAGGAATTCGGCGAATTTCACTTCGGCCGGCGCGACCTGCACGTTCCCATTGAGGTCGGCCAGTCCGTGGTCCGCACCCTTCGAGAGACGCCTCCCCTCCAGTTTGCCGGGCGGAAGGTGCAGCAAGTGAGTACGCTGGACGGGTCCAAGGTCTTTCTCGAAGGGGACAGCTGGATTCTGTTCCGCCAGTCGGGGACCGAACCGCTGTTGAGGGTCTATTGCGAAGCCCCTTCCCAGGCCAAAGTCCAAGAAATTCTTGGGTCCGGACTTAATTTCGTGGAACAAATTGCGGGCCCCGGTGTCCATGTATAATTAAAGGCAACCATGCGCAGGGAACTAGCCTATTACGATTTGGAACAGAGCGTTGGCGCGATTGGCTCGGTGGGGTCGGCTGCCGAGAGCCAGGATGCCGCTTTTGTACGGCGCCTCCAGGCCAATGAAGACGCAGCTTACGACGAGCTGGTCCGGACGTATAACGCCTCGATTTACCACGTGGCGTTTCGTATGTTGGGCGACCCGTCCGAGGCGGCGGATGCCGTTCAGGACATTTTCCTTAAGGTTTTTCGAAACATTGGTTCATTTCGGGGTGATGCCGCACTGAAGACCTGGGTTTTCCGCGTCGGATTGTCGGAAATTCTCAATCGGCTGCGGTGGTGGAAACGGCGGCATCGGATATCGACGATTTCCGTAGATGATGACCACAACGGTGAGAGGACGGCTTATTGCATTCGCGATACGGCACCCTCGCCCGAACAGGCGCTGGAATCGAGAGAGCAGGATTTGGCAATTCAGGAAGCTCTCAGCCGGTTGTCCAGTGATCATCGGTCCATTGTCGTACTTCGCGATATCGAAGGTTTTTCCTATATCGAAATTGCCGACATTCTGAATATTTCCGTGGGGACCGTGAAGTCCCGTCTGGCAAGGGCCAGAACGGATATGAAGAAGTCACTGATTCGATATTTGTCTGTTCAAAGGGTGTGACCATGATGTCCGCTTCAAATATTAAATGCAGCCAGGCCCAGGAGCTGATGAGTCCCTACATCGATTCCATGGCCGAACCAGACGAATGCGAACGGCTTGAAAGCCATCTGGAGGAATGCCCGCCCTGTCAGCGTCAGCTTCAATCCTACAAGTCTCTGCGCAGCATGATTGCGCGAATTGAACCGGTTCGCCCGCCTGCCGATCTGGTTCTGGATACGCGCGTCCGGCTGTCCCACGCGCGCTCCGGGAATTGGTACGATCGCGTCGAGATCCTGTTCAACAATGTATTGAAGCCTGTCGTCATGCCTGCGGTTTCCGGGATTGCACTGACCGTTTTATCGTTCGGCCTGTTGATTGGGAGTCTCGGAATGAATTTCCGAACCCAGAATATGAGAACCGATGTTGGGGTTCTGGAACAACCCGTGGGGATGACGGATCGATCCCTCGTTCCGACAGGGTCGAGTGTCGTTACCGATTCCAGTGAACCCCTATCGGTATTGGCCGATGTTGGATCTTCGGGGAAAGTACTGGGGTACAAGGTTATCGGTGGTGTGCAGACTCCAGCAGTGACGCGCTGGATCAACAATCTCCTGTGGCCGGCGCATTTCACGCCTGCGACCCGAAACAACGAGCCTATTCCTTCGACAATTGTTTTGTCGTTTGTGAACGTTCGGAGTTGATGACGCGGGCAACCGCCTCGGCGACTCGCTCCGGCACATTGCCTCCACTGAGCTTGCGGCGCAGCATCTCGTAGTTGCCGCGAATTTTCGACTGCAGCCAGACGTCGTCCATCAGGCGGATTGCCGCCTCCGTCACCAGCTCCGGAGTGAATCTGTCCTGAAAGAGTTCGGGGACCACTTCCTCGCCAAGGATGATGTTCACGATGCCGAAAATCCGGACTCTCAACACGAAGTGTTTCAGAACCCACGCTTCAATTCCGGAAATTCGATACACGATGACTTCAGGCGTTCCGAGCAGGGCCGTCTCCAGGGTGGCTGTGCCACTGGCAACGACAGCGGCCCGGGAATATCGGATCGCGTTATAGGCATCGTTGGCAACAACCGTGATGGCGTGATCTTTGATGATTTCATCGATCTTTTGTCGATCCAGATTTGGCGCCGCCGGAAGTACAAATTGCGTTTCCGGTTTCCGGGCGAGAATTCGTTTCGAGACTTCACACAGCGTCGGCAAAATGTATCGAACTTCCTTGCTGCGGCTGCCCGGCAGCAACGCCAGTATTGGCCGGGACGGGTCCAGATTCTGAGCCCGGCAGAATTCCTCCTTTGTCTTCGTGGCGCGCACGGTTTCCATCAGAGGATGACCGACAAATTCCACATCGACGCCGGCATTGCGATAAATCTCTTCTTCAAACGGAAAAATAACCAGCATCTTGTTCACGACTTTTCGAATGGTCTCGAGGCGGCCGGCGCGGGAAGCCCAAACCTGAGGACTGATGAAGTAAACGACAGGACTGCCTGCGGCGCGAATGCGTTTTGCCAGGGGCAGGTTGAAACCGGAGAAATCGATCAGGATTGCCGCTGACGGCGGATCGGCCTCGACGCGATTGGCCAGCCGCCGGAATATTTTGTAGAAGAGAGGGAGTTTGGCTACTGCGCCCAATGGCCCCATAACGGCGGTGTCGCGAATGTCTCCTTCCATTTCGACACCTGCTTCCCGCATGCTCTGGCCGCCAAGCCCGAAAATGCGGCAATCCGGAAACCGGCGGAAGAGAGCGCGGGCGACGTCCGCGCCATACATGTCACCGGATGTTTCTCCGGTGACCATCAGAAATGTTTCAGGTTTCACGGATTCGTTGGTTGTAGTGCGACAGTGGCAGGCGCGTCCCGGAGAATCAGCGTTTCGCTCCACACCGATTCCTGATTGCCAATGGTGACCAGTGCCACGACTTCACATTCGCCCTGAGGAACATGTCGAAACGTGAACTGGCTGGCCGACGTCGTCATCAACAGATCGGGCATATAAAGCGGATTCTCCCGCTTCATCCGGTCCAGCGTGTAATCCATTGCCCGATGCTTTGCACGCTCGCGAAACAAAAGAAATGCCTGCTTGTCATGAATAAACAAGTCTTTGAATTCTTCCCAGTAGTCGTCCAGATTCTTCTGCAATTCGGCCATGTACACATTGACGTAATCGTGCGGGAATACAACGACCTGGGCAGGTCTCGACAATTTCGCATTTGCGGGCATTACAAAACGGACTTCAATTGTTCCCGTGGGAGCCGCGAGGACAACGGAAAGGAGAACGGAAAACAGCATTGCCGTATTCTAGCTCACGGCTTGTCGACATCCACACGAACGAATAAAATGTGCCCGTACCAGTTAGGGGAGGGTTTCTTATGAGTATTAAATGCACTCGCTGTTTTCTTGTCCTGGTTTTGATGTCGGTGGCGGCAGCAACGCTTTTCGGCCAGGTTGCACCTCCGGTTGCCCGTTATACGGCGACTACCGCAAATACCAGCGGTTCCGGCGAAGCCATTCGGATCGACATTCTTCGCTGGTCCACGGATATGGAACGCGACAACATTTTCAATGCAATCAGCAGCGGAGACAATGGGTTGCCCCCGGTGCTGCAACGCGCCGCCAGTGTGGGATATGTGTGGACGAGCGAAACCGCAGGCTACGCGCTAAAGTACGCCTACCGCATCGCCGCTGCCGATGGCAGCGAACGGATTATCCTGATCACGGACCGCACCCTCGGAACCTTCGAGCCGCAACGATGGAAACTGACAGGCTCCGCTAGCGCGGTGACGTACCCGTTTAGCGTGATTGAGCTTCGAATCGGCAAGACGGCTTCCGGCGAAGGTAAAGCCTCCATCGCCGCGAAAATCGTCGCGGATAAGACAGCCAAAACCATCGCGCTCGACAACTACGCCGGCGCCCCGGTCATTTTTCAAGGGGTGAAGAAGTAGAGACCGCAGATGCGATCCCAGCCGCGTTAGCGGCGGCAGTTCGTTAGCCACCGGCGTAAGCCGGTGGAAATGAAAACTAACAAAACAGAGTGCCGTAAGGCACGACAGTCCGCTATCCGTCAGCTCGGTGAGCGCTCTTGCTCGCGGGAAATGAGTTCTGAAATTTCTCCTCCCGTGGATACGCTCCGAAACAGAACCTCAGAGTGCGGTTGTTAGATCTGTCGTGCCTACGGCACTCTGTTTTTATTAGTTCATTTTCCATCGGCTAACGCCGTTGGCCAGCGAACTGCCGCCGCTATCGCGGCTGGGGTTGAGGGTGATAGAATCCCGCTATGACGCTGGACAAAGCGCAATCCCCGATCTCCAACGTTCGCCTGTTATGGATGTCCGCTGCGATGTTCGCTACCGTTGTCCTGGCGAATCGGTTTCTGAATCGTGATTGGACAAACTGCATCAAAGTCTGGGTCAATACCGGCGCATTTCACAACTGCGTTATTCAAACCGCTCCACCGTCACTGGCGGGATCTCTGATTCGCGGGGCTTTCGTGGCCACCCTCTTTTTCTTCTTCTTCCGCAGGATCTCCCGCAGATCCGGCACTTATAACCTCAGGGATCGGTCGCAATTGAATTGAAGTACTGCCATTACCATGGTAATGGTAGACCTATGGCAATTGCACACTCCAGAATGACTTCCCAGGGACAGATTTCAGTTCCTTCCGAAATTCGTCGAAAGCTTGGCATCACACCAGGCGCGGTACTGGAATGGGACGAACGCGATGGCGAGATTTTCGTCCGAAGAGCTGGCCGTTACAGTTCAACAGACGTCCACAATGCACTTTTCCCGAAAGGTAAACCGGCTCCAAAGTCCTCAGAAGAAATTCGGGAAGGAATTCGCAGGAACATTCGAAAGCGTCATGCGGGCAATTGACACGAATGTCCTGGTTCGACTCATTGTCAGAGACGATGAAGTTCAAGTGGACTTGGCAGAAGAATTTGTGTCTCAAGGAGCGTGGGTTGCCCATTTGGTTTTGGCAGAGACAACATGGGTGCTTGATTCCGTCTATGGCAGAACTCCCGGACAAGTTTCGGACGCCATTGACAAGCTTTTAAAACATGAACATCTGACGTTACAGGATTCGGATTCTGTTGAACGGGCGCTTGAAACCTTCAGAAAAAAGCCGGCACTTGGCTTTTCCGATTGTCTGGTACTCGAGATTTCGCGAAAGGCCGGACAATTACCGCTCGGCACATTCGACCGTAATTTGGGGAAGCTGGATGGAACCGCGCGGCTGGTTTAGCGAGAAAGCCGCACGGCCGGAATGCGCGTCACGGATCGACAGAGGAAATCCTGGAAGGGGCGGTCGATCAAGAAATCTCTCTCCCAACGGGAGAGGGGGACGCGCAGCGGCCGGTGAGGGGTACCACAAGTAACAATATTTACTTGCGGTACCCCTCACCCGGCCTTCGGCCGCCCTCTCCCGTTGGGAGAGGGATTTCATGATCGACCGCCCCTACATTGGGGGATCGCATTCATTTAAATCTACTATGGCCGCCAAAGCCCGCGGCCACAGTCTCATCCGTTACGGAAGCGTGAGCGCGATCAGTTCTGCCGGGGCGTTACGCGCACCGGTGGCGACGACGATGAACTGTTTACCGTCGGCCATATACGTCATCGGCAAGCCGGTCGCGTTGGCAGGCAACTCCATTTCAAAGATAGTCTTGCCTGTCTTCTTGTCGAGCGCGCGGAATTTCCTTCCGCCACCTCCGGGCCCCGAAGAAAACAATCCGGCGCCGTCTCCCGCAAAGAGAAGCGTTTTCGTGACCAGCAGTGGCGCACGTTCGGGATTTCCAGCCATGCTCAGATCGACGCCGGCAACCGCAGGATTGTTCTTCACGGAATCGATAACCGATCCGTTGGGGACCATCCACACGTGATCGCCGGTATTTAAATCAATGGCTGTGATTCTTCCCCATGGCGGCTTGATCAGCGGCAGGCCTAATGGAGCTTCGACGCGCGCGGAGCGTCCGACGTAAGCCATATCGGATCGCTGGCCGCCCTGTCCGAGAGCGTTGGCCCACCAGTTCGTTACCGATGGAATGAAAATGATTCCCGTTTCCGGATCGGCAGCTGCACTCTCCCAATTCGCCGCTCCCTGGTTGTGAGGTACGGTCAGAGTGCCCAGCTTCCCGTCGGTTCCTCCCACAATCGGCGGAGTAAAGATGGGGCCCAGCTTGAATTGAGATGCGATACGAAGTGCTTCGGCCTTGATTGCGGGAGTGAAATCAATCAAGTCGTTTTCGGTAACGCCCTGACGATCAAATGGCAGCGGCTTTGTCGGGAACGGTTGAGTCGGAGATGTCTTCTCCATCGGAACGTCCGACTGCGGCACTGGCCGTTCAACAATCGGCCAGATCGGGTCGCCGGTGACGCGATTGAAGACATAGATGAATCCCTGCTTGCTCACCTGAGCGACGATCTTCACCGGCCTGCCGCTAACGGTGACGTCGAGCAGTACCGGAGCCGATGCAATATCAAAATCCCAAACATCGTGGTGGACCAGCTGATAGTGCCAGATCCGCTTGCCGGTCTTCGCATCCAGACAAACCAGAGTGTCGCCGAAGAGGCCGTTGCCCGGGCGGTGCCCTCCATAGTAGTCACCCGTGGGCATTTCCACAGGCAGATATACATATCCCAACTCGGGATCTGCGCTCATCGGTGCCCAGACGGCAGTATTGCCGGTATTGTCCGCGGATTTGTTTTCCCACGTGTCATAGCCGAATTCGCCCGGCTTCGGAACGGTATGGAATGTCCAGATTATTTTGCCGCACCGGACATCGTATCCGCGAACATAGCCTGGAACGTTGTGCATGAGAGGCGGCGAGGTCCCACCTTGCAGGGCGGCACCGACAATAGCGACGTCGCCGACGATCATGGCAGGTGAAGAGGCTCCGATCTGTCCGGGTTCGACCTTGTAGTCGAGACCTTCCCAAAGATCCACGATACCGCCATTGCCGAAACCGGGGACGAGGCGTCCGCTCTTCGCGTCGAGTTCCACCAGCTGGTATCCCGGCGTGATCATGATGATCCGTTCGGTGCCCGCATTATCCGACCAGTACGCCAGTCCGCGATTGTTGGTGCGCGGTGCTCTCTGACCCCGCACCCCTTCATCCAGAACGTACTTCCATTTCAGGTCACCGGACGCAGCATCCACGGCAACCGCAGAACGCGTGGCTCCCGCGGTGAAGTACAGCGTTGTGCCGATCATCAGGGGCGTCACTTCCCAGTTGGAATCGACGGCTCCGCCGAGCGAGGACGTCTTCCAGCGCCAGGCGATTTGAAGCTTGTTTACGTTGGAGGCATTGATCTGATCCAGCGCCGAATACTTCGTGCCGCCTGCATCTCCACCATAATGGCGCCACTCTCCACTCGCGGTTCCTCGCTGGGCGGTTCCGGTGAGGGAAAGCGCCAGAACTGCCGCAGCAAATAACAGCAGAAACTTCTTTGCACCATTTAGTTTCATCGGATTTTCTCCGCGGGATTATATACCGGCTTTTTTGACCGCAACGGAGGCACTGGGTTCGATCTATTTCATGCCGTCAAGGTGGCCGACATCATTCCAGGTGTGAAGCCGCCAGCCGGATTTGCCATATTCAAATGAGTTGAAACTGGCGTTTTGCTTGATGAATCGTTGTCCATTGGCGAATGGAACGCCGAGCACGAACTGCAGCAGTCCTGTCAGGATTCCACTGTGAGTTACGGCAAGCACGGTTTCCTCAGGATGCCTCTCCGCGATTGCTGTAAAAGTCTTCTCTGTGCGATCGACCCGTTGCTGCGCGCTTTCTCCTCCTGGAACAAATTCGAAGAAGCCGTTGCGCACGTACTCCTCTTCCTTCGACGGATAGCGTTCGCGGATCTCGTCCCATGTCAATCCCTCGAACGCTCCCATGCTCCGCTCGCGAAGGCCGGCGTCGAGTTGAAGCTTCAGCTCAGGAAGGTATTTCGAAATGATTTCGGAGGTATGAACCGCACGCCCGAGGTCGCTGCTGTAAAAATGGTCAATCTTGAATGAACGTAAACGCCGCCCGATCGCTTCGGCCTGACGGATTCCACGGTCGGTCAGCGGGCTATCGAGCTGTCCGATTTCGCGGTGCTCAACGTTCCATTCGGTTTCGCCGTGACGCACTACGATCAACATCATGATGAATGGAATATATAACAGCCCCGCATTCCGATTGAGCATTGCAGACTGTATTGGTTCCGCTTTCCCAATGTAGGGGCGGTCTATGACCGCCACAATTTTGAGGGATGCAATCTCACAGATTGTGGGCGGTCATAGACCGCCCCTACATTGGGGAAGCGCGGGGAAAATTCACACCCGGCGGTATTTCCAGAACTTCGGCAGAAGCGGAATGCAGACCAGGACTCCCGCCAGACAGATAATTCCTCCGGAGGCGATCGAGAAGCTGTTCGACGACATGGACGCCACCCACCCCGCACGCGTGTTGCCCAGCATCGGACCGCTCAGATAACTGATCATTTCGACTCCCGCAAGCCGGCCGCGCAGTTCGCTCGGAATAGTTTCATTCCAGATGGCGGCACGAAAAATCACGCTAATGTTATCTCCGGCTCCTGCGATTCCGAGGAATAACAATGTTGCCAGCAACGACGACGTGAATCCCATGGCAATAATGGCGATGCCCCAGATTGAGGCTCCAACAATGACGAACACGCCATGGCGATTCACCTTTGAAGTCCAGCCGCTCAAGATCGTCGCCAGGAGGGCTCCGATGGGCATCGCGGAGTAGAGATAGCCCACAGCCTTGCTGCCTCCCCAGGCAACGGCAAGGGCAGGAAACAATGCCATCGGCATGGCGAACGTCATTGCCATCATGTCGACGGCATAGGTACCGATAAGTTCGGGGCGGCTGGAGGCATACCTCAGACCTTCGACAATGCTGCTCAGATTGGGTTTCACTTTTTCCCGTTCCGGCATGGAACGGATCGACGCCAGTGCCACCAGTGAAATCACAAACGACACAACGTCGATGGTATAGGTCGAAGCAATCCCCAGTTTCCAGATCAGTAAGCCGCCGAGAGCCGGGCCGGCGATGGAACTCAGCGAATATCTCAGACTGCTCAATGCGGCAACTGCGCGCAGATCCTGCCGTTCAACCAGCCGCGGTGTGATTGCATCCAGTGCCGGCCGGTGAAATCCATTCAATGCAGACATCGCAGCCGTGACGATGAAAATCAGAATCACGCTGGGATGCGGAATGAGGGAATTCAGCGCCAATGCGGCCGAACCCAGCGCCAGCAGAATCTCGGAAACCACCAGCAGCCGGCGCCGATCCATGCTGTCCGCGTATACGCCTCCCCAAAGTGCAAAGAACAACAACGGTATGAGCTGTACCGTCCCCAGCAGTCCAACAGTGAAGCTGGATTGCGTGAGGTTGTACACCTGCACCGGCACGGCAACATAGGTGACCATGCTTCCAAACAAAGACACCAGTTGTCCGATGTACAGCAGTCGGTAGTCGCGATATTTGCGCAGGGGTGAAACGTCGAGGATCATCGGGGATTGTTCTTACTTTACCCTGTCGATGTGGGCGCCAATGGACCGCAGTTTTTCTTCCAGCTTTTCGTATCCGCGATCCAGATGATAGATCCGATCGACGGTCGTGACGCCCTTGGCGACGAGCGCAGCGAGAACCAGAGACGCGCTGGCCCGCAAATCGGAAGCAATCACGGTAGCGCCCGTCAGTCGTGATTTTCCGGCGACGACGGCCCGGGACCCATCGATTCGGATGTTGGCTCCCATGCGCATCAATTCGCTGGCATGCATGAATCGATTTTCGAAAATGCTTTCCGTGATCAGTGAAATTCCATTCGCCTGCGTCATCAACGCCATGTATTGCGCCTGCATGTCGGTGGCGAATCCTGGATATTCGTGAGTGACGACATCCGCAGACCGCAGCGGAGCCCCTCCGCGAACGCGAAGGCGATTCTTTCCTTCTTCGATATTCACGCCGGCTTCGCGAAATTTCGAAATTACGCTGGTCAGGTGACCTGGGTTGCACGCAACCAGTTCCAGATCGCCACCCGCCATTGCCCCGGCCGCAAGAAATGTACCGGCTTCGATTCGATCCGGAATAATCGAATGCCTCGCGCCGTGTAAAGTGTCTACTCCCTCGATCGTGATTGTTGACGTTCCCGCGCCGGAAATCTTTGCTCCCATTTTGTTCAGCAATTCGGCAAGGTCGGTGACTTCCGGTTCGAGAGCGGCATTTACGAGCGTGGTGATTCCCTCGGCCAGCGTGGCAGCCATCATCAGGTTTTCCGTGCCGGTCACTGTGATTTTTTCAAAAACGATATTCGCACCCTTGAGTCTTTTCGCAGACGCCTCGACGTAGCCGTATTCGGTGGCGACAGTGGCGCCCAGCTTTTCAAATCCCTTGATGTGAAGATCGATCGGCCGGGCGCCGATGGCGCATCCGCCAGGCATGGAAACGCGAGCGCGTCCGGAACGCGCCAGGAGAGGCCCGAGCACCAGCACGGAAGCGCGCATGGTTTTTACCAGATCGTACGGCGCTTCGTGGGAGACGATGTTCCGTGACTTCAATTTTGCGGACGAGCTGTTCGGAAATTCGACTTCCGCGCCCAACTCCCGCAACAACCGGCGGGTGGTGATAATGTCGTTCACCATGGGGAGGTTTTCAAGGGTCAGTTCCTCTGCCGTCAACAACGCCGCGGCCATTGCGGGAAGGGCCGAGTTTTTGGCTCCGCTGATCTGGATCTGGCCTTGAAGCGGAGCGCCCCCCTTGATTTTCAATTTATCCATCGCTGATCAATGCCTTTCAAATACCAGCCTGCCGCGTGCAAATGTCCGCACCACGCGCAACCCATCATCCAACATGGTCAAATCTGCATGAGACCCGGGTTCAATGCGCCCTCGGCCCTGAATATTCAACGCACGCGCGGGATTCAGTGTAAGCCCGAACACAGCGTCTTCCATCCGCATCCCGCTGAATGAAACGAAATTTTGCAGGGCGGCATCCTGTGTCAATGTGCTTCCGGCAAGCCGTCCTTCGGCGTCCCGGCAAATCCCGTTTTTGACCTGGATGGTTTCCGTTCCGAGAACATGAGGGCCGTCCGGCATGCCCGTTGCGCTGATCGCATCGGTAACCAACAGTATCCGTTCGTGTCCCTTGGAGCGGGCAAAAATTTTGACGACTTCCGGACTGACATGAATTCCATCCGCGATGATTTCCGCGAATATCCGATCGTCGGAAAGCACGGCGCCGATGATTCCGGAATCGCGATGGCGGAACTCCCGCATGGCATTGAAAGTATGAACCGCATAGCAGATACCCGCATTCGACGCGGACGCTGCCTGCTCAAAAGTAGCATTCGAGTGGCCCATGGCGACCGTGATTCCGGATGATCTGGCCGCATTCGTAACTTTCAACCCATCATCCAGCTCTGGCGCAATGGTGATTAGTTTTAACTTCCCTCGAGCTCTCGCGGTCCAGGCCTCGAGCAGCGACGCTTCGGGTTTGACGATGTTGTCCGTGCGGTGAGTGCCACGCTTGCCGGTATTGATGAATGGACCTTCGAGATGAATACCCAGCGGCGTTGCTCCATCAAAAGACTGATCGAGTAGCACCCCAAGACGATCCAGTGCATCGCCCAAAACCTGTGGAGCCGCAGAAACCGTCGTGGGTAAAAATGACGTCGTCCCGTGTGCCGCGAGCATCTTGCTGATGTTGTTCATGGATGCGGGCGAGGCGTCCATGACGTCGACGCCCGCACAACCGTGAATGTGCGGATCGATAAATCCCGGGACCAGCGTGAAGGCCGCGGCGTGAATTCGTTCTGCGCCCTGAGGAATGAACACATCGGAAGACAACCCCACGCGTTCGACCATACCGTTTCGTATCACAACGCGGCCCGGTGAAAATTTTTCTGTGGGGCTCAGAATGGTTCCGGCGTCGATGACCAGAAAGCGGTCACTCACGTCCGGTGCCCAGATGGCCAAGAACTTTGCGGAGATTGCCTTTTCCTTCGGCCAGGCGCTGTTCCGCTTCCTTGCGATCGCAGCCAAGCGTACCCATGATGACCGCGAGCTTCAGTTTTCCCCCTGAGGCTACCGAAAGGACCTGTGCTTCGTCGGTGTTCACGCCGAGAATTTCCCGCAGTATCTGGACGCCGCGCTCCTTCAATTTTTGGTTGGTCATATTGACGTTGATCATCCAGTTGCTGTAAGTCATTCCCAGGCGGATCATCGTCGCGGTGCTGATCATGTTGAGGACGAGTTTTTGGGAAGTGCCGGCTTTCATTCGCGAGGAACCCGTAATGATTTCGGGTCCGACAGGAACGCAAATCACGACATCTGCGGTTTTCGTCATCGGAGAATCCGGCGAGGTTATAACGGCAACGGTGCCGGCGTTCATTTTCTTTGCATATTCCAGAGCAGCGTCCGTGTATGGAGTCTTACCACTGGCAGCGATGCCGATAACGAGATCGGCTTTGCTGAGGCTTTTGTCTTTCAGGTCGGTTTCCGCCAACGCCCGATCGTCTTCCGCGCCTTCAAAGGCTTCCATTACAGCCTTTGCTCCCCCGGCAATGATCGCTTGTATCCAATCGGGAGGCGAACTGAATGTCGGCGGACATTCGGCGGCATCGAGCAACGCGATACGGCCGCTTGTACCGGCTCCGACGTAAAGGACGCGGCCGCCATTCTGAATGGTGGTTACCGCCAAATCGACGGCCTTCGCAATTTCAGGGATTGCGGTCGCGACTGCGGCAGCAACGTTCGCGTCCTCGCTGTTGATGATCTTGAGAACTCGTTCGGTAGGGTATAGATCGATATCGACGGAATTCGGATTTCGCCGTTCTGCGTTCATCGCCGATATTCTACGATGACTTTCATCTCAATCCCTCTCCCAACGGGAGAGGGTGGCCGAAGGCCGGGTGAGGGGTACCTCAAGTAAAAATTGTTACTTGCGGTACCCCTCACCGGCCGCTGCGCGGCCCCCTCTCCCGTTGGGAGAGGGATTTCTTGATAGACCGCGCCTACAGCACGCTCTACTTCGATAGGTGGATTTCCGCCTTGTAGTAATCCAGCGTGAGCTTGTAGCTCTGCAGGAAGTCGAATCCCGCAACGCCTGACACTTCTGTTCCGAGCATTTTTGAAATGTCCTTGAGGTCGATTGCCAGCGCCGAATTCAGGGCTTCGGACTGCCGCACCGTTTTCAATGTGACGCGTGGAATCATCAGCACGGTTCCCTGAGCTCCGCCTACACCGCCCAGTCCCGTATCCACTTTCGCCCCCGGTGTCTTTTCGGTAATTCCCATGGCGTTGGCCATTTCGAGCGACAGAACGGTTGTAATTGCACCGGTATCCACAATCAGATTGCCGTGCTGCGTATTGATGTCCGTGGGAAGCAGCAACATGTTGCTGAAGTACCAGACCGGAATGGCATCGGCTGTTGCTGCCGGCTTATGGGTCAGTTCTATTCGGCTGTCCGGATAATTGATGGTGACGACATAGTCCGCAAGCATGGACGTTCCGATGATTCCGTCGGCAAGCTGGCTGACGAGCGGGTCGTCAAAAGTTCCAACCGGAAGGTCCTTGACGGAGATCTCTCCAATTTGCAGGCGATCGAGACGATAGATCTTGGAATCCACCTTCCCGGATCCTCCCACTCCGTGCATGATCGTGGATGTAATGACACTCAGCCCAAGGTCGCGGGCCACTTTCTGACTAAGAGCAGTTTGAGAGGCGCCGGTGTCGACAACAAAGTTGTACGGACCCTTTCCGTTGATCTTCACATCCGTGAAAATCAGATTGATGGCTTTGCGAAGGGGAATGGGCTGCGGTTCCTTCGGTCCATCGACTACAGCGTATTCCTTGTTTCCAAATGCAGCAGCCAGTGCGAGACCGGCCTTTGCCTCGGTGAGCCGGTCTGCATCGTCATGAGGATTGAGCCGCACGTACTCTTCGAGCTGCTTTTTGCTTTCGGCAGTGTTCTTGTCGAGGTCTGCTGCCTCGCTCGCATAGAAGTGGTAGAGCGGTTCGTTGGGCTCCAGTTCGATGGCGCGCTTGAACGATTGGAACGCGTCCTTCGCTTTCACTTTGGCGAGAGCCAGTTTGCCCATACCGAAGTGGGCGCGTGCCGTCTTTTCATTCATCTGGATGGCAGACTGGTATAGCGACTTCGCCTTGTCGAAATTGCCTTTGCGAAACTCGACTTCACCCTGATACGCCACGTTCTCAGCCGATCTTGGTGCGGACTGGAGCGTCTGTTCGGCCTTTTGAATCTCGTCTTTGAGCAGAAGATCCGCGATGGAAACGGCGGCGCCCGCCCTTCCCGTCTGGGCTTTTGTCGAGCAGGCCAAAACAGGCGTTAAAGCAACAAGAATAAGGAGATGCCGTATTGACATGGTTGTAAGGCTCCTATACTATTAAAACTTTGCCATCAGCTCCCGGAGAGTAACAGAGCATGTCTACAAGATTTATGACGGCGGACGAAGTGTCCGCACTGGACAAATGGTACGTGATCGACGCCACCGGACAGGTTCTTGGCCGTGTGGCCACCAAAGTCGCGGCCATTCTTACCGGTAAGCATCGTCCACATTATGCCCCGTTTTTGGTAACGGGGGACCACGTTGTCATTGTTAACGCCGATAAAATTCGTTTGACGGGCCAGAAGCTGGATCAGAAGATTTACCATCACCACACACGATATCCTGGAGGATTGCGGTCGATTGGCGCCCGCAAGGTTTTGGATACGAAGCCCGAGAATGTGTTTGTGGATGCGGTAGCCGGCATGCTGCCAAAGAATAAGCTGCGCAAGCGGATGATGAAGCGATTGAAAGTGTATGCGGAGGCTCAGCACCCGCATGCCGCTCAGAGACCCGAGCCGTTGGCGCTGTAGATTTATGGAGGCGATTTGAATCTAGTTCAGAATTACGGAACAGGCCGCAGAAAGACATCCACCGCACGAGTATTCCTCAGACCCGGAACAGGCAACCTCACGGTAAACGACAGAGCATTCGAAACGTACTTTTTCGATGCAATCGATCGCATGCTGGTAAAGCAACCTCTGGTGGCTTCGGATACGGCAGCGCGGTTCGATGTGATTATTCGAGTCGCCGGTGGAGGGATGCGAGGTCAGGCAGGTGCGGCGCAGCACGGCATTGCGCGGGCACTGTGCCAGTTCAGTCCCGAACTCCGGCCGGTGTTGAAAAAAGCAGGTTTTTTACGACGCGATCCTCGAATGAAGGAGCGCAAGAAGTATGGTCAGCCGGGAGCTCGCAAGCGCTTCCAGTTCTCGAAACGTTAAGATGGTCCTTTTCGCCAGCAGGGATCGCCTCCCTGCTGGTGAAAGTTTTTCAGGGTACTGCAACAGGAGGTATTTTTGGCGTCTATCACAATGAAGGAACTTTTGGAGGCCGGCGTTCATTTCGGCCACCAGACCAAACGTTGGAATCCCAAGATGAAGCAATACATCTATGGGGAGCGAAACGGAATCTACATCATCGATCTGCAGAAGACTCTTCGTCTTTTCAAGGAAGCCACACAGTTTGTTACGGATCTCACGGCCCAGGGGAAAATCATCCTCTTTGTCGGAACCAAGAGACAGGCTCAGGATGCCATCGCCGAAGAAGCCAGACGTTGCGGCATGTTTTATGTCAACCAGCGGTGGCTTGGCGGTTTGCTGACCAACTTCCTGACGATTCAGAAATCCATCAAGCGGCTAAAAGAGCTGGATGCCACTGCGACCGACGGCCGTTACGAAGTACTTCCCAAAAAGGAAGTCACACGTCTCGAACGCGAACGCACTGCGCTGGAAAAAAATCTTTCAGGCATCAAAGAAATGCCGCGGCTTCCGGATGCGATCTTCGTGATCGATTCGAATAACGAGGCGATTGCCGTCGCCGAAGCGCGGCGTCTGGGAATTCCAGTGATCGCAATCGTCGATACGAACTGCGATCCGGATTTTGTCGACTATGTCATTCCCGGAAACGACGATGCGCTGCGCGCCATTCGTCTGTTTACGACGAAGATTGCCGAATCCGCCATTGAAGGCCAGGCAGCAGGCCGCGGCGGCGAAGGCGGCGGCCCGGATGCCGCCAAAGGCGAAGATGACGGTGATCCTCTGGACGGCGGTGGCTCGCCCCGCGAGCGGACTCGCGCCAAGCGTGCGGAAATGAACGCACCTGGAGAAGGGCCGGTTGAAGCAACCAGCGAAGCTTCAGCAACGTTGTAATTAAAAACGTCTGGCCCCCTCTGCCCCCGAATTCAACTGCGACCGGGGTAGCGGGGGCCATTTCTATGTAACGGAGCAGGAAGAGTTATGGATATTAAGCCACAGATGGTGAAGGAACTTCGCGAGAAGACCGGCGCCGGAATGATGGACTGCAAAAACGCCCTGGTCGAAACAAAGGGAGAATTGGAAGCTGCCATTGATTTCCTTCGCAAGAAGGGACTGGCCTCCGCACAGAAAAAGGCAGCGCGCGTCGCCGCGGAAGGAATGATCGGGCATTACATCCACATGGGCGAAAAGCTTGGCGTTCTCGTCGAAGTCAATTGCGAAACGGATTTCGCGGCGCGCAGCGAGGACTTCCGAGCTCTGGTCAAAGACATTGCCATGCACATTGCCGCAATGAATCCCTCCTATGTGCGCCGGGAAGAAGTGCCCGCCGACGTACTCGAACGCGAGAAGGAAATTGCACGCGGCCAGGTTCCTCCGGGAAAGCCACCGCAAATAGTCGACAAGATTGTCGAAGGCAAGCTCACCAATTACTATCAGGCGGCATGTCTTTATGATCAGTCGTTCGTGAAAGACGACAAGCAAACCGTCGAACAGGCCATCAATTCACTGATCGCGAAAATCGGAGAGAACGTCCGTGTGCGGCGGTTCGACCGGTTCATGACCGGTGAAGGGCTCGAAAAACGATCCACGGACCTTGCCGCGGATGTCCGCGAAGCTCTGGGCGAATAACCTCGAAAAAAGGACAAAACGTGGATTCACAGGAAACTCCCAAATACCGGCGGGTTCTGCTCAAGCTCAGCGGCGAAGCCCTGATGGGAGATCAGGGCTTCGGTATCGAACCTCAAATGGTGCAGCGCATCGCGAGCGAGATTCGCGAAATTCACAGACTCGGCGTGGAAATCGCTGTCGTAATTGGCGGCGGCAACATTTTTCGTGGACTCGCGGCCAGCGCCCAGGGCTTCGATCGCGTTTCTGCCGATCACATGGGCATGCTGGCGACGGTGGTGAATGCGCTCGCCCTTCAGGATGCGCTCGAAAAACTCGACGTCCATACGCGCGTCCAGTCCGCCATCGAGATGCGGCAGGTTGCCGAAATGTTTATCCGGCGCCGCGCGATCCGTCATCTGGAAAAAAAACGGGTTGTGATTTTCGCTGCTGGAACGGGCAATCCATATTTCTCGACCGATACCACAGCCGCGCTGCGCGCCATGGAAATCAAAGCCGAGGTTATTCTCAAAGCCACGAAGGTGGATGGCATTTACAGCGCAGATCCGGTCAAAGTAAAGGATGCGAAGTTTTTTCCGGAAATTACCTATCTCGATGTCCTGACACAGGGACTTGAAGTAATGGATACTACGGCAATTTCACTGTGCAAGGATAACAAGGTTCCTATCATCGTGTTCAATATGAAGACTCGCGGCAACATCAAGCGCGTCATTATGGGTGAGAAGATCGGTTCACTGGTGTTCTGACCAAGCGAGGCCAACATGACCGCAAAGGAAGAAATCATTCAAATTAAGCGCCGCATGGAAAAAGCGGTTGAAGATTTGAGAAAGGAACTCAGCACCATTCGCACGGGACGTGCGTCAATTTCCATTCTCGATAACATTACCGTCGACTACTACGGTACCCCGACTCCGATCAATCAGGTGGCGCAACTGGGAACCCCGGATGGAACGCTGATTACCGTGCAACCTTACGATGCCTCTTTGGTCGGGCCGGTCGAGAAGGCGATTCGAAGCTCGGATCTCGGATTGAATCCGTCGAATGACGGAAGAATGGTACGGATTCCAATTCCGCCGCTGACCGAAGACCGGCGCAAGACTTTGGCCAAGCATGTTCACAAGGTTCTCGAAGACCATCGAACCGCCGTCCGCAACATCCGCCGCGACGGAAACGAATTTCTGAAAAAGCAGTTTAAGGACAAGCTGATTTCTGAAGACGAAGAGAAAAAGTTTCTCGACGAGATTCAAAAGCTGACAGATGATTTTGTGCACAAGCTTGAGGAAGTGGCGAAGAATAAAGAACAGGAAATCCTGAAAGTTTGAGGCCTGTTCCCCTGTAGGCGCGGGCTATGGTGTGAATGAATGCGATACCCCAATGTAGGGGCGGTCTATGACCGCCCGCAATTTGGAGGATTGCATTCCTCGTAATTGTGGGCGGTCATAGACCGCCCCTACAGTGGGGAATGCGTTCATTCCGAGCTTCATAGACCATGACGAATTTTTTCGAGCATTCACGAGCCGAAGTGATCCAATTCGTCAACTCTCCTTTGTTAGCAAAACAGCTCTTTCAATCCGTATACCAGGACAGAACATTTCCCGAATCCGACATTTTCACCTTCGACCTTCCCGAGATTGTGGAATCTTTCAAATCCGAGGACGCCACGGAGCGATTTCTCCTGCGTCTCACGGACGGCGAAATGATCGAGTCCGTCATTATTCCGACCGAGGGACGCCTGACGTTTTGCATCTCGTCGCAAGTGGGCTGTGCACTCGGCTGCACGTTTTGTCTCACGGGCCTGTTGGGTCTCAAGCGCAATTTGACCACGGGCGAAATCGTTTCACAGGTCGTGCTGCTCGCAGCCCAAAGGACAAACACCAATCGTTTCAGCGTTGTCTTCATGGGCATGGGCGAGCCCCTGCAGAACTACGACAATGTGCTGAAGGCCATCACGATTCTGAATGATGACCATGGATTCAACCTTTCACTTCATCGGATCACGCTGTCTACTGCCGGACTTGTCCCCGCACTCGAGCGGCTCGCCCTCGAGCCCCTGTTTCCGAATCTCTCGATTTCGCTGACCGGTGCGACAAATTCAAAACGCGATCAATTAATGCCGATCAATCGCAGGCATCCGATCGAAAGCGTCCTTGCGGTTGTGCGGGCATTGCCCCCACAACGCCAGAAGCGCGTGATGCTGGAATACGTCATGATCGAAGGAATCACCGACTCGCTTGATGACGCACAGCATCTGCTGGATTTGCTCGGCGGCTTACGCGTTAAGGTGAATCTCATCCCTCTCAATCCCGCTCCCGAACTGATGTTTTCGAGATCCGATGACGGCACCGTCCTCCGCTTCCATGATTTCCTTCTGGAGCGCGGGCTCGCCACATTCGTCCGCAGGAGCCGCGGCAGCGACGTCTCCGGCGCGTGTGGCCAGCTCATGAAGAGAGTTTCCGGTTAGCACGATCAAATAATTCCTTTCAAAAATTTGCAAAGTCGTGTAATTTGCCGCCTCGTTGTACGAGGGTGCGTTTCATTTTATGGTTGTATTGTTTAAAGTGAACCGCGAGCAAAGAACACGGATGTTTGCTTTTGCCGCGTCTTTTGCTTTTGTTTTTTTGTTTGGAATCTGCGGGCCGGCCCACGCTCAGACGTGGATGAATTCGGCGTGGCGGTATCGCAGCGAAGTCTCCATTTCAAATCCAAACGGTAATCCACTTGCGAATTTCCAGGTCAAGGTCACCCTGGACGCGTCGTTTGACTTTGCTCACGCGCAAAGTAACGGCGCGGATCTTCGAGTCACGTCGAGTGACGGTGTGACGCTGATTCCTTTCTGGATTGCGGACTGGCGGGCCGGAAACACAGCGGCGATCTGGGTTCAGATTCCGACGATTCCAGAAGCCGGCGCCACTATCTGGCTATACTACGGCAATTCCGCGGCGGCGAGCGCTTCCAACGGACGGGCCACGTTCAGCTTCTTCGACGATTTCGAGGCCACGTCGGCGAATCCTGCCGGCTACTTTCCATTGAGCGCCCCACAATTGGTATTTACTGCGAATGCTGCAGCACAAATTCCTGTGCCGCACACCATGAGCGTCGTTCAGGCGAATAGCGCCGGATTCACGTATGCCGCATATGTGGGATCGCAGGGCTGTGGGGGAATCGGTATTGCGCGAAGCACGGACCTGTCCAACTGGCAGGAACCGGTCCGGCTGAACTCGCTTCCTGCAGACGCGCGCTGGCCGTCGGTGGTAGTGGTCAATGGCACGTACTACATGCTTTATGAAGCGAACTATTGTTCCACGAGTTCCATTGCACTGGCGACCAGCACCGACGGCATCAACTTCACAACGGTAAAAACAATCGTTCCTCCGGCGGCGGGGTTCCGAAATCAGAACCCAAATCTGTTCTTCAATCCGAACGACCAGAAATTTTATATCTATTGGTTTCGAGGCCAGCCGGGCCGCTCCGAAATTCGCGTACGCAGCGCATCGACGGTAGAAAACCTGTCCGATGGGGGTTCGGAAGTGCTTGTGCTTTCGTCTTCAGACACGTTGGCTGCACCGAACCTGCTGTACTTCAACGGCCTTTACTTTCTTTCCGCGGAGATCGTGGACTCCAATATTTTGTGGAACACGCAGGTTTTCTACAGCACATCCCCAACCGGCGGTTTTCAACCGCTGGCCAACAGCCCGCTGTTGACTAGCGGAAACGCATGCATGTCTCAGCATGTTTTCGACAACGTCCTCCACATCTTCAATTGCACGGCTGCCGGAACGGTTTGGACCGTCACTCACCGAACTGCTCCTCTCAAAATTTCATATGGAGTGGATCCGGCTCGCTGGACGGCAATCGGAGGAGACTGGAAGCTGGTCTCGGACACCGAGGCGAGTGGCGCGCCAGGCCGAGTGCTGATGGGAGCCTTGTCGGCCAAACAGTATTTGATGTCTTCATTCAAGGGAACGGACTATGTTCTCGAAAGTAACGGACGCCAGATCGATGGGAGAGTCTGGGGAATCGGAGTACGAGCCAATAGTGCGAACAACTCATTTTACTCTGCCAACCTGTATGACGATTTGACTCCTTCAAATAACCTCGTCACTTACTTTCGACCGGCGGCGGGCGGAGTAAGGCTGGCTACAGCATCCGGTGGGCCGGTACAGCCCGGTGAATGGTACAACTTGTCCATCAGGGTTCATTCGAACGAAATCGACGTCTACAAAGATGACATCCTCCGCTCTCAGGCATTCGACGGGAATCTTCAGTCGGGAGCCGCAGTCCTCTATGGCGAAGCTGGTACGGTTGCAGAGTTCGACAATCTGTTCGTGAGACAGTACGCGCCGGTGGATCCTGTGGCGAAAGTGGTTACCGGATTTCAATTTCCGAGTCCTCCGAGTCATTCCGGTGTGAACGTGGCAGCGGCCGCAAATGGCGCGACGGCGAGAGCTTCGTCATACGTTGGTGAGGGATATGCTCCGTCCGGGGCAATCGACGGCGATCGCCGGGGCCTGGCATGGGGTAACGGGGGAGGCTGGAATGACGGGAATGCAAATGTGTTCCCCGATTGGCTCGAGGTGGACTTCGCCAGTTCACAAACGATCAATGAGGTCGACGTGTTCACGCTTCAGGATAACTACCAGGCTCCAATCGATCCGCAGCAGTCCACCACGTTCAGCAAATTCGGAATTACCGATTTCCAGGTGGAATACTGGGATGGATCGGTATGGACAGTTGTCCCGGGAGGTAACATTACCGGCAACAACCGTGTGTGGCAGCAAATTGCGTTTGCACCAATCACCACCTCGCGAATCCGCGCGCTGGTAACCGGGGCTTTGAATTCCTGGAGCCGGATCACGGAGATCGAAGCCTACTCCGCCGTCAATGATGTTTCGAGTTCATTAAACGTGGCTTCGGCAGCCAATGGCGCTACGGTAACCGCATCATCGTTCTATAACGCGGCATATGCACCGGACGGCGCGATCGACGGTGACCGCAACGGCACGCACTGGGGCAATGGTGGAGGTTGGAACAATTCCACCGTGAATCATTTTCCGGATTGGATCCAGATCAATTTTGCCGGCGCCAAATCGATCAGCGAAATCGATGTCTTCACGGTACAGGATAATTATGCGGTTCCCTCCGGTCCGACACCGTCAATGACCTTCAGCTTGTACGGAATTACCGATTTCCAGGTGCAATTCTGGGATGGATTCGCCTGGGTGAATGTTCCGAATGGAAGCATCAGCGCAAACAATCTTGTCTGGCGGAGAATCAATTTCCCGGCGCTGACCACGAGCAGCATTCGAATCATGGTCACTGGAGCGCTGAACGGTTACAGCCGTATCACGGAAGTGGAAGCGCACTAATGAACCAGCCTCCGCTGTGATTCAACGAATGTCGAAGGAGGAAAATCGGGCCGGCTCCAGCGGCTGTTCCATCACCTCACGGACTTCAGAGAACTGCGGACCGCGTTCCAGTTCCGCACGAAAGGATTGGAGTACTACGGCACTGGCCTCTGCGTGAACTTCGACGTCACCATCCGGCAGATTCCGGACCCAGCCATGAACGCCCAGACGTAATGCAGTCCGCTTCGTGAAGTAACGATACCCCACCCCCTGCACGTGTCCGCGGATACGATAGAGACGAGCTAATTCCATAGACACTCGCGATTTTATAGTTTGTGCAAGCCCGACGTCGCCCTTCCCATTACCGTTGCCGCAATCCGAAATTCTATCCTGTAGGTATTACTGTAGGCGCGGTCATCGAAGGTGTGAAGGAATCACATGGCAAGGGGAAAGTCCCCTCCTCAGCTGAGGAGGTAATGGTGCATTTTGTGTTGCCGGGGTTTGAGCGCCGCCAATGTCCATGCTATAAGATCCGGCGATGAGGGAATGGATCAGTCGTAACTCCGGGAAGGCGCTTTGGATAACTTCCATTTCCCTCTTGGCGCTCCAAATGTATCTAATTGCATATCGCCATATTGCGCCCTTAATGGAAAAGGGCTTGTTTTGCATTTCGATTGTCGTTTTTGTCCTGCTTTGGAGGCGAGTCCGAAGCAATATCATGAATCGAAGACTGAGATAATTGTCTGCCCGGTGAGCATCGGGAAATGTCGATTCTGATGGAGCAAGACTCTAGTGCACCATTACCAGCTGAGGAGGGGTGGCCGCGACATCAAGAAAAAGTGCGAAGCAACCTTTTTGGAGCGGCCGGGGTGGTGTTGGTCTAGAGAATTTGATTGAATTTGATCAACACCACCCCGTCTGCGCGAATTTTGGGGGCTTCGCTGCATTTTGTTTGATCGCGCATCCACCCCTCCTCAGCTGAGGAGGGGACTTTCCCTTGCCCTGTGTGATTCCTTCACACCGTCTATGACCGCGCCCACAGGAAACACCGGCTATTCATATCCCGAACCCGCGAGATCATCGTCATCGAAGCCGAAAAAGTGCGCGATTTCATGCATGACGGTAATTCTTACCTGTTCTTTGATCTCGTCCTGCGAGGTACATTCGTCTTCAATGGGTCCCTGAAAAATCAGAATACGATCCGGATAGAGGGGACTTTCGAAGTGTCCGCGCTCGGTAAGAGGAATGCCTTCGTAGAGGCCAAACAGCGTTTCATCGTCAGGAACCTCCATGCGGTCGAGGAGTTCATCGGATGGGTAGTCCTCGACAATCACAGCGACATTAGTCAGTTTGTCCCTGAAAAACTGAGGAAGTTCCTTTAGCGCGTCGTGAACCAGCCGTTCGAATGCACTCCGTTCCATGTATGCTCCCACTAATGCGATTCCGACTGTAGGGGCGGTCTATGACCGCCCACAATTGAGAGGCCTGCATTCCTCCGAATTGCGGGCGGTCATAGACCGCCCCTACAGTCGGAATCGGACAACAGATCATTTGACAGCTCACATTGGAAGACTTGCTTTGCTTCAGGCGAGGCGCATATTGGGATCGGGGCTGAACGCGAATCCGGCGGTCTCGCCGCGCCGTAGTTTGGCGGTTCCTGCCGCGGCGATCATCGCCGCATTGTCGGTTGTAAAGATCGGCTTTGGGTAGTAGAAGCGCAACCCGGCTTCTTTGGTTTTTTCAGCAAGAAATTCCTTCAGGCGGCTATTCGCGGCGACTCCTCCCGAAAGCATCAACGAACGCGGCTTCAGCTGGGATACGGCCTTTGCAGTTGTCGACCAGAGCATGCGGACCACGCCTTCCTGAAAGCTAGCCAGAATATTCAATCGTTGGGGATCTTCGCGCGATTCGGTTTCGTTCTTCGGCGCGAGATTCCCATCGCGCACCATTCGCAGCACTGCAGTCTTTATTCCACTGAAACTGAAGTCCAGTGCGCCGTCGGAGATTTTGGGAATTGCGAATGAGTGTGCGTTTCGATCTCCGAGCTTTGCGAGCCGGTCAATGACGGGACCGCCGGGGTATTGAAGGCCGAGCAGGCGCCCCACCTTGTCATAGGCCTCTCCGGCAGCGTCATCGCGCGTTCGTCCGACAAGCCGATAGGTGAGATGTTTGAAGTCCCCGGTCAGCGACTCGACAAAGAACAAATTCGTGTGGCCCCCGGAAACCACGAGAGCGAGCGCAGGGAATTCGATTTCCGGGTGCTCGAAGCACACCGAATAAATGTGACCCTCAATGTGATTTACCGCAATCAGCGGCTTGTTCTTCGAAAAAGCGAGAGCTTTGGCGTAAGTCAGTCCGACCAGTAAACTGCCGATCAGTCCAGGGCCGGCTGTTGCTGCAATGCCGTCCATGTCTTCGAGAGATTTCCCGGCATCGGCAAGTGCCTGATCCACGATCCCCCGGATTTTGGCCAGATGCTCGCGCGATGCAATTTCCGGAACAATACCGCCATAAGCCGCATGGGTTTTGACCTGCGAGTAAATGACATTGGACAAAATCCGGTGACCGTTTTCGACAACGGCTGCCGCGGTCTCATCACAGGAGGTTTCGATACCAAGTACAAGCATGAATCAAATCACAGGCGTTCCGGTCAGCTTCAACAGGGACTCACAATATGGCGGCCGGGCAACGCCCGCGTCAGTGACGATCGCTGTCACGAATTCATGGGGTGTCACATCAAACGCCGGATTGAGTACGGGGACCCCTTCGGGGACCACGCGGGTCCCCGCGATGTGAGTGACTTCCATGGGGTCGCGTTGTTCGATGATGATGTGCGAGCCGTCCGGAATGTTCATATCGAACGTCGACAGCGGCGCCGCCACATAAAACGGAATGTCGTGTTGTTTCGCCAGTACTGCAACGGTATACGTGCCGATCTTATTGGCTACATCTCCGTTGGCGGCGATGCGGTCTGCTCCCACAATGATGGCGTCAATCAGACCTTGCCGCATGAAAGATCCGGCCATGTTGTCCGAAATGACCCGGACGTCGATTTCGTCCTTCCATAATTCCCACGCCGTGAGCCGCGCACCCTGAAGAAACGGCCGCGTTTCATCGGCCAGAACGCGCAGACGTTTGCCACTTTCCACTGCTGCCCGAATCACGCCAAGCGCCGTTCCGTATCCGGCAGTGGCGAGCGCACCGGCGTTGCAGTGAGTGAGAATGGTGCCGGAATTCGGAAGAAGATCCGCGCCGTATTTTCCCATGCGCATGTTGCTCGCGATGTCTTCGCGGTAAATTGCCTGGGCTTCTTCGATCAG
>JBGPBY010000015.1:0-30899 GCA_041481485.1 Terriglobia bacterium
GCTGTGAAGAAATTGGGGACAGAGAGCAATTTCCCGAGAAACGCAATTGATATGCAACGGCTTATAAAGGAAATTGCTCTCTGTCCCCAATTTCTTCACAGCTTCATAGACCGCGCGCGATTTTTTGAACATAGATTGTGAGCAAGTTCGAATTGAGCGACTGTAGGGGCGGTCTATGACCGCCCACAATTTCGAGGAATGCAATCCCACACAATGCGGGCGGTCATAGACCGCCCCTACAGCGGGGAATCGCATTCATTCACAGCTTCATAGACCTTACCTGAAATTGAATCGTGGCAAAAACTAGTCTCGACATCGAAACCCGCAGTTCCGTCTGCGGGATCAGCCACAAGATCTGGATCGATCTCGATAATTCGCCGCACGTACCATTCTTCGTGCCGATTATCGAGGAACTCCGGAAAAGCCGGTACGAGCTGCTTCTGACCTCGCGTGACAACGCACAGGTTCTGGAGTTGCTCCGGGCCAGCGGACTGGAATGCAACGCCTACGGCCGCCACTACGGTAAGAACAAAATTTTTAAAGTTCTGGGTCTGGGCGCCAGGGCGCTTCAACTGGCTCCTTCGGTCCTCAGGGAAAAGCCTGTCCTGGCGGTTTCCCACGGTTCGAGAAGCCAGATTGTGCTGTCTTCGCTGCTTCGGATTCCATCGCTTGTGATCATGGATTACGAACACGCAAAACTCAGTGTGGGCGGAATACGGCCGAAGTGGATGATGATGCCCGAAATCGTGTTCGAAGATCTTGCGGAGTCGGGCGAAGATCGCATCCTGAAGTATCCCGGTATCAAGGAAGACGTGTATGTGCCGCGCTTCAACCCGGTGCCTGGCATTCGAGAGGAATTGGGGATTTCCGGAAATGAAATCATGGTTACCGTGCGGCCACCCGCCAGCGACGCGCACTATCATTCGAACGAAAGTGACGAACTCTTTCTGCTCACCATCCAATATCTCTGCCAGAACGACAGAGTTCGAGTCGTAATGCTCCCGCGCAACAGGAAACAGGAAGAAGTAGTGCGCCAGCAATGGTCCGATAGCTTCAGGACCTCGAAGATTGTGATTCCGTCGCGCGTTGTGGATGGACTGAATCTTATCTGGTTTTCCGACCTCGTCATCAGCGGCGGCGGCACGATGAATCGCGAGGCGGCTGCGCTCGGCGTTCCGGTCTACAGCATTTTCAGAGGGAAATTTGGTGCGATCGACCGGTATTTGTGTTCCCGTCAAAGGATGGTTTCTGTCGCGACAAAGGAAGACCTGCAGGCGATTCCGCTCGTTCGGCGCGAACCGCCGAAGGGTACCGGTTCCCGCAATGACCTCGCGCTCTCGGCCATTGTAAAAAATATTATTTCCACGGTAGAAATGGAATGCCATCCGAACTGACTTCTGCCTCCGTTTTGAATCCGATTCCCGGCAAGTCCGATATCCGCCAGTTGTGTGATCTCGCGGCGCGCGGCCTGAAGCCAATGTTTGTCCCGGAGGAGGGACTGTTCTGCCGGCGATTCATTCGTGAGGGCGGAAACGGCGGTGCCATGGTGCGCGATGGGTTGTCTTACCGATACACCATCATGTCGTTTCTTGGCTTGCTCGAATACGAAAAGAGCGGCGGAACGTCGCCAATTCCATTACAGCCCGCGATCGAGCGACTGATCGATAGAGAAGCAACTCCGGACAATATTGGAGATCTGGGACTGCTGCTGTGGCTCTGCGCCAAAGCCGATCCTAAAAAGACAGCAGATGTTGTTCGTGCTCATCGAGTGGACACTGCGCTCGAACGCTACGAAGGAGCCCGCGAGCGGAATACGATGGAACTCTCATGGTTCCTGACCGGTTTGTCCTATGCCGGGATCTCGAATCTGGCACACCAAACCTACGAAACCCTGAAGTTCAATCAGGGACCGCACGGATTCTTCGGACACAGCGCGAGTACGGGAACCGTTGCCGGAAGGTTTCGCGGATCCGTGGGAAGCTTTGCGGACCAGGTCTACCCGATTTACGCCTTCTCCAGTTTTTTCCTCGCCTTCCATCATGAAACCGCTCTGAATTCGGCATGGAAATGCGCCAAAGCGACCTGCGATGCTCAGGGAGCTCTTGGACAGTGGTGGTGGCACTACGATGCGAAATCGGGCCGAGTCGTTCAGCACTACCCGGTCTATTCCGTCCATCAGCACGCCATGGGACCCATGGCGCTCTTCAAGGCAATGCAGGCGAGGCAATTGGATTTAACCGAGCCCTTAATGAAAGGGCTCGGCTGGATTTATGGCGCGAACGAGCTGGAGACGCCGACAATCGACGAAGGGTTGTCCGTAGTTTGGCGGTGCATTCTGCCGCAATCCCGGCTTCAGATGCGTGCCGATCAGGCATTGGCCTATCTTCGTCTTCCGCAGGAACTGGAACGCAATCGCCGTCTCCGGATTCTGTACGAGTGCTGGCCGTATGAGCTGGGCTGGCTGCTCTACGCTTTCTCGAACTCTTCGTTCTAGCTCTTCCAGAATTCCATGATTCAGCTTTCGATCATCGTTGTGACATGGAATTGTCGGCAATTCATTCAATCTTTCGTGGAGTCTCTCGGCAACCGGTTGAATGATCCGTCCACACAAATCCTCGTCATCGATAACGATTCCGCCGATGGTACGGCCGATCTGATCGAGGAGAGATATCCAGGCATCGAGCTGGTTCGCACCGGAAAGAACCTGGGATTCGCGCGCGGCAACAACCTTGGCTTGAGCATGGCCCAGGGGAAGTGGATTGCGCTGGTGAATCCGGACGTGAAGATCCTTCCCGGATGTTTCGAAAGCATGATGGATTGGATGGATACTCATCCGGACATCGGTCTGCTTGGCCCGCGGATGTTTGAAGCGGATGGAATCGTTCATCGCTCCACGATGCGGTTTCCCACCGCATGGAATTGTTTCTGCGACGCATTGGCGCTTCACGCCATGTTTCCGGACAGTCGCTTTTTTCAGAGCTACCACACGAAGGACTTCCCGGACAACAGAACCGAAGATGTGGATGTGCTCAACGGATGGTTCTGGATGACCCGCAGGAACGCATTGGAAGCCGTCGGCACTCTCGATGAATCGTTTTTCATGTATGGCGAAGATATCGATTGGTGCAAACGTTTTGCCAATGCCGGATGGAAACGGGTGTACTTTTCCGGCGCTGCCTCCATTCACTATGGCGGCGGGAGTTCGTCGAACGCTCCAATCCGCTTTTATGTCGAGCAACAGCGGGCGCTGCTTCAGTACTTCAAAAAGCATCACAATGTTTTAAACCGGATTGGACTTGTTCTAAGTTTGTGGGTTTATCATCTTGCCCGTGTCTTCGGACATGGACTTCGTTATTTGACTCCAGGAGCGAAACGCGAAAGCCCGGGTCCCAAGATTCGGCGGAGCGTGGCCTGCATCCGGTGGTTGATGGGATTCACGCATGGGTAGTGGCGCAAAGCGGGTGATCGCACTTGTGATCAGCATCGGCTTTTTCGCGGTCAGCTGGCTTTCGAATCTGGTACGGCGCATATCGGGCGGAAAACCGCGCGGCAGCGCTGTGATTTTGTATTACCACGGAATTCGTCCGGATCAACGGGCACAATTCGCCAACCAGCTCGACACGTTGATGCGATGGGCAAAACCCATCGACGTCACGTTCCGGTCGAGTCTGTCGGATGGTGGCCGATTCGCAGCAATCACGTTTGACGACGGATTTGAAAGCTTCCTGGAAACCGCTTTGCCGGAACTCCAAAAGAGACATATTGCCGCTACGTTGTTCGTCGTTGCCGGAAAACTGGGATGTTTTCCGGAATGGGATGAATACATCGAAGATCCGTCGTTCAGAGAACCTCTGATGACACGCGAACAGCTTGCGAGAATTCCGGAAGACTTGATCACGATCGGATCGCACACGATGACCCATCCTTTCCTGACGCGCGTACAGGAAGCGGAAGCCAAAAGGGAATTGCATGAGTCGCGCAAAGAACTTGAGGGCATGCTGGGAAGAAGAATCGCGTTGTTCAGCTTTCCGCACGGAGATTTCAACAGCATGCTGGTGGAGTGGTGCCGCGAGTCCGGCTACGAGCATGTCTTCACTATCTTGCCGGAGCCGGCATTTTGCGAGTCGGACCAATACGTGATTGGCCGTGTGGGCGTCAACCTCAACGACTGGAAAATCGAATTTCTGCTGAAACTCTTTGGCGCTTACAGCTGGCTTCCGTCGGCATTTTCATTGAAGCGCAAAATGCTGCTCAAACCGGCGGTTTCCTAGAGTCTGTCCATGAATCCGGCAGCCACCGTCATCATTGGTTTTGCGGATGCACTGTCGGCACCTGAAGTCGTGTGGAGTCTTGCAGGCGCCGGATTTCGCGTCATCGCATTTGCAAGGAATGGAACGCGGCCAGCGTTGTTGAAAAGCCGGTTCGCGAGAGTAGAGTTTGTTGCCGATCCTGCGTTATCCGCGAAACGGGCGATTTCGGATCTTGAAGCGATCGACAATCGATTCGCCGGCCCGATATGGCTGCCGCTGGATGATATTTCGTTATGGCTGCTTCGCGAGTTATCAAGCCGCAGGCATATTACCGTTGCCGGTGCTGTTGGGGAACAGGCGGATGTGGCGCTGGATAAGCGATTGCAGTTTGAAGCTGCAAGAGCATCCGGCTTCCATGTACCCGAGACTCAACAGTTGAAGCGGGCCTCCGATCTAAAGGTCGAATTCGAATTTCCATGGATCGTCAAGCCCGCCCTTGCAGCCAGTTGTATTGGCGGCCAAATGGGACGCGGCCGCGCAAAACGGATCGCGGATTCCGAGGGCTTGCGCCGATTTACTTCCGGTCCGGAAATCGATCAGCCCATGCTGGCTCAGCCTGTGATTCCGGGAGTGGGAGAAGGAGTATTTGGGTTTGCGCTTCCGGATCGAGTCGTGTGCTGGAGCGGACATCGGCGGATTCGCATGATGAACCCCGCCGGATCGGGCGCCAGCGCCTGCGTCAGTGTGATGCCGGAGCCGGAAACTTGCGCAATCACGGAGAGGTTCATCAAGACGATTCGATGGCGCGGGATGTTCATGGTGGAATTGCTGCGCGCGACGGATGGAAAACTCTGGTTCATGGAACTGAACGGGCGTGCCTGGGGGAGCATGGCATTGGCTCGCAGAATGGGTTTCGAGTATCCCGCATGGACGGCGCTTCAATCGATCGATACGAGATTCATTCCCCCCACTCCATCGGACAGGCCGCCCATTGTCTGCCGTCATCCTGGCCGCGAATTGATGCATTTGGCATTTGTGTGGCGCGGGCCCAAGTCCGGTAGCCGCAAAGACTGGCCGGGCCGGATGGAATCGCTTCGCAACGTGCTGCGGACTCGCCGGGGCGAATGCTGGTACAACGATAACAGTTCCGATCCTTCGATTTTTGCGGCCGATACCCGGCAGACGCTGATCTCAGAATTTCAAATGGGAAATGCCGGCACTCGAATTTGGGGAAGATTGATTCGTCCGTTTGTGCGCTGGAACCAATCGAGGATCCGCTCGAGCGGAGAAGTTGTGGGTCGCGTGCGCCGTGCGAATCACATTCTGTTTCTGTGCTACGGCAATATCAACAGAAGCGCCGTTGCAGAACAGCATCTCCGGCAGATGGTCGGTTCCAAAGTTCAAATATCGTCCTGCGGATTTCATGCCGAAGACGGCCGGCCTGTGGATCCGACAATGAAATCGATGGCGATGGAATATGGAGTGAATTTCCCATCCTGGTCATCCCGCACGATCAGCAGGGAACTGGTCGAGTCGGCAGACTTGATCCTCGCCATGGAAGTCAGCCACCTGGTGCGTCTCTTTCGCGAATTCCCATCGGCGGAAGGACGCGCATTTCTGTTGAGCTCCGTCATTCCTTCGAAAGCCATCCCTCTGGAAATTTCTGATCCTTTTGGAAAAACACCCGATATCTATAAGGAATGCATTCGGGAAGTGACTTCTGCCACTTCCGCGATGTCCGAAGTCATATTGCATTCCGGGACCGCATCGTGATTGTGGATCAAAGTGTCAGACGGAGAACTTTGATTTCGAAAGAATGTCCGACATGCGGCGGCCGGGATGTCCGCGAATGGATGCGGGCTCCCGACCGATTTCATGGGCGTTCTGAAGTTTATGCCCTGGCTCGTTGTCAGAACTGTTCTCTCGTCTGGACAGACAATCCTCCGCGGCCGGAGGAAATGGGAGCTCATTATAGCGCCGACTATGACCGGCTGATCGCAGCGGCCGGGGAAAGCTCGCCCGATTATTGGGCGGGCCCGCGAAGTACTGTTCTGAAACACCATAGCGAAGGCAAATTGCTTGATCTTGGCTGCAGTACAGGATCATTTCTTTTATCAATGAAGAGCAAAGAGTGGGAACTCTCGGGAATTGAAATGTCTCGGGCATCGGCTGAAAAAGCAGTAGCTTGCAGTGGTGCAAAAGTTTTTGTCGGAGATATTCTGGATGCTCCTTTTGAGAACAACTATTTTGATGTTGTGACCTGTTTCCACGTATTTGAACATTTGTATGAGCCGCAGAAAATTCTGAAAAAGGTCTGGAGCTGGCTGCGGCCCGGCGGCATCTTCTATTCAGTGGTACCCAACATCGAATCCGCTGAGGCTCGAATATTCGGGTCATACTGGTTTGGACTGGAATTGCCCCGGCACTTGTTCCATTTCTGCCCTGCCTCTATTCGCCGGCTCGCAAGGGCGAATGGATTCGAAGAAGTTTCGATCACCACGCTCCGGGAAAGTTTTATTGAAGAGAATGTTCGGTATATGTTCGAAGACGTACTACGTAAAATCGGTCTAAACCCGAGACCACTGGCTGAAGCTTGTGATCCTTCCATCCCAGTGAAGATCATACGAAAGTTAGTCCGATCGGGGATTTATAAGCCAATGTCCGTTATGGGATTTATGGCCGGTGACGGCGAAGTCATTCATTTTGTTCTAAAGAATGGCGCCAGTCCCGTGTTCCAAAACTAGAAATCCAGATTTACCTGTTGGACTGGCACCTGTTCGGCTCTGTTGGAGGTCGAGTGAAGGTTCTCTATAGTTTTCCGCATAAAATCGGGGCAGATCGCATCTGCTACACCGCCTGGCAGCAAGTTTCCGGGCTGACGGAAGCAGGTGTGAATGTTGTTGCCATGCCTGCCGCCGTCGCGAGACCAGTAGCCGCAGCTGAAACACTTCCAACGCTTGCTCGAGGCAGGTTTCGAATCCCTTTTAGATTGATCGGAAGCCGACGGGCATTTCATCTTCACGACAAGATCGTTGCCAACCGGCTGGAAATGCTGGGTCATGAGATTGATGTCGTACATACATGGCCATCGGGCGCACTTGAAACGATTCGAGTCGCGAAGCAACTTGGAATTCCATCGGTACTGGAACGTCCAAATGCGCATACTCGCTATGCATATGACGTGGTTAGAGATGAATGTAAGCGCATCGGTGTGGAACTTCCGCCTGGAGATGAATACGAATATCGGAATGACATCCTGGATCTGGAAGAAAAGGAGTTTCATTTAACGGACTATCTTCTTTGTGCATCGGAATTCTCGGCAAAGACATTTCGTGATCGCGGATTCCCGTCGGAAAAGATCATTCGTCACACGTACGGATATGACGAGAAGCGGTTTTTCCCGGATCCGACGCCGAGGCATGGATTCAACGTGCTGTTTGCCGGTGTCGCATCGGTTCGCAAGGGCCTACATTTGGCGCTCGATGCCTGGAAGAACTCTCCCGCGATCCGCGATGGGAAATTCAGAATTGCCGGAACGATCGCTCCCGACTACGCACGACATCTACGCGATATTCTGGAACACCCCAGTGTTGAGGTCCTTGGTCATCGCAATGACATTCCTGAGTTGATGAGGCAAGCCGACATACTCGTGCTGCCCAGTCTCGAAGAAGGCTTTGGGCTCGTATGCGTGGAAGCGATCGGAAGTGGGTGCATACCGCTCGTCTCCGAAGCATGCACTGATGTCTGCAGGCATATGCAGAATTCTCTCGTTCATCCAGTTGGCGATACGAACACGCTCGCAGCGCAATTGACGATGTTGTACGAAGACAGAAATCTCCTTCAGAAGTTAAGAGATGTTTGTATCAAAGAGCGGCTGGACTACACATGGAAGGCCGCCGGTGACCGGCTCAAAGCTGCTTATCAGGAAGCCATTGGACGAAGCGCGTTAGTGTCGGCGTGAAATGAAAGAACGCAAGTCATTCCTGAACGCCGTCAAGTGGTCTTACACGGCAAGCTGGGGAGAACGGGGATTCTCCGCAATCTTTACGTTCCTGTTGGCCGGTGTCCTCGGTCCTCATGATTATGGGGCAGCGTCGATCGCGCTCATCTACATCGCATTCCTGCAGCTGTTTCTGGATCAGGGGCTGGTTGCCGCGCTGATTCAGAAACTGGATCTCGAACCCGAGCATCTGGATACCGTGTTCTGGTTGGACCAGATCATGAGTCTGATCCTGGTGGTCCTGAGCTTTCTGTTGAGCGGCTGGTGGGCAGCTCGAAATCATGCCCCGGAACTTCAGTCGGTCATTTCTGTTTTATCGCTGGACATCCCAATCGCTTCCCTTGCAATCGTTCAGAGCGCGTTGATCCGCCGCGAAATGAATTTCAAAGGTATCGCATATTACAGCAATGCTGCGACGCTGATCAGCGGGGTTGTCGGCGTGATTCTCGCCTTCACGGGATTTGGTGTGTGGGCTCTGGTCTGGCAGCAGCTTTCCCGGGATCTGGTGGGATGTGTTCTCGTGTGGCGAATCAATTCGTGGCGGCCGCGCTTCAGATTTTCAATAAAACACCTGAAACAACTCATGAATTTCTCCAGTCATAATTTTGCGGCGCAGCTTGCACTTTTTGCCGAATCCAAGGCCAGTTCCGTTGTGCTCGGATTGTTTTTTGGTCCGGTTGCTGTTGGATTTTATCGACTGGCGGATAGCCTGATGAGCAGCGTCTTGTCGATGACAACCGCATCGATACAATCGGTTTCTCTTCCGGAATTCTCGAGATTCCAGAACTCAACACGCGAGTTACGCGACAGCGTTCTCACCTGTATCCGCCTCAGTTCAGCGGTGACTTTGCCGGCACTGGCCGGCCTTGCAGCGGTCAGTTCACCGCTGATGACATTCCTCGGGGCGAAATGGGTCCCCGCGACCGGCGTGCTCAAACTGTTATGCGCCGCTGGCGCAGCTCTGTTGTTCGCATTTTTCACAGGTCCGTTGATGCAGGCCCTTTCGCGAGCACGCGACTTGATGATTCTCAGCTGGTCCCGCGCCGCAATAGGGACGTTGATACTGATTCTTGTGGCAATGTTCATTAAATCGTCATCCATATCGACACAACTCATGGGGATTGGTGCGGCGCGCTTCATAACCGGGGCGATGATTGTCGATCCGATATGCCTTTATTTATTGATGCGTCTTTCAGGAACCTCCCTCAAAGACATCGGATCTGCAGTATTCCCCGGCATCCTGGCCGCAGTTGCAGTCCTCGCTGTCGTTGCAATTTTTGGAACGCTGAGTACCCTGATCGGAGCCAGGAATGTAACCGTATTGGCTGCGGAAGTTGTTGCAGGAGCGGTTGTGGGCGGTGCTGTTCTTATTACCACGGAAAAGCAGCTGAGAGCCCCGATAATGGCGTTGTTAAGAAGGAATGTCTAAATGACTGCGGAGGGTTTCTTTGCATAATTCGATACAGTTCAGTGGCGGAGCTTCGGAATCCGTCATGCATCCTCTGGTGCTCGCTGCCCTGTTGATTGCAGGAATCTTGATTTTCCTCCTTCCTCCAAAGAAGGTATTAATTCCGATCTTGGTTGCTGTGTTTCTGATTCCATTGGGCCAGCAACTCTATATTGCCGGTGTTCACTTTCTGGCCATTCGCATCATTATTCTCCTGGCTTTGATGCGCATTATCACAATTCCAACGGAGGAACGAAGTTCAAGGATGGCGGGTGGCTGGACAGCAATCGACACGGCATTTTTTTCCTATGTCCTCATACAAGCCGTGGCGATATTGATCACCTATCGGAGTTCAGACGCAATAATAAATCAAAGTGCCATGGTGCTGGACGTCCTTGGGGGTTACTTCGTATTTCGAGTCTTACTTCGGAGCCGAGATGAGGTGAATACGACAATTAAGACGTTGGCCTTCATCGCTGCAGTAGTTGCCACCGGAATGCTAATTGAGCGGCACACACTATCGAATGTATTCGGTCTTCTGAAGGGCGTGGCTCAGGTTCCTGAGATTCGCGATGGCCGGGTCCGCTCTCAGGGTTCGTTTCAACATGCATTGACTGCCGGAGCCTTTGCGACCACCTGCCTGCCGTTATTTGTTATGGTTTGGAAGAATCGAAGCTCAAGAATTATTGCTGCTCTGGGGCTCGTTGCAGCCACAGTCATGGCGCTTACAACTTCAACGAGTACTTCGTTACTGAGTCTTCTCGCGGGTTGTCTGGCAGTACTGGCATGGCCCCTGCGAAAGAAGATGCAGATGATCAGACGCGGACTGGTCCTTTCGCTTATTGGACTGGCTGTCGTGATGAAGGCTCCCGTGTGGTTTGTTATCGCGCACATCGACCTCACGGGTTCATCTTCAAGCTACCAGCGAGCTCTTCTAGTGGACCAGTTTATTCGGAATTTTTGGAATTGGTGGCTAGTCGGAAGTGGCACCGCCGGGTGGGGATGGGACATGTGGGATGTGCAAAACCAGTATGTCGCTGTAGGAACGGTCGGGGGGCTGGCAGCGCTTGTGGCATTTATTCTTGTGATTTCCCGGGCGTTTTCCCGCATTGGGATGGCAAGGAAATCCTCCACGTCCATCAGCGATGAGTGGGTTTACTGGTTATTGGGCGCGGCATTATTTGTTGATGTGGTGAGCTTTTTTGGTGTCAATTTTTTTGATCAGGTTCGTTTGCTCTGGTGTGCTCTCGTCGCAATGGTCGTGGTTCTTACGGTTCCGTCGCCCAGGGACCTGCCGCAACCAGTCAGAGAAAAAATTGTTCCAGGAAAACGTCGATTGGGTATGAAACGATCCGTCCCCGCATACAGGTAATGAGCATTCCAACCGCGCCCAGGTATGTTGTTGTCACTCCCGTTCGTGACGAAGAGGAATATCTTCACCTGACCGTGGACAGCATTCTTCAACAGAAGATCCGACCGGTAGAGTACGTGATTGTCAATGATGGATCGAAGGACCGCACCGGTGAGATTATTGATACCTACGCGAAACAGTACTCCTGGATTCGCGCAGTCCATCGCAGCGACCGGGGATTTCGCAAGCCTGGAGGAGGAATCATAGAGGCGTTTTATGCGGGCTTCCACGTGCTCGAATTTCAAGACTGGGACTTCATGTGCAAGCTCGATGGAGACATTTCGTTCGCGCCAACCTATTTTGAGGAGATCTTTGAGCGTTTCCGGTCTAATCCAAAGCTCGGGATCGCCGGAGGAGGGCTCTTTCACATGGACGGAGCCGTCAAGATCACCGAAACGTGCCCGTTATTTCACGTGAGGGGTGGCGTTAAGGTATACCGCCGTCCATGTTGGGATGCGATTGGAGGACTGTTTGTCGGGCCGGGATCCGACGCCATCGATGAAGTTAAAGGGAATATGCTCGGCTGGAGTTCTCGCAGTTTCTTTGAATTGGAAATGCATCATCATCGCTTTACCGGTGCGACTTATGGCCACTTCGGTGGTGCGGTAAAAGACGGCAGAGCCGATTATGTTTGTGGTTACCATCCGGTATTCATGGCTGCCAAGTGTGTGGCTCGGTTGACGCGCAAGCCATACGTAGTCGGTTCTCTTGCCCAGTTTTATGGTTATGCCTCGTCTTACTGGAAAGGTGTTCAGCAGGTGGACGATCCCGCTTTGATTCGATACCTTCGTTCCCAGCAGATTGCGCGTCTGATGAACCGCCCCACGATTTGGAGATAGCCGGCGGTTTTCATGCCGGTATACGAAGTCGATCCGCTGAATGATTCGAGATGGGCCACTTTCGTATCGCAGCATCCTCGTTCCTCTGTCTTTCATACTCCACAGTGGCTGGAAGTTCTGGCCCGGACGTATAAATACCAGGTACAAGTTCTTACAAGTTCCCCCACCGGCGTTCCACTGAAAGACGGCATCGTATTATCGAAGGTCAGCAGTTGGCTGACAGGAACGCGCCTGGTCTCCCTGCCGTTTTCAGATCACTGCGAGCCACTGGTCGGCGATCCAGCTCTTCTTCCGGAACTGCTTCTCGAAATTGAACGAAAGGCCACGGGACTCCGCTTTGTAGAGCTTCGGCCCAGATTTGAGCAGCCTGCTATCGAGTCCGTCTTTCACCCTCACTCCGAGTATTTCCTGCACAGTGTGGACCTCCGCGGCAGCCTGGACACGGTTTATTCCCGCCTGCACAAAGACGGAGTACAGCGCAAGATTCGCCGTGCTGACAACGAAAACGTCATTTTGAGTCAGGGCCGCTCTCCTGAGCTGTTGCATCAATTTTATGGACTGCAACTGAAGACGCGGCGGCGCCATCAGATTCCTCCGCAGCCTTTTGTCTGGTTTCAAAACCTGCTGAACTGTTTTGACGACCGTCTCTCCATCTACGTGGCAAATCTTAATAATCAGCCTATCGCAAGTATTTTGTCCCTGCGTCACAATGAGTCGATGGTCTACAAATACGGATGTTCTGACGAAAAATTTCACAACGTTGGCGCAATGCCGCGGCTCTTCTGGCAGCTATTTCAGGACGCGCATGCTCAGAAACTGAAGGAAGTGGATCTGGGACGCTCTGAACCAGACAATACGGGACTCATCCGATTCAAGGACCATTTGGGAGCCACGAAGACGCCAATTCGATATTGGCGTTCCTCGCCGGCACACTCCCGCCGAACAAACGGTTCTCATGCCAGGGCGTTGACTAAAAACATTGTCTCGCGCCTGCCGAATCCAATTTTTCAGTTGGCAGGGAGGTTGTTCTACCGTCATGCAGGATAGTTTTGATTGGGTTATGGAAGGAGAGAAACTGAATGTGCGGGATTTGCGGTAAGGTTTCCCTCAATCCACAAGGGACCGTCAGCGAGTCGACCTTGCGGGCCATGGCCGATACGATTCGTCATCGTGGTCCGGATGACGAGGGATTCTATACATCGAGCCAGGTCGGTTTTGGGTTTCGGCGGCTCTCCATCATTGACGTCGGGGGCGGCCACCAGCCGATTTCCAACGAAGATGGAACTGTCTGGATCGTGTTCAACGGCGAGATTTACAACTATAAGGAACTCAGGCAAGGGCTAATTGCGCGTGGCCATATATTTAAGACACACACCGATACCGAGGTGATCGTCCATCTATACGAGGAACTCGGCGAAGGTTGCGTCAAAGAGCTGCGCGGAATGTTTGGATTTGCCATCTGGGATGAGCGACAGAAATCTTTGCTGCTTGCCAGAGACCGCATTGGGATAAAGCCTCTCTACTACCATCTCGGAAAGTCCGCGCTTGTTTTCGGTTCGGAAATCAAATCGATTCTTGCCGATCCGGATGTTCACGCGGAGGTCCGTCCGGAAATGATCGACCGGTTTTTCACGTTTTACTATGTTCCGGGAGAAGACACGTTATTTAAAGACGTCCAGAAGCTGGCTCCGGGGTCCTATCTGACCATCCGCAACAATCGGGTGGAGGTCAAGCAGTACTGGGATCTGAGCTTTCATCCTGTTGAGCGAAGCATGCGTGCTGCGGAAGAGGAGTTGACGCAGCTGATGGAAGAGTGCGTCGGGATGCACATGATGAGCGACGTTCCGGTCGGATTTTTACTCAGCGGCGGAGTCGACTCCACTTCCATGCTGGGCCTTGCTGTCGGTAAATCAAATCATGCGCTGAAATCCTTTACTCTCGGGTTTTCAGCTCCGGGAATTACGGATGAGCGGCCATATGCACGGCTTGCCGCCAATACCTATGGATCCGAACATCACGAAACGACGATTTCATTCGACGAGTTCCGTGATTTCATGCCCCACTATGTGTGGCATATGGAAGAACCTGTCTGCGAGCCGCCTGCTGTTGCGCTTTACTATGTGACGCGCCTCGCGCGCCAGTATGTGAAGGTTCTGATTTCAGGAGAGGGAGGCGACGAAGCCTTTGGCGGATATCCGAATTATCGGAGCATGATTTGGATGGAGCGCATCAAGAGTGCTCTCGGACCGCTGACTCCGCTATTTTCCCAATCCGTTTCTCTTTTGAATCGCAGCCTCATTCATTCAGAAAGAGTCGACCGTTACGTCCCGATGCTTGGCAGCCGTTTTCCATCTTACTACTATGGGAAGACATCGAGTCCATTCAGTTACTTCAATAACCGGTTTTCCGAAATCTATTCAAAAGATCTCGTTTCCGTAATCGACAAAGAATATTCCGCCAGCCCCGCGACGCGCTATCACGCCAATGGCACGCGCGACAAAGTAAACAAGATGTTGTATGTCGACACGAAAACCTGGCTGGCTGATGATCTGCTGTTGAAGGCAGACAAGATGACGATGGCAAATTCCGTGGAGCTGAGAGTCCCGCTTCTCGATCACAAGTTGATGGAATTCGCCGCATCGCTGCCGGGAAATTTCAAAGTCCGGGGGTTTACAACGAAGTACCTCGCAAAAAAGGTGCTGGAGAAGCGTGTTCCACAGGAGATCCTGAATCGAAAGAAGGTTGGTTTTCCGGTGCCCTATTCCAACTGGATGAGATCCGAGCTCCGAAGCTGGGTTACCGACATTCTTCTGGATTCCAAAACAATCGGTCGGGGCTACTTTCAAAAAAGCGCTGTCGAAAACATCCTGGATGAGAATTTGAAGACTGGGCGATTGGCGAAGGAAGTGTTTTCGCTTGTCACTTTGGAGCTATGGCATCGCGCTTTTGTCTGATTTTGAAGTAGCGTCCCTTCTGGATTCGAACTGAAACCGCAAGTAGTTTCCATGGGTAGATCCTATACATCTCAAAGCCAGAGCACAGCGGATCAACTGAGACAAATTGTCTCGCTGAAACGCTTTTATGGTCAGCAGGCGGAAAATGTCGCACGAGTCAATGTGAGCGAGATTCGCCACGCTGAGGCGTGCCTGGCAGAGTACAGCGGCATCGTATTGAAAGGTCTTAAAGTTCTGGAGATTGGTCCCGGGCAATTCCTGGGACAGCTTCCATATTTGGCGCTCAATAATGACGTCGTTGGCGTGGATTTTGATGTCGTGCCGCAGGGTTTTGACTTGCAACAGTATGCGCGAATGCTGGCGAAAAATGGCGCTGCGCGAACGGTCAAAACAATTGGGAGAAAAGTGTTGGGAGTTGACCGGAGATATCGAGCCCAACTAAAAAAGGAACTTGCGGTCAATCACCTTCCAAAGGTAACCGTTCGATCGGCGGACGTTTTGAATCTGCCTTTCGACTCAGATTCTTTCGATTTTGTGTATACCCGGGCCGTGTTCCAACATCTGCATGATCCTGGTGGCGCAATTCGGGAGATTTACAGAGTTCTTATTAATGGCGGGATTGCGTTCGTTTCACTCCAGCCTTACACGAGTCCCACTGCCTGTCTGGATCCGCGAGTTTTGTATGGCGGTATTGATAATGAAATCGGGGTTTGGCCGCATTTGCGCCCCGGTTTGAAGGATCAGTTAAAGCCAAACGCCACATTGAACCGGTTGGGCCTTGCGGACTGGAAAGTCTTGTTCTCCAAACATTGCAATTCGCCGAAGTTCGTACTCACGAAAGTGGCGGATGACTACATTCCAGTTGCGATGAAATTGAAGAACTCCGGGCACCTGCAGGAATATTCAATGGAAGAATTGACTACAGGAGCACTGGACGTGATGTTTCGGAAAGTTGCGTAGCTACTGAATACAACTCGGTCATTTCCGGATGATTTCAGGGCAGCCCACGCGATCACATGGGAAGGATTCCGAAGGCTTCTTGCCGCACATTCCGCAAAGGCCGGGCGGAACGAGATCATGACCAGTTTTCTTCTCGCCCTTGAGCAGCCGAACTGGAAACTGTCGAATGTGCCACGAGATGTTTTGAACCAGCGTTGGTGGTGTCCAGTCAACTGCGGAGGGATTCGTACTGAATTGCAGTTCCGGTGGCGTTTTGCCGTGTGCCGATCGGGGATTACCAAAATAATTGTTTGCAACATGATAAATCCACGACCAGGACGGCGTCCGTTTCGTTTCCGCATGAACCGGTAAAACGTACCTCGACCAGAATTTATCTGGAGGATTTTCAAAACATAGGCCCATGGATGCGCGCTCGCAGAGTCCCCAATTCGGTCGCACCTCCATACTGCGGATAGGGTCAAATGATCGCGATGCGACGTATTCAAGTGCGAGAGTTTTATCGAGTATGAACATCGCCATGTGGGGGAAATCTGGATTTACAAACGCAAAGTCTCCATTCCAGACCTTATCCCGTGCCTCAAAGTTTGAGACGCCCAGCTGATCGAGAAGGCGCAATTGATTCTTTTGACTATCGTATTCCACGCGTTGAAACGCCGGGATCAACCGTTGTGGATGAAGCACTTTCAAGTAGTGATCAAAGTAGAGCAGATTGTCCAGGGTCAAAAGCAGATCGTCTTCAAGATGAATAAAGTGGGTATATGATGAATCATCAGCCAGAAACTGGTCTGGGATAAGGTGTTTGTGGCACCACGGAAGATGCCACGGATCTTCAAGGTGCGGAAAGCTTTCGAATTTAAGGTTTCTTGTACCCGAGCCTCCCCATGGGGAACTATCCAGCAACGGACCACATAGCTTTCGAATCGTTTCCAGCGCGGCCGCATCCTCGGAATTTGTTGTTACAACAATTTGAAGCTTTTCCAGCGGAAGACTGGAAAGGCCTCGGATGGTCTGAAAGAGAAACCCTAGCCGCTTGAAGCTGTAGTGAAATGTGATTTCGACAAGTAACCGGAATGGCAGACTCAGACTCATAAATAATCAAATTACGATGTGGGCATCGTCGGAACAGCAAAAATCTGAATTGGCCAATATCAACGAATCATGAAACCGCACGAGCCCGGAATTTGGTGTCGTTTCTTTCCAGCATTATTCTGCTGGATACGACTTGCTGACTGAGAGACGGGTCTGCAACGTACTCCTTGCGTAGAAAAAACACCGTTCCTTCCTTCCGCCATTCAAATTCAAATTCCTTTACCGCTTCGTACACCGTTCGGCTGCAGCCAGATCGCATGCGATCATGAAATTCAATTACAAGCACTCCCACGTTATGAATCCAGGCGGCCGGGCTGCTGAAGACTTCCTTTTCTGCGCCTTCGATGTCAATTTTTAAGATGTCGACATAAGGCAGGCGGAACTCTTCCATGATCTTGTCGATGGTCATTGCCCGGACAGCCTGCCCATTTATGTGTCCAGACTCACTGGGGAGGTCAGTTGCGGTGAATCCATCGTGACCCAGGTCCGGGTCAATTAGATTGATGGTCCCATTCATTCCCCAGACCGCTGCGTTCAGCGCGGTGACATTTGGGTAGTGACTGGTATTCTTTCGAAGCATTTCAAAATTTGAGCTTTCCGGTTCGATTGCGACAATTCTCGCCTGAGGGTACTTGTTGCTATAGAAAACGGAAGTCAGTCCGATGTTGGCACCGGCGTCAATGATCGTACGCGGTATACAAGCCAAGTCCCAGTCGTATTCTTTGTCGCGAATGACCTGCCGGAATGTGGGAACGTCAGTGGTACGAAAACGCAAATGTACTGGATGCTGAAATTGAGGAATATCGACTAGCGCTTCTTGAAGACCTCCATTTAGCCGGGCCCTTGCGAGCAGCAAGACACCGGAATTTCCGAATAGTGAATAGTACTCGCGGAGTCCTTCCCAGATGCTCATTTCGATATGATACACCGGCGCCATCAATTTAAAGTCGAACTCGGCCCCGAAGAATCAAAAGGATTTTATTGGCGAACTACAGCGCGTCGCTCAAACAATTTGTGTCAAAAATGACCGTCAGGTAATTGAATGATTGCGGCTAACCCATGCAAAGAGTCAGACATTTCGTCGGCTCATGGCTCCTGTAATTGATAGGCCCCAGAATCCCAGGGGCCCAGGGCCGGACGCATGACTGGCGGCCGATTTGGTGCAATTACGGTATGTTGTGACTCATCATAACCGACACCAGCCGATGTCCCCAGGCAGAGTGCGGAGAGATTCCCCGAACAAAAGGAACTCAGATTGGTCCCTGTGCGTATCGTTGCCTGAGATCCTGTCCCTGGGCTCCATGGAAATGTAGATGTGCCGGAGAAGCCATCGCTGTTCGCCACCGACGATGTTTGAGCAACATTGTGATCTTGAACGCATTTTGGAGTTACTTGTTTGTCGCAAACAATTTGAGTATTGGCGGCATTTGACCCAATTAGGTGGTTATTCCTGAAAGTGCATCCGCCAATGAAGTCTCCGTTCTGACCACAGGCAATTCCGGCTGTGGTTTTCCCGTATAGAGTGTTGTTGAAAACGAATGCGGTTCCGCCTCCAACGGTATGGTCGGTGGTAGCAAAAATTACCAGCGCGCCGGATTGGTCGCTGTTTGCAATGACGTTGTTGTAAAAATATACACTCGAGGAGCGTAAACAAGGATGTGGAATATTGGGACTGTTGCTGCATCCGGCAATCCAATATACCTGTGCGGAAGTAATATTTGTGGCGTAGTTGTTGTAGATGTATTCATCAAATACATCGCCATTGTCTTCAAAGCACTGGTCATGCTGAGTAGACATACTTCTGCCGACGGTGTCGCACGTATTGTCGTGAAATGCGATGATACTCGCAACGACAGCGCCGCTTGTAACATGCTTGAAGATATTATTGTAGATGTACGGGGTTCCTCCGAGCATCGCGATGGCAGAGTGTCCATGAGAGTAGTCGGTATCTGATCCATCAAATACGTTATCGTGAAACGTCGAAGTCGTATCAATGCCCTGAGTATCTCCTTGAACGAGATAGGCGAGATCGCAGTTCGTCCCACCTGGGTAGAGACAGGCGACGTTAGGTATCACACCGTTGGCACTTACGAACTCAAAACTCCAGTCGTGGAAATACAGATTCTTCCATTCAGTATGGCCGGCACTGTTTAATGCCAGATAACGCGGCTCACCAAGATTGCAGGTGTGGTTCCAATACAATCCGGTAAACTCGAAGTTGTCAAACACAAGGTAGGGAGTAGGCGCGTCAACTACCGCGGTCTGACACAGGAATCCGCCGGATTGTCCACCCAGGTTCAGGATAGGACGTGACCAGGAGTCACCTGCGAACCAAGCCAGGTCCACTCCGAAATAAACCTGATTGCCCGTCCCGCCACTGCCGTGCTCGCGAATGATCCACGGAAACGCGGTATAGTCCCACGTTACGCCACCCTTGAAAATGAAGGCATAACCGCTGTAGTTACAAAGCCCCCCACATTTCTTGTCAATTGCCAATGGGTTGCCGGTTTGCCCAGTCATTCCCGGGGCATGTTTCCACGGCGCATCTTTTGTTGCACCATTGTTGGTGTCTTTGCCATTGACGAAATCAATGTAGAAAATTCTGGCCGCCGGCGGTACAGCGACGATCGGTACATCGCCGACAATGTCCCAACTATCGGGGACGGTTGGCTGATTAATAAAGTTGGAAAGCTTTAGCCAGTCCGAATTATATTTCGACAAGTCGCCCTGTCCGAATAGGGCATTCCCCTGATCGGCGCTTATGATTCCAAGCGCCACACCTTTCAAATAGTCATCCAATGATGGGAAAGTGTTGCTCACCGGACCACCCATATACATCAGTCTGACTGCAGCTTTAGCCAAAGTGAAGTTGTACCAAATTAAGTCTGAGTTTCCATCGCCGTTCAAATCGGTATTACCTACTAATGACCAATTCGGATCCGACAAAATTATCGACATGAAGATCTCTTCGACGCCGAACATAATTGAACATTCGGTTTGGGAAGTTGCGGAATTGAACCAGAGAAAATACGAATTGCTTCCCCCGTTTAAGTTGCAACTCTTCAGTAGATTCTCAGGCAACAACTGAACACTCGAAGTGGCTTGCGCAAATACACATGCCGTACCGAAGCAAGAAATGACGATCAAGAGAGTAAAAATCGATAAACAAGCGGTGACGACCTGTCCCCTAAAAATTGAACTCTTCAATTTTTCACTTTCGCGTCCCACGAGTGTCAGCCAGGTTCCCGAGGATCGCGTCCTGCGATTCGTTGGTCTTTAGAATCTGACATGACTGTCAGACAGTGGATTCGAGCTACCGTTGAGCTTCAAGATTGTCTGCATGAAGGAGCACGCCAATTTTGCAGGCGGCTCACTTAAGGAAACGCGCAAGGAATCGAGATTGTACACGCTTGAAAAAGATTTTCAGTAATCAATTCTGAGAAAACAGATGGAATCGAGATGCGATTCGTCAAAGTATTGATTTTTCCACAGTAATTCTCAGGTCCGGAAACGAAACATCGTGAGGGTGGTGCGGGCAGGCATTTACTATGTTCTCCTGGACGCCCGTCGTTTTATGGCGCCTCACCACGAATTGTCTTCGCAGAATTTTGTCTCATGGTTTTAACTGAAAATATCAATTGGAGCGTCGAGCTGCCGGAGGGTCTCCACGGGTGAAGGTAAGTGTTGTCATCCCAACATACAATTCGTCGTCGTTCATTCGAGCCACGCTCAATTCCGTTTTTCAGCAGTCGATGGGTCCGGACGAAATACTAGTTCTGGACGATGGTAGTACTGACGATACCGTGCCGATTCTCAGAACATTTGAACCTCGCGTCACTGTAATCAGGCAGAGCAATCAAGGGGTTGCAGCGGCCCGCAACGCTTTGGCGAGACATGCGCGGGGAGACGTCGTGGCATTTCTGGACCATGACGACCTTTGGCACAGAAGTTATCTCGAGGTTCAGTGCGCCAGTCTTGCGCGGCATCCGCATGCCGCTGCTTCCATTACAGGTCACGAAGACTTTAACGGATATGGGACATTTGAGTGGCCAAACATAGCGGCGGGTATTCAACAAAGCTCTCAACTCATGGGTCCTTTGAGTTTCTTGAGAAAATATAACAGGGAAACTGGCGATTTTGGTTCCATGAGTTTCATCGCTGTACCGAAGCGAGTGCTCAATGAAATGGGAAGCGAACCCTTCCAGGTCAGCGGGGTGGACGATTCCTTCTTCTGTACAGTTCTTCCACTAATGGGAGACGTCATCTTCACACCCGAACGCCTGGTAGCCTACAGGATTACACGAGAATCTCAGTCAGCGGACTGGCTTAAAAGCGTCAGGCTTTGGTTAAGAGTATTTGAACTGCTTGAGCCCCGGTACAATATCCAGGAGCGTCCTGAACTTCGCAGGGCTTTTCGCACAGCATTCTCAACAAAGAGACGCCGTTATGGGAGATTGCTCATGGGAGCGAATAAAACCCAGGAAGGTCGGCAACAATTCCGGCTTGCACTGCGAAACTCAGGCAGTATCGGCTCACTTGTGAGGTCGATCTTCTGGTGTGGCGCGAGTTATTTGCCGCAGTCGATTCAGCCGAAGTGGCCTGAAAGCAGTCGGGAATCAACATTAGTTGCAAGTAACAAATGATCAATAATGCAACCGTTATCAGATCACGATCCGTGCAGAAGTGCCCGGTTTGTGGGAGTACTGGAAACGTCCGTCATTCGAATCTCGTGGATAACCTCTTCAGTGCTCCAGGAGTATGGGGCATGCGGCAATGCTCGAACCTAAAATGTGATTTGCTCTGGATGGATCCAATGCCTGTCGCAGAAGACTTAAGCAATGCGTATGAGTCTTACTATACGCACAGCTCATCTGCGAGAGGTACCGGTTTGGGTCTGTTAAGTCGATGGCGGATCCGATCCAGGGATTTCATTCGATCTGGTTACTGGTGGAATGCCTACGGTTATCGTTTGGCGTCCGCTACTCCTCTGGCGCGTCTCGCCGGAAGGCTCATCTATCTTTCCCCAATACACCGCAGAGAAGCTGACTCTCATGTTCGTTGCCTTCCCGCTGTGGCCGATGGGCGTTTGTTGGATGTCGGATGCGGTTCCGGAGACTGGATGGTTACAATGCAGGAACTGGGGTGGAAAGTTGAAGGTATCGATTTTGACAGTGCAGCGGTTCAGTCCGCTGTTGAACTCGGACTGTCCGCGCGGTGTGGTTCTTTAGAACAACAGCACTATCCGGACAGGAGTTTCGATGCAGTGACATTAAGCCATGTTATTGAGCATGTGCCGAATCCCATTGAAACGCTAATCGAATGTGCCCGAATTTTGAAACCGGGTGGCATGCTGATTGTTTTGACACCCAACGCTGCGAGTTTAAGCCACCGGATCTTCAAATCGCATTGGCGCGGTTTGGAACCCCCTCGCCACCTTCACATATTCACTTTGGATTCCATGGGGAGAGCGCTTGAGAGTTCAGGTCTGAAATGTGTTGCGGTTTTGCCACTTATCGTGACTTCCGTGATTTATGAAAGCATTCAACTATGGCGAGGCGGGACCCGGCTCGGAAATCGTTGGACAAAGAATTTATCTGCATGGGTACTTTCACGAATGCTGAAGATTCTGGAGCTGCCGTTTGTGCTCATTCGCCATTCCTCGGCCGACTGCATGATCGCTATCGCCCGGAAAAAATAACCCCTCTCATGATATTGCTGGCGTTATCCTGAGGTTAGATCGAGGGGTATGTTATTGCCGGATTATTCGAGAGATTCTCTGCTCGACAATGACCTGATATCCGGGGAGTACAGCGTGAAAGTGAGCGTATTGATTCCCGCGTACAATTGCGCTGCATTTATCAGAATGACTCTGGATTCTGTACTAATGCAATCATTTCCTCCCTACGAAATTCTCGTAATGGACGACGGAAGCACTGATGACACTCTTTCCGTTCTGAATACATACAAATCGAAAATCAAGATTTTCCGGGGGCAAAATCAAGGTGTCGCAAATGCGCGGAATTTCCTTTTTCAGCAGGCTCAAGGAGATCTCGTTGCGTTCCTCGATCATGATGACCTTTGGCATCCTCGTTACCTTGAGCTCCAGCAGAAACTCTTTCGAAAATATCCGCAGGCCGTCGCGTTCTTCACAGATCATGTGAATTTTCGTGGGTACGCTGATTTCGATTGGAGAGTCGTTCCCGCCGACTTCGAGTGCGAGACTGAGCTGATCTATCCTTTAGATTTTCTCGAAAGATACCACAGGGTTCCGCTCCCATTCTCCTCTGCAAGTTTTGTCTGTATACCAAAACCAGTACTCGCAGAAATTGAAGGTGGGCCGTTTTGCGCCCAGGTTAGTGGTGCAGACGACTTTCACTTACTGCATATTCTTCCGCTGATGGGCCCCTTAGTGTTTGCTCCAACATCCCTTGCTGCCTATAGGATTACAGATGAGGCTTCATCTTCAAATCGGCTGGAATTGACTGCGAGGGCAGTGCGTGCCATGGAACTCGTCGAGAAGCGCTATTTGATGCTATCAGACAAGGAGCTTTCGAGACTGTTCAGTCTGCTCTTCGCGTCGAAACGGCGAGAGTATGCCAGAGTCCTTATGGGTGTGGGTAAGACCTTGGAAGCGCGGGAGCAACTCCGATCTTCGTTTCACAATTCGAGCAATGCTTCATCCCGGTTAAAGTCGCTTATATGGCTTATTGTCACTTATCTGCCGAATTACTTTCAACCGACCTGGCCGAAGCCATATAGAGTGCATCCAAATAATAGTGGTCAACGGTCACAATAAGAAAGACGGCCAACGGATCTCAACGGTGTGGTTGCTGGTTCCAGCGGTTCCTGGCGCCATCGGCGTTCTCTATCACGAGTGGTGGCGGGATGAAGCGAAAGTTGACTGATCTTCCCCGACAGCTTGATGTCGGCGAAGGATACAGCATCTATCTATATTCACATTGAAGGCCAGGCAGCTGCTATTGGGCTTTATATACGTAGTCGGGTACGTTCTTTTGGGTAAAACTGGTGGTTACTTTCTCGGCGGCTTTTCGAGCGGACATGAGAATCTGGTATCCTAGAAATTCAGTAAACAGTCCGCAAGTGAGCCTATGAAATATCTCCTGCCTTGGACCGATAGCCATCTTCATACTTTCCTTTTCGATTGCAAAAGAGTTCTCAAGCAGCAATCGCCGTAGCGAGGCAGTCGTAAAAAAGCGAAGGTGAGTGTGGTCCATGATTCCTTCCGGCGTGTACTCCCACTCTCCTCGAAATACAAGATCTCTCCAGACTCTCCAATAGCGCACATTCGGAACACTGCAAACAATGAGTCCGTCTTTTTTCAACCAATGGTTGATCTTTCGGACGACCTTGCCTGGTTCCTTGAGGTGTTCTAAGACATCACCGCAAATTACAATATCGAAGTATCTTTCATACGCTAACGACAGCTCTTCAATGTCGCCAACGTGGACAGCCTTGTAATGCTTTTCTGCTTCAGCGGCTGCAAGCGGAAATAATTCCACCCCCACAACCTCCCGAGCCTTGCCGCAATTCAGTAAGCCGCGTCCGAGCGAACCACTTGCACAACCAAGATCCATAACGATATTGGGTCCATCGGGAATGAGCGGAAAGAGAAATCGCTTTTCCTGCGTGTAGTACGCAGAATTCGGGTTCTCGAAAATCTTGTTCTCCATCGTTCTTTTGCTAACCTACTACGTGGTCATAAAAGTAAAGCAAGAAAACGGTTTCCAGTATTTGTATTGCGGTCACGATGACGACCGCGCCGTAAATGTAAGCGGCGCGGACCGCGGTCAAGGGGGTATAGCTCTGAGGATTTATTTTGTTAATGCCAGGTCACGGACGCTGAGTTTGATACGCTCCAACATCCCAGGAACCCAGGACTGAACGGAGCACGGCCGGCCGGTTGGGTGCAATTACGACATGATGGAGCTCGTCATAACCGACCCCGACCGATGTCCCCATACACAGCGCGGACAAATTGCCAAAGCAACTGGATGTTAAGTTGACTCCTGTAGTTATCGTTGCCTTGGATCCCGAACCTGGGCTCCATGGAAAGGTCGATGTGGCGGAATAACCGTCGCTGTTAGCTGTTGACGGGGATACTGCTATGTTGTGATCCTGAATACATCGCGGAGCCACTTGCTTGTCGCAACTGGAGAGAGTGCTTGCGGCGTTCGACCCAATTAAGTGATTGTTCCTGAAAGTGCAACCGCCAATAAAGTCTCCGTTCTGTCCACAGCCAATTCCGGCTGTGGTTTTCCCATATAGAGTGTTGTTAAAGACGAACGCTGTTCCTCCTCCAGCGGTATGATCTGTGGTAGCAAAAATCACCAGTGCGCCCGATTGGTCACTGTTTGCAATGACGTTGTTGTAGAAATACACTATCGAGGAACGTGAACACGGATGGGGAACACCTGGATTGGCGCTGCACCCTGAAATCCAGAACACCTGACCTGAAATAATGTTTGTGGCATAGTTATTGTAAATGTATTCATCGAATACAGAGCCATTGTCTTCAAAACACTGATCGTGTTGAGTAGACATGCTTTTACCTATGCTGTCGCACGTATTGTCATGAAACGAGACAATATTGGCAACGACGGGGCCGCTTGTCACGTGCTTGAATATATTGTTGTAGATGTGCGGCGTTCCCCCGAGCATCGCAATGGCGGAGTGTCCGTGCGAATAGTCAGTATCGGATCCATCGAAAACGTTGTCGTGGAACGTCGATGTCGTGTCGATGCCCTGCGTATCTCCTTGAACCAGATACGCGAGATCGCAATTCGTTCCTCCTGGATATAGACAGGCCGGTGTCGTCCCACCTGTACTTACGTACTCAAAACTCCAGCCGTGAAAATACAAATTCTTCCAATCTCCGTGTCCGGCGTTATTCAACGCCAGATAACGCGGCTGCCCTAGAGTACAGGTATGATTCCAGTACAAGCCCGTAAACTCAAAGTTGTCGAAGGTTAGGTACGGGGTAGGAGCGTCGATTACCGCGGTCTGACAGAGAAATCCTCCAGCTTGTCCTCCAAGGTTAATGATTGGCCGAGACCATGAAGCGCCTGCAAACCAGGACTTATCTACACCAAAGTAGACGCTACCCGACCCAGCAGTGCCGTTCGGACGAATGGTCCAGGGTAACGCATTCTGATCCCAGGTTACGCCTCCTTTAAAGATGAAAGAAGATCCGCCATAATCACAACCATAACCACATGTACCATCTATTGCTGCCGGACGACCGCTCTCGCCTTTCATACCCGGAGCATGTTTCCATGCCGTGTTTTTAGTTAGTCCTTCGTTTGAATCGGATCCTCCCACGAAGTCGATGTAATAGGTCTTGCCTGCCAACGTTGAGGGAGGCGCTGCTGCAAGTACAGTCTGACTAATGAAGAGTGGGGCCGCACCGGCAACGAGGGTCATTGTACTGGTTGACGACAGTGCGCCATCGTTGGCGGAGAGCTGCAGAACATAGGTGCCTTCAACGGAGAACGATGCTGATGTCGCAGGCGCGGAAGAGTTCGCGAATGTCACGGTGCCCGGACCGCTCAGCTTATTCCAGCTTACGGTGACAACGCCTGACGGCTGACCGACGTCCTGGACAGAGCCGGATAGATTCGCCGAGTCTGGCAAGGTGATTGTCTGATTCGGCCCCGCGCTCACCACAGGTGCAACATTGACTGGGGACGGCGCATTGACGTTGATCACGAGATCGTCAGTGGCGGACAGCGCGCTGTCATCTGCGGACAGCCTCAGCGTATATGTTCCCGCCGCAGCGAACGTTGCGGTTGTCGAAAGACGTGCTGCATTTCCGTACACTACTGCTCCTGGACCATTGACGGTGGTCCAGCGTATGGATAGACCACCTCCAGGCAGCCCATCGTCCGTAGCAGTCCCTGAAAGATTGGCGATTGCCGGTAACGTGATCGTTTGATCCGGGCCGGCGTTCACTGTCGGCGCCACATTTGTCGGTCCTGGAGCACTTACGACAATGACGACGTCGTCTGTCGCCGTGAAATCGGAGTCTGTAGCGGTAAGACGCAAGGTATAAGTTCCTGGTGCCAGGAACGTCGCTTTGGCATCCAGAGAAGTCGCATTTATAAAGATTACGGATCCTGGTCCACTAAGCTTGCTCCAGAAAACCGACAGAACACTGTCTGTCGGAAAGCCGTCATCGGTCGCAGTGCCTGTCAGGGTTGCTCCGGAGGGAAACAGAATGGTCTGATCCGGTCCAGCGTTGACGACCGGAGCGCGGTTCTGTTGCGCATTGACGGTGACGATCACGTCGTCTGCCGCGAACAGGGATGTGTCATTTGCAGCCAGCCTCAGCGTGTATGTTCCGGGCATGGAAAAGATTGCTGTCGTCGACGCAGTCGCAGGATTTCCAAACGTTACCGATCCTGGTCCACTGACCTTGGACCATGCGCTGGTAAGCGCTCCGGGCAGGCCATCATCCGTTACAGATCCAGAGAGTGTCGCACCCGATGGCAATACGATGGTTCGATCCGGACCGGCATTGACAATCGGCGCCTTGTTTGCCGGCTGCGTCAAACTGGCCGTAATCGTCACATCGGCATTGGCGGTCAATGCGCCATCGTTTGCCGTCAGACGCAGGATATAGCTGCCTGGGGCTGAGAATGTCGCAGTTGTTGTAAATGCTGCAGTATTCCCGAATGTCACGACTCCTGGTCCGCTGACTTTGGCCCACGACGCCAGTAACGTTCCAGCCGGCAGGCCATCATCGGTGGCGGTTCCCGAAAGATTGGCTCCTGAAGGCATTGTCACTGTTTGATCCGGACCGGCGTTCACAACTGGAGGCTTGTTGACGGTTGAGTTTGAAGTGACGGTAATCGAAATATCGCCGCTTGCAGTCAGTGCCGTATCGCTCGCAGTCAGGCGCAGAATATAGGCGCCCGTAGAGGAGAATGTCGCCGTAGTGACCGGGCTGGCATCGTTCCCAAACGTAACTGGAGCGGGACCGCTGAATACGCTCCATTTCGCAGTGACGGAGCCGCCCATCGGCAACCCATCATCTGTGACGGCGCCCACTAGATTTGCAACTCCCGGTAATGAGATTGTCTGATCGGAACCAGCCTGCACTACCGGCGCCTGATTGGCGGACGAATTTACCAGAAATCGAATGCCGTTTGACGTCACCGTTCCCACTTTGACATACACGCTGCCGCTGGCCGCGCCCGCGGGTACGACAACCGTCAGCGTGGTCTCACTGGCGGAGATGGGAGTTGCCGGTATCGTTCCACCGCCCTTGGCAGTGAAGATCACCGTATTTTCATCCGGAGACAACCCGAATCCGGATCCCGTAATTGTTATCGTGCTTCCCTCACTCGCCGGCGATGGCTGGACTTCGGAGATCTGCACGCTTTGTACGGCCGAAACGGCAAATATGGTGAAGTGATTCACGTCCACCCAGGCCGAACGCCCGGATGGTTCGACTGTCGCCGTAAAACCGCTGGCATCGTACTGTCGCGTCTTCGGATTGAAGATCAAAACGCTGAGATTTGTTCCAGAGGGTAAAGGCTCCGTCAGAGGAAATCTCAGTCGAACGGAATTCTTGAATCTTGTTCCAACAGGAGTCCCCTGAACAACTCCGATTAGCCGCTGGTTGTTGGATGGCCGCGGAAAATCTTCGGTATTCAGTGGCCGGATCTGAATCGGCGCGTCTCCTGCAAGAGCTCCGGCGGAAATACTAACGGAGGCCGCACCGTCGAAACTCGTCACGAAACCTCCGCTGCGCCCCGATACCAATGGAGGCACCTGAACCACTTCCGCGATGCTGCCCTGCGCTGGGATCATCGCCATCGTCCCGCTGGACGCCGTTGAACCTATAATCTGCAGAGCGAGAACCAGACTCGATGCCGAGATGTGCAAGCTGACTCCGATCTGATTTGCCGTTTGCGGCATGATCTCTTTCAGCAGCCGAGACCAATGGGCATTGGCTCCAAGTGCAATGGAAGCCGTCCCAAGAGCGTAACCGCGCACATCAAAAGCGTCAACCCTCACCGATATGGTTTGCGTTCCAGGATTCAGGAAAGCAATCGCGGTGTAGTTTCCCTGCCCATCGGCATTGTAGGAAAATGCAGAATTCAGGAATCCGAGACTTTGCATCGGCATTGCTGCCAGCCGTCCGCTTTTTGTCTTCATTTCAAGATAGCCATACACTCCCGACGCATCGTTCTGAGTCTGATACCGCAAATATCCAGTGATCAGTTCTGTTCCTGAAAACTGGAACAGATTCCCCAGATTCAGCTCCACACGCTCATTGGGATCGAGATTCAGCTCTTCCGTTTCCGAAGGCGCCGAAGATGCCCTCCCATTGAACTCCAGTGCACCTGCCGTCACACTGATCGTTTCCCGCGTGTCGCCATAGTTCACCAGAACCAGCGATGTGGTGTATCCAGCCTGACTTGTAAAGTGAGCGGAGTAGCCGGTCTCCATCCGGTTGGCATTTGTCAGGGCTGTCAGTCCTGCAAAATCTGTTGGTCCCCGCCATGTTTCAAATCCGATCAGCGTTTCGCCGCTTCCCGGATTGCAATCAATGACCGCGTATCCTTCAAATGGCCCAAGGTCCGGCATCAGGTCCGCAATCGTTCCGGACCATCCAGCGTATGGGTTGAGGGAAATATTGCGTTGCGTCACTAACCTTCCCGCATTGCTGAACAGGGAAATTCCAACTCTGCTGACCTTGCGACTTCCGGTATTCACCACAACCAAATTATTTCCCGCCGCACGATCGGTCGTGACCTTCGGAAACAACAATCCATCGGAAGACTTCGTAATGAGTTCGGCTCCGTCAAGCCCAGCCTGGCTCTGATCGGAGAGAGTGAAGGATCCAGTGATCGCAGCGGAAGTCGTCTGCACCTCGACCCAGCCCGTGGGATTGCTTTCACCAAAGAGATCCTTCGTTCGGATAATTTTGCTGTTCAATGGCGGCACGCTGACCGTAACCGGGTTTGGCCGAGGTCCCCGGAATACGGTGCCATCGTATCCGCGCGCGATCACCGTGACGTTCGCCGCTACGGAACTGGAATTCGCCAGAGCCAGAGTTCCTTCCGACGCGCCCGAGGCCTGTACGGTGGGCATGTATAACGATCGGGTTTGCGCCGATACCGTCTCCGGAAATACGAGAAACAAGACAAACGTAAACGACAGAGTGACATTCCGGACCGTGCGGACAAACGTACACATTTCGATCTTCACCTTGGCTCTCGAACGATGCAATCCGCTGGCCCTTGAATGCATAACAGCCTTCATTCCAGTGAGCTTAAACGGAGGACGTCAATAAAATGACGAAGATGCGCATCTGGGAAAATTATTGAATCGGCTGAAGATTGATAGGCAGGGGCTGTGAATCTAAAGGAAGTAGATTGAATGTTGAAAGGTTCTGACACAAACCAGCAGCCGGGGCTTCATTGGAAGCGGGGTTTTAAACCATCCGCAAGGGCCGGTTGTCGAACTTTTACGTCACACAAACGTTGACATAAAATTGTAGTGGTGGATAACTAGTAGCTTCAAAGTGTTGGACGGTTAATAGAGACGACCGTACAGGAAGTACATCCAGGCGCGGAGGACGCAACACAATCATGAATGATTCATGGTACGCACTTCATGTGAAGCCTCGATTCGAGAGTCTTGTCGAGGCCCAGTTAAACGGTAAAGGATACGAAGTTTTTCTCCCGACCTACGAAACCAAGCGGCGCTGGTCCGATCGGATCAAGACGCTGGAATGTCCTCTGTTTCCCGGATATGTTTTCTGCCGCTTCAATTTGAACCTGCGTCTTCCTATCCTGGTCACGTCCGGAGTGAATTCGATTATCGGCATCGGCAAAACTCCAACGCCAGTCGATCCGGAAGAAATCAGCGCGATTCGCAATATTGTTCAATCGGGGATCGCGGCACTACCCTGCGATTAC
>JBGPBY010000016.1:0-30262 GCA_041481485.1 Terriglobia bacterium
CCGCAGCTATCTCTCCTGCTGCCGCAAGCACGGCCTCTCCGCCACCGATGCTCTGACGACTCTTTTTGCAGGTAATCTCCCTGATTTCATCACTGCTCTTCAGTAATGTTCTGAATGGTTACGAATTCTCTTGGTCTTACTGAGCCTAAACGATTTGAGTGAATACTTGTTTAAACGGACCATCAAATCGCTGCAAAAGCATAAGCTGAAAATAGCTGCAGTCATCCTCTTCATTGCCCAGATTCAAATGTATGTGGCTGTCTCGAAGAGAACAGATACTCCAACACTTCCAATTGTTGCCGAAAATCCAGACCATTTTAGGCTATCCGACAAACTGGACAGAGTCACGCAAGAGCTCAAAAAAGCTGAAAGTGATCTTGCGGGTGAGAAGTCACTTCGAATTGCAGCGGAGCGTCGGGAAACCGACCTTCGAAGTAAGTTGGACTCAAAAAAAGAACGCGACGCACACTGCGAGAAAGTTGCGAAGCTTTCGGAAGAGGGTCGACAGTTAATCAACAAGCTCTTTTCAACTCGAGCCGACACAAACACTCGACGCGAAATCGACCGATGGTATGACGATGTCTGCGCAGCAATGTCGAAACCTCAATGTGAAGCCTTTCTATCGGCTCCAAGGGCTACTACGGCTTGGGCAGGCTATCCGGTTGACGATGGAGGTTATTCTCAAACACTTCGAGGACGATCGGCATTCTTGTCAGCGCAGCTTGAAAACTCGTGCCGATAACCGGTTCCTTCGATCGTTCCTCAGCTGGTTGCTTGTTGTCTCCAATTTGCCGTCGCGGGTTAGGTCAAGAATGAATTCGTCGAACCTTCTGCCACAGCCAGGCGCTGGACACCAATAATCCAGCTCCTGAAGCTTGCTGATACTCGTGCTTCTTCCGCAGGGACATCTCGGCTTCGGCATCAGTCGCACCCTTTCATGACGAAACCGAAGTTCTTTCCTTCTCCATCCCGCCCAGCTTCCGGTGCCACGTCGTTCGGTGGAACGGCTTACAGAACCGCTGATCGGGAGTGAGGGGAGTCAAAGTTCGTTACGCCGATATGACTTCTAAATCGAAACAGTTTGGCTTGTGCTGAATCCTCCCGAACGTTAGTGGATATTTCCGCAGCTTTGACCATACTCTGATTTGATCCTCGATCGATCTATCGGTTCGCAAACCAAAGACTATCCCGATTAACATCGATGGCCTAAGGCCTTGAATGCCGGTTTTGCCGATTCGGACAAGTCTCCATTCTTTTTCGTGCTCCCAAGATTTGGCCTTAGTTCCCGTCTCGGCGAGTTTCGAGAGATTACTGTCATAGAAGCTGATGACAGGAAAATCATGTGAGTATTTAACTTCGACTGGCAGGATATTTTCCAGATCAAGGAAATTCTCGAATTTCATAGAAAAAGCGAGAACGACCCCTTTATGGCTTTCTGCGTAGTATGACCACATCTGCATGTTATTCGCTTCACTCGTCAAGCTTAGAATTCCATGCGCGTCCATGTTAATAAAATGACCCTCTGTCAATTCCTTTCGGCCAGCATCAGTCTGGCACTTGAGCACAAGGCTCTTAATCCTTTTTTTGCGTTCATCTCGAGGAATATTGTTCTCTCGGCACCATTGATTCCAATAGGTCTCGATCTTCAACGAGTTGGCGCTAAAGTCGAAAGGTATCCTGCAGTCGAGTGGATCATTGAATTCTCTGGACGAAGGAAAATAGATTTTCGAGGAAATAATCAGATCCCTAATCCAATCCAAGCGAATTCCGTCCACGCCGGCATATTTATAGAGAACGCCTGGCAATCGCTCAAGGACTGCATGTCTAGGAGTTTTCTTCAAACTCGCGATTCACTCCGATCTAACACCATCTAACAAGATGAGCCAAACCAACCAAAACCAAGAAAGAAAGGAAAGGCCCAGATTCCCCCGGAACTGGCTATTAATTCAATTTGATACGAACTGAGAGAATGTAAGGCAAGATAAGCGAAAAATCACCAATTTCTATTTACACCCGAAAGGCCCTCCGCGGTGGGGAACTTCGGTCCAGTCTTAAGCGAAATCTCCCATTTCCGGGCAATCACTGAATGGGATTCGCTTCGCGATCCGAAAGCTGTGAATTTCCCAGTGGGTCTCCTGAACGGTTTCGGCGATCGCGTGTTGCCGTCCCACAAGGACCAGAGTCGGCGGAGCCGGCAATTAAAGTCGATCTGAAACTTTCACGATCAGGAAGGACAAGGCGGAATGATTTCACAAGATATTTGCGAATCGGCAGCGGCGCCATTTGAATTCAAACGGAACGCGGAGCCCGACACATTGGAAGTCGACTCGAGACTTCCTTATTTTGAGATTATGGATGATGTGGTGGGAACATTGGCGGATCAACAGCGACATGTCGTGGCAAGAATAGCCTTATTGAATGAGCTGCGAATGGACCCTGTTCTCAATGCTGTGTTATTGGTCATTTCGGAAAAATCTGGAATCCGAGCAAAGCGATTCGCTGCGCTTGAAGCAAAGTGCAAATTGGCAAACATCATCGGAGTTGAGCCGCACTGTGTACTTAATGTTAAGCAGTGGCCAATGTCCCGTTTGGGTCGTAAACGCGTTTCTATTTTGAAGGCTGGTGGACAGTTGGTTTCCAACTTCAATGACTTCAGCAACTCATTGGAAGCGCGAGCACCTGCCGTCGTGCGGATACTTCTACGATTGACACGTGAACACTGGAAACTTAACTATGCCTGGCTCCCTTTGGAGATGCTTTCAATGTTCATTTCTGCAGAACTGGATTTCTTCTATTACGAATCGACCAGCGTAATATATTCGCTCGCCGATCCCGTCATAGACGAGGAGATTGTTATTCCTGCTGGAACGCCGACTTCCTTGGCGCTAAATGCTCTGAAATCGAAAATCGCGATCGTCGAAAATAAACTTCGATCACGTCGGCAAACTGAACAAGATGAGAAAAGAATTCAACGCAATGTTCGGTGGTTCTATCTCCACAAAATGAAGGGTCAGTCTGTAAGAAGCTTAGGGCTTGAGTACCACAATCGCGAACATCCAGAGAAAACCAAATGCGGGGGTGACCGCGCACAAATCCAGCACGGCATCGATGAAGCCGAACGACTGCTGGCTCTCGGCGGCTACCATATTCCTTCTGTTCCTAACACTGCCAAACATTCAGCTCAATAAGTTTTGGCATGCCAAAGTATCCGGCCTGAAAACTCTGGCACTACCGCACACAAATTAGGGTGGGCATGCTGCCCATGTGAAGGTTCTTCAACCCAAACCTGTGTTGCGTCTCAAGGCCGAACGGCTTTCACGCGGTTGGACGCAACTCGAACTTGCATTCCGCGCTGGGGTCCCAACCTCGGAACTCAGCCGGATTGAATCTGGTCGGGCGACACCCTACCCCAAACACGCGCGGCGACTCTCGGAAACGCTAGGAATCCCGGTGGAAAAACTCCTAGAGGAAGTCCGATGACCGTTGGGCGTCTCGGCAGTTGCCGGCTGCAACACACTTCGCAAGGCGGCAACGAGGATTCACTACCATGGGCCCAAAAGTATTTTCAAATGGGAATCAATGTTGTACCGATTCGCACCGACGGCTCCAAGGCACCAGCGATTGACGGATGGAAACAACTCCAAGAACGACGAAACACGACCGAAGAGATTCAGGCCTTCTCTAAGAGTGGCTTTGGGTTGGCTGCAATTGGTGGAGCAATCTCCGGTTACCTCGAAGACATCGATTTTGATGATATCGATGCATTCAAAGCCTGGAAAGTCCTGATCGTCGAGAGCCTCGGGCAGGATTTCTGGGATCGTCTCCTGATCGTTCGCACGCCACGGCCCGGATTCGCCGTCATTATTCGTTGTCCCTCCGGTATCGAAAAATCACAGAAGCTTGCATTCGCGTTGAATCCCAAAAGCGGTGAAACCGGCGAACAGAATTACATCTGTCTGATTGAAACCAAAAGCGAAGGCGGATACTTTCTGTTACCAGGCTGTCCGCCGGGTTGCCACAAATCAGGACGAGCATATGAAGTCATCCAAGGCTCTTTTCAGGACATTCCGGCAATTACCGCAGAGCAACGCACCGCGATGCTGTCGTGCTCACGATCACTTTGCCAGATCCCGCGTAATGAATTCCGGGAATCGTCAACGCGATCTAATGGTGATGACTTAAGTCTGCCCGGAAACGATTTCAATGCGCATGGTCCGTCATGGGGAGAATTGCTTGAGCCTCACGGATTCAGATTTCATTCTCAGTGTGGAGAAACCACATATTGGACACGACCGGGTAAAGACTGGGGGAGAAGTGCTAGCACCAACCATGGCGGATACGATTGTTTCTACCCATTCTCAACGAATCTGCCGTTTGACATCAATCGCGGATATCGAAAGTTCGCTGTTTACACATTCCTGAAACATTCAGGGAATTTCACATCTGCCGCTCGTGATTTGGCGGTTCAGGGATTTGGCATCAAATCACAGCAAGCACCCCCAAAGATCGAGGAACCCAATGCCGGGCAACAGAAGGATGACGCACTTATTCTCGCGGCAGCAGTGGCGCTGGCCCAAGTCATGCATTCCCCCACCGAGGATAATGTCGCACTTTTATTTGAAGAGCGGTTCGGTGATGTTCTCCGATACTGCAAAACATGGGGATGCTGGCTCTGCTGGGATGGCTCACGCTGGGGTTTTGATTCCACCGACCGAGCTTTCGATTACTGCCGGGGTCTTGCGCGGACAGTAAATGCCAAATGCAAGGCCTCAATTGGGAAGAGATCGTTTGCAAGCGGGGTTGAATCGTTCGCCCGCGCGGCAAGGCGGTTCGCAACCGAGCCCGAACAATGGGATCGGAATGCCTTTCTCTTGAATACACCGGACGGAGTCCAGGAATTGGAGGATTCGCATGAGACCGCATAGACTCGAAGACTTCATCACCAAAGTAACGCGAGTATCGCCACGACCAGGGTCTGCACCGATTTTCGAGAAGTTCATGCATGACATCACTCTTGGTGATGTGGACTTAATCGACTACCACCAGCGCTCTCTGGGGGCCACTCTTTCCGGCGCCATTTTCGATCACTTTTTGCTTTTTTGGCTCGGCGAAGGTCGCAATGGGAAAAACACATTAGGAGATCTAATCGCGTGGATCCTGGGGGACTACGCCAAGGTGATTCCAACCGAAACTCTGATGTCATCGAAGAGCCAGCGGCACCCCACGGAACTCGCAAATTTGCGTGGCCTCAGATTGGCGATCTCCTCCGAGGTTCCGGAAGGATCCTGCTGGAATGAATCCAGGATCAAGAGCCTCACAGGCGACGCGATGATCGCGGCCCGATTTATGGGTGGGAACTTCTTTGAATTCCCGCGAACGCATAAGCACCTTGTTTTCGGAAATCATCGGCCGATCCTCCGGGTCGTCGATACGGCAATCAAAGCCCGCCTGCACGTTGTTCCCTTCAAAGCGCAGTTCGTCGGAGCGGCGGCAGACCCCAACATGTCGACGAAATTGCGAGCGGAGGCACCCCAGATTCTTCATTGGCTAGTCATGGGCCATGAGAAATGGCTCAGCGATGGTCAACTCCTGAAATGCAGCGCTGTTGATCGAGAAACTTCCGAGTATTTCGAAGCACAAAGTACTCCAGACATGTGGGTCCGGGAGCGTTGTATTTACGACTCTTCCGTCAAGAAGGGTGATGCTGGCTGGCAGGATCGAAGCGGTAAGGCCGGCGTACTTTATTGCGACTACAGCGATTGGAAGAAACGTCGCGGTGAACTTCCAATATCGCAAACCAGCTGGGGTGAATGGATGGGTGCGCGGTACAAAAGGGAGAAATACGGTGTTGCTCACTACGTCGGTCTTCAAATGATTGCCCGATCCACTGTTTATCCGGCGAAAGACGATTCTGAATGAAGGCAGTATTGAACGGCGAACCGATTTTGGAGGGTATGGATACTTACTTGTATCTCCCCTATGTAGCTTCAAATATAAGGAGAGTATTAAGTAAACCCTCCATACCCTCCAAAACACGCACCAGCCTCATTGGGTACTTCACTGTCAATGCCATTGACCGTCGGCGCAATCCAGAGCCGCGCTTGTCATTCCGAAAGCTCAATCCTTGTGCTTCACATGTGCCCGGAGGTATCCAATGCCCCACTTCCCTGCTGGTCCCTGCCGCCATCCCGGCTGTCCAGATCGAAGCCAGAAGGAGGGATTCTGTTTCACTCACCTCAAACTTCGGTATCGCGAATACGATCGCAAGCGGCTCGAGAATTCAACCCGAGACCCCATCTACAGCAGCACGAGATGGCGGCAGCTGCGGAGGAAGAAGTTGCAGGCGGATCCCTTCTGCGCGAAGTGCGCGCCCCGCATCGTTGCAGCGAACACCGTGGACCACATTGTTCCGATCCGACGAGGCGGCGAGCGATGGGATTGGGCCAACCTCGAGTCACTTTGCAAGCCGTGCCATTCGCGGAAAACCGTGCTGGAAGGATCGTGCTGGGGACCGGGGGGGAGGTCAAAGGTTGGGAGCTAAGTCCTTTGTTACCACGGTCCCCGTCACGCACGTATTGCCGCGAATTGGTCGACCGGGTGGCCTCCAGTCCTCTGCCATGCATCCGGACACTCCCGTTGTCCCTTTTCAGGGGAGTACCCTACACCCTGATAACGAATTGCAATTTGATGGTCGACTGGAATTTCGGGACAGAAAATCTGCGGGGATTGCGGAAGAAGCGCTACCGCCGGCGGGAATTCCGGGATTGGCCCTTCTGTATGGTCACCAGCGCGTCCAGGAGCCGTTCAACAGGGGCGCTGACCGGGTGCATCCCCATCTCCCAGCGGGCGACGGTGTTGCGCGAAACACCAACCAACTTGGCGAGCCCTTCCTGTGTCAGCCGCAGTTTGGCGCGAACGCGTTTGACGTCCTGATCCGTCATGAGTCCTCCTTATCGGATTCTGGTTCGGGGAGCCACTTCATAGCCGCCTCGGATCAGGCGTTCCCCGTCGGCCATCGTCACCACCCAGAAGCGCTCGTCATCGCCCATGATCACCATCAGCGTCTTGGTGGCGTGATCCGCGAAGCTATCGGCCAGCCCCTGGTTACGGAACCTGTAAATCGTCATCTTTTCAAAGTCTGTGCGCGTCAGCGTCGTGTTCTTCATCATGGACACATCATGCTACGCCACGTAGCAAGAGTCAACTCCATTGCGAGGTCTTTTTGAGCACACACAATCTTCCCTCTTCGGCGCAGGAATCCAATCTTTCGATCGTAATGCGGCCAGTCGAAAACCTCATCCCATACGTCCGGAATCCTCGCAAGAACGATGGAGCCGTCGATCAAATGTGCGCTTCGATCCGGGAGTTTGGGTCAAAATCCCAGTCCTCGCCAAAAGCACGGGAGATGTCATTGATGGCCACTTGCGGTTGAAGGCCGCTCTGAAACTCGGCATCACGGAAGTACCGGTGATCGTCGTCGATTCCTGGACCGACGGGCAGGTGAAAGCGTTTCGCCTGTTGGTAAATCGTTCAGCGAGTTGGGCGGCGTGGGACAACGAACTGGTGGCACTCGAATTGGCGGACCTGAAGGAATTTCAATTCGACACCAGCATGATTGGGTTCTCTCCGAAAGAACTTCGTGAGTTCGATGCTGCTTTGCCGGCGAAGACGGGATTAACCGACGAAGATGCGGCGGCGCCTGTACCTGTGGACCCAGTCACACAGCCTGGCGATCTTTGGATTCTCGGCAGGCATCGCCTGCTTTGTGGGGATTCCACCAAACCGGATGACGTGGCGCGATTGATGAACGGGGAGAAAGCCGCATTGATGGCGACAGATCCGCCATATTTGGTCGGCTACCAGGGCGGCAACCATCCACAGTCGTGGGCGAACAAACCTGATGTGAAGGACAAGCATTGGGACGATTATCAAGATCCCGACATGGCCAGCGGCTTCTTTCGTTTGTTTCTCTCCGTTGCCCTTCCCTTCCTCCAGGAACATGCGGCGATTTACCAGTGGCACGCATCGAGCCGCCAGTCATTGGTGCAGTCGGCATGGGAAGACAATGGCCTGCACGTTCATCAGACGATCATCTGGGTCAAGGCGCGGCCGGTATTGACCAGGTGTCATTACATGTGGCAATTCGAGCCCGCATTCTACGGATGGGTGAAAGGAAAATCGCCGAAGCTCAAACCCGGCGCCGGAACGCGCAATGTCTGGAACATCGATCAACAAGGCGAACAGGATGGCATTCATCCGACGCAGAAACCTGTCGAGTTGTTTCGCCGGCCCTTCCAGTATCACCTCGAGCGCGGCGGCCTGGCCTTTGAACCTTTTAGTGGCAGCGGTACAGCCATCATTTCCGCCGAGAACACCGAACGCCGCGTGAATGCCATGGAGTTGTCGCCAGCGTTCGTCGATTGCGCTGTAAGGCGATGGGAGAAGTTCACAGGTCTCGAGGCAGTCCTCGACGGTCATAGCAATACATTCCGCCAAGTCGCTTTACAGCGTGGAAAGGAGATCGATGCAGAGCCGAATGCATAGCGTCGTGGAAACGATAACGAATCTCCTGGTGGGATACGCTGCCGCGGTCCTCAGCCAGCTGGTGGCGTTTCCACTCTTCGGCATCCACGTTCCGCTGGAAACCAATCTCGCTATCGGTTTGTGGTTCAGCGCGGCTTCAATTGTCCGGACGTATCTGCTCCGGCGCGTGTTTGCACGCTGGGAGGGACACTAATGGCGGGACGACGCCCAAAACCCACACACCTGAAACTACTGCAGGGGAATGCGGGAAAGCGCCCGATCAATCCGTTCGAACCCAAGCCTCCGGCAGAAATGCCCGAAATTCCACCACACCTCAATGAGGAAGCACACGCGGAATGGAACCGGATGTCGACGGTCCTGGCGCGTCTGGGATTGCTGACCACCATCGATCGGGCCGCGTTTTCCTGTTACTGCGTAGCATGGTCGCGGTGGGTGGAGGCCGAAGAGTCACTGAAGAAGACGGGCAACGTGATCAAGGCGCCGAGCGGCTACCCGATTTTGAATCCATATCTGGTGATCTCCAACCGTGCGATGGAACAAATGAAAGTGTTCCTCGTGGAATTCGGACTATCCCCCGCATCCCGGTCCCGCATTGCCGTAGACGTTCAACAGGAGGATGACGCGTTTGAAGCGTGGATCCAAAAAGGCTCATAACCGGCGGCCGCCGGCGCTGGATCCGGTGACGCGTTATGCCAGAGACGTTACGGCCGGAACAATCCTTGCCGGACGCCTGGTCCGGCTCGCCGGTGAACGTCACCTTCGGGATTTGAAAGAAGGTCCGGCCCGCGGATTGTCGTTCGATGTCCGCGCCGCGATCCGGGCCATTCAGTTTTTCGGGTTCCTCCATCTCGCCGAAGGCGAACATGCCGGAAAGCCATTTCAGCTGGAGCCGTTTCAGCAATTCATCGTGGGGATGCTATTCGGATGGAAGGGACCGGATGGGTTTCGCCGGTTCCGCACCGGGTACGGTGAAATCGGCAAGGGCAACGGGAAATCGCCACTGGCAGCCGGAATCGGATTATTGGGTTTCCTTGCAGACGGCGAAATCGGAGCAGAGATTTACTCGGCGGCGGTGACGCGCGACCAGGCCAAGATCGTCTATCTCGATGCGGAAAAGATGGTCGACGCCTCTCCGGCGCTGTCACGCCGTGTGGAAAAGACCGTCAGCAATATGGCCGTACTGCGCACCAATTCGTTTTTCCGTCCAGTGTCGTCTGAAGCCCGCGGACTCGATGGCAAACGCGTGCACATGGCGCTGATCGATGAGATTCACGAACACCCCAGTGCGCACGTCGTGGACAAAATGCGTGCTGGAACCAAGGGCCGCCGCCAGGCGTTGATCTTCGAAATTACTAACTCGGGATATGACCGCAACTCCGTGTGCTGGAACCACCACGACTATTCGGTCAAAGTGCTCGAAGGCGTCATCGAAGATGACAGCTGGTTTGCCTATGTCTGCCAGCTCGACCCCTGCGAGGCCTGCCAGAAGGCCGGCAGAACTCAACCCAGTGACGGCTGTGAGTACTGCGATCAGTGGACCGATGAGAGCGTGTGGATCAAGGCCAATCCGTGTTTGGATGTCTCCATCACCCGCAAGTATCTCCGCGAGCAAGTGCGGGAGGCCGTCGGCATGCCTTCGAAACAGAACATCGTCCGGCGATTGAACTTCTGCGCCTGGACCGAGCAGTCGGTGCGCTGGATCGACATGGGCGTCTGGGACGATTGCAACTTCCCGGTAAATCTGGAAGAGCTGCGTGGCCGGCAGTGTTTCGGTGGATTGGATCTATCGAGCACCACCGATATCTCCGCCTTTGTTCTGCTGTTCCCTCGGGAAGACGGTGAACCGTGGCCGGTTGTTTGCCGGTTCTGGGTCCCCAGGGAGCACGTGCGCCGGCGGGCCGAGAAGGATCGCGTCCCCTATGACCAATGGATCCGTGAAGGATATATCGAAGCCACTGAAGGCAATGTCATCGATTACGACGTCATCCGCAAACGGATTCGGGAAGACGCCGAACGATTCAATATCAAAGAGATCGCATTCGACCGTTGGAATTCCTCGCAATTGTGCATTCAACTGCAATCCGATGGAACCGAGATGATTCCGTTCGGCCAGGGGTTCGCGTCCATGTCCGCTCCGACAAAGGAATTGGAAAAAAGGATTCTGGGCCGTCAGATCGCACACGGCGGTCATCCTGTTTTGCGCTGGATGATCTCGAACGTCTCGGTCAAACAAGACCCCGCTGGCAATTTGAAACCGGATAAAAGCAAATCCAGCGAACGGATCGATGGTGTGGTCGCACTGATCATGGCCCAGGGGCGGGTGACGGTGCACGCTCCCCAGAAACAACCGAAGTACCAAATGGTTTTCGTATGACGCGACGCACTTCGGGAGGAAATGCAGGACCTGGCAGAGTGAATGAGTTGATGGAAACCGACCTCACCGCTTCAACGTTTCGAAACGTACTAAGGGACGTCGAGCACGATGAAGCCGAGGCGATCGACGCCCTTTGTGCTGTCCTCGAACGCGTCGAAGAGTCCAGAGATTTCTCCTGCTTTTCGGAGCTTCGGCGCGTCCTGAAGGAGTGGCAACACCGGCCACCCAGAGGTATTGTCGACGACCTAATGAGGATACGGAAAACACTGGAATGTCAGGACCACGCCAGAACGTAATCGGCTATGGCCGAGTGTCGACGGAGGAGCAGGAATCCAACTATTCCATGGACGCCCAGCGCACCCGTTTCGAGGTGCTGTGCAAGCAGAATCAGTGGAAGTCGCTGGGGTTCTTTCCCGAAACCGGTTCCGGGACCTCCGTTCTCAAGCGGCCGGTTCTCTGCAAACTGCTGGAGCAGGTTCGGCAGGGCGGCATTGACGCGTTGTGGGTGAAGGAAACCGACCGGCTGTCGCGTCCGGAAAATCTCGGCGACTTGTCGATCATTTCCCAGACGCTTGAAACCGCCAACACCCACCTGATCGTCGACACGCGGGTGCTCGATCTCGCGGAAGACAACTCGGTCCTGATGCTCGACTTCGAAGGGGTCCTGGCAAAGCATTTCCGCAGACAGCTCCTGCGTAATATGAACCGCGGGAAAACCCGCAAAGCGGAAATGGGCCGCAAATCTTCAGGCGCCGACATCTTCGGATACACGACCAACGAAAACGGCGAGTATGCTCCCGATCCCACGCAATCCAAAGTCGTCCAACTGATTTTTGAACTCGCCATGAACGGCAACAGTCTCCGGCAAATCATTGCAGAATTGAAAAGCCGTGGCATCCAAACTGTGCGCGGCCGCGCCAACTGGAGCATTTGTGTTTTAGGGAGCATCCTGCGCAATGACATCTATCTCGGAATCTTCCGCTTTCACAAAACCAAACAAGAAAAAGACGTTGATGGCTCCCGCTTTCAAAAACACAGGGAAAGCCACATTGTGGTTGGGTCGCGCGAGAAGCCAAATCATCCTCCCCTGATCGACCCTCGAACATTCGATATCGTCCAACAGAAACTGCAAGCCAACAGAAAAAAGAACAGCGTCCGGCTCTACATGGCAACGGGTCTCCTTCGATGCCCGGCCTGCAACGCCACGATGCATGTGAAGTACTCGTCTATCTACCGCGGGCAAAGCAGTGTCGCCAAGTACTCCTGTTCGAAAAAGCCGAATTGCACGTCTCGTCGCTGGCATGTCGCTCCAATTAATGACCAACTTTGGCAGGCCCTGGTCGAGCTGTTTACGAAACCCGAACGGATCCATGAGCTCCTGGTAACGGGCACGAAAAACGATCTCACTTCTTTGCAGGCACAACTCGCCGCAGCCGAGCGGGAACAGAAAACCAACAAAGAGAAACAGGAACGGTTGCTCAATCTCTATCTGGAGGGGAACGTCCCGCAAGCGACCTACGTGGTGAAAAGCTCCCAGCTCGAAGCCGAAGGCCGCAGACTGGGCGAGACAAGAGCCAGACTGACGCGACAGGTGGCGGAATACAGCAAACGCGAAGCTTCGGAGGAACTGGTTCAGACCCTACGGCTGCTGTCGCGCTCGCACCGGCGGTTTACCGAGGAACAAAAGACGAAAGTGTTTCGATCGATCGTCAAGGAAGCTCGATTGACCGCGGCCGGTGTGGAACTGGAAATGTATGTTCAGCCGACCCAGAATGTCTGGTGGAAATATCGGCAGAAGAAATCTCCCGCACGATCCACTCTCACGGCTCAGACCGTTCGAATTCGAACAATCAAACAGGACCGAAGAGGAGTACAACGAGCATGAAAGTTGGCTATGCCCGTGGGGCGACTGACGATCAGGACCTGACCGCTCAAATTGACGCATTGAACGCCGCAGGCTGCGGCAAGATATTCATAGACCAAGGTGTGAGCGGCCTTGCGTTTGAACGGTTCGGCCTGTCACAGGCTCTCTTATCGGTGGGTAGTGGCGATGTGTTGGTCGTCTGGAGATTGGATCGCTTGAGCCGGTCCTTAAATTTCCTGGTGGACCTTATTGAAACGCTTCGCGGCGGCGGTGCCAAAGTTCAAAGCCTAACGGATGGAATAGAAAACGCAACTGCAACCGGCAACCAGCTTTTCCGCATCACGAGGAAGGAGAGGGCTCAACGTCGGCGGGTCCGGGGCCAAGGCGGAAATGTATATTCGTCCGCAGCCCCGCCCCTGAAAAAGTTCGGACCTGACCTGTCCGGTATCCGTCTATGGTAATGGTACGTGTTTTTGTCCACCCCGCGATAAGATGACAATGGGCCATAAGGTTTGGCCAAGGCGAAAGGAACTGCACAAATGCGACCACAATTAGCTGTCGCATGGTCCCAAAGAAAGAATTCTCCAATGCCGCAACGTCTAGGCCAGCGGTACAGTCCACCAAAATCAGTGGCAACGGCAACGCTAGCCGAGCTTATTGAGGGAGCCCGCCTGGTTAAACCCGAACAGCAGGAAAGACTGGGCTTCTATGACGGCAAGCAGGGTTCCCTGTGGTGTGCCGGAGACTTGACACTCGCTAAGCGGCCCGCCGTGGCAATTGTTGGAACACGGGATGTTTCTCCAGATGGTGCTGCACGCGCCCGTCGGTTAGCGCGCGATTTAGCAATCGCATCCGTCGTGGTTGTCTCGGGCCTCGCCAAGGGCGTCGATACGTTTGCCCTGACGTCGGCAATCGAAAATGGCGGCCGGGTTCTTGCGGTCATTGGCACTCCCATTGACAAGGCATACCCGGCTGAGAATAGCGCTCTACAGGAGCGGATCTATAGTCAGCATCTGCTCATTTCTCAATTCAAATCCGGAAGTAAGGTTTTTCCTTCGAATTTCCCGGAGCGCAACAAGCTGATGGCTGCCATTAGCGATGCGACTGTAATCATTGAGGCATCCGATACATCCGGCACACTACATCAAGCGGCCGAATGTGTCCGCTTAGAACGATGGTTGTTCATTGCAAAATCGGTCCTGGACGATCCGCAGTTGAGTTGGCCGCGACGCTTTCAAGAATATGAGCGAATGCGTCCCCTAATCCAATCCGCTGACGTTCTGAATATTGTTCAGAAATGATTTAGTTCGCCGAGATGGAGAATGCCGATCAATTTTGGGCCACATATTCTTTTCTCCGACCATACCATCCATATAAACTTTTCGGAAAACGCAACCCCGCATTCACCGCAGCGGATGGCTTACTTCTCGATCTGAAAGAAGGAAACGAGAAAGCCATCGAAACCGCAGCACAAGATATTGAAGTCGCTTTAAGATCGTTACATTTCCGTGAGCCTGCAATTCTGGCGATTATTCCGGGCCATGAAGCAGTTCGGTCGAATGCTGGGCGACCATTGCAAAAAGTGATCGAGGCAATAAGATTGATAAACCCCGATCGCTATTTCACAGCTTGCGATTTACTTACTCGACACAAGAACATCCCCAAGCGGTCGCACGGAAGTACTGACAGGAGCGAAGACGTTCATATCAAATCACTTCGTACAGATGGAAGCTATAGGTTAATTAGTGACACCCTAATAATTGTCGATGACGTGGCCACGACAGGCAATTCCATCGCAGCCTCCCGCAAACTAGCAACTGCTTTTCATTACACCCACATTGGAGCTCTGGTGATTGGCCAAACCAGTTACTGAGGGCTGTGTTGTTGCGCCGCGCATAGTCAAGATCTGCGCAGAATTAAACCTCGGACTGCAAAATTGAAATCCGTTCAGAAATTATCCGCGGAGTGGCGAATCTGTGTTCTCAGGGTTCGATAGGTTTCAATTTCCGATTTGTAGACATTATGTCCCAGATGGCACGATTGCCAAGCGCATGGCGAAATCGAAGACCCAAGGAAACCCATCGGGTGGAACAAATGCCAACAGGTCCAGAGCTAATGCAAGCCGGTAACGGTTGGGAAGGCTTCATGTACACAATCCTTCAGATACTTCACACGTTCACGTAGATCCTGCTTCCTTTGAGTTGAACTTTCCCCTACGCTATGCTCAATTCTCTGAAGCCAAGAGAGCGTATCTTGGACTCGCGATGAAAAACCAACATAGAATCCTAGCACACCCCGCCACCAATCCTCTCCCCTTAGAAATGTTCGCAAAGCAGCTTCTCCGCCACCTGTGCCTGAAGCCAAATATCTAGCGGTTAGGTACTCCTGAAAAGACAGGTGCGCGAAAAGTAAACTACCAGAAACTCTCAACAACAATCCTTCATGCAAGACCTCTTCCAGTAGTCCATTCCACTTGTCTTTGAGTGTTGGAACGGTGGTAATAACAGCCACCTTAAAATAGCTCTCGTCGGCTGAGCGATGGTTCTCATACTGCATCGTACTTGCGAGTTTCATTAGAACTAGTACTTTTTCCACCAATCCAAACCGGCAGTCCCTATTAACTCCCTTCACAAAATCCCATCCGCCGCAGTGAAGGTCAACGAATAGTTCGTAAAGTTTATTTTTTGTACTGGGAACCTCCTTGATGTGTCGGTACACTGCTAGAATCAGAGTGCCAAGAAGCGGTACCCGCATTAGTTGCTTCAGTGACGGGGACCTACTCAGTTGGGCATTCAATTCCTCAATTCGGTGTACATCGCCGTCAAGCCATTTTGCAACAAGCTCGTCTACCCTAGCCGGACTAAATTCATCAATGCGTACCCTCGTTAACCAGTTAATCCAACTGCCACTGATGTAGTCCCTGGAAGTAAGTACGACTTGGACCTGGCCATTCATATTGTCTATTAGGTCTTGTGCCAGTTCGACCAGCCGACGCCTTTTTTCTTCTGACGCAACTTCGTCTAAGCCGTCAAGATAGACTCGGACCTTTCTGGACTTTCGTTTTTTTGAGTTCAATAGTCGCTTCAATTCTGGAGATGCGAAAAGAGCATCTTCGAAGGATTTACTATCGTCACAATGGAGCAAATGAATTGCTCGATATATGGGGATCACATCTGCAACTCCTGCCTCATATGCCTGAGCATCCTTTAGCGTGTGCCACCTACAAAACGATGTCTTGCCAAACCCCGCTGGCCCAGTGATAAGGAATGACTGTAAGTTGGAGTCTAGTTCTATCGTGATAGGTGCCATAAAGCTAGACATGCTTGCATCGATGAGTGTTATGTAGGCTCGATGTGCCGCAAAGCACCTTTCGTATAGCTCGCGATCGACGTCCTGACTAGTTGAGTCTAGGTTCAGGGTTCGGCTCCACCGTCTAACATCAGCATCAGCTCTGTGATAGATTGCCTGAATTTCCTTCCTGATCGTCGCCGAACGCTCTGTGAGTTGCTTCGACTCCGCCAGTATGAGTCGAACGCGAGACCGAAGGGGGGTGGGTACGGGCTGTGGCAGTGCAGCATCTTGCGACTTACGAACGCGCTCCTTTTCCGCATTTGCGGTCGACGCCGAAGCCCAGCAAGTTGCTACTTCTTTGAGAAATTCATCGACGCGACTAACCATGGTTTGATCTGGGATGCGTTCGCCAGGCCAGAATCTTTCCATCTCAGCCCATTGACGTAGGACGGCAAACTCGTTAGCAACACGTTTTGGAGTGAGGGAGTTGAATTCTTCAGGGATCTGTACTTCTCTTGGAAATGTTCGTAGGCTGAAGGCGAGAAACTGCTGGCGGACGGTCGGGTTTACATAAACCTTGCTTAACGGCTTAACGGCTTCCGCTAAGAGGTTCTTGCCATATTCTTTGCTTGAAATTAGACTTTTCAGTGCAACTTGGTCGTCCAATGTTCGTAGCGATGTCAAATAAGTCGTTAATATCTCGGAGTCGAAGAGAATAAACTCAGGCCAGTGCGAGGCGAACATGTCTAAGAGTTCTGATCCGCATTTGAAGGTTGCCTGTCCGAATCGGGATCGAAGGGCGCCTTCGATGGACTCACGGGAGGCCGCGGATAACTGATATGGACTCATGATAAAGACCCGCTCAACAAACCGTTTTGCGCCTGAGCTATCGATCAACGGTGTGTCCAGAGCTTGTTCCGCTTGATGGAACACTGTTCTCGCGCCGGAATTGCTATCAGCTCTGCCAGTGATCGCATCCTTTTTCACGACACAGGCATAAAGACTCAGTTCATCGAGTCCACCAGGCCCTAGGAATACGATGTCCTTTCCCTTCTCTCTCGAGCCGTGTGTAATTTGCACATCCCGTCTTCCCATCTTCCGTAGGAGATCTGCAATTGCTTCTCGCAGATGCGCTTCGTCCGTAAAGGCTTGCGCAAACAACTCGATCTGCGATAGGCGAACGGTCTTCGCCTTCTTGGCAGCTGATATTTCTTTGGAGCTTCCGGCGGTCATAATGGCAAACAGTCTAACAGACTGCTGGAAACCAGGAGTGTTCTTAGCAGCCTCCCTAGAGCATGGATAGCAGCCTCAGCTGACCGAATACGGCAAGAGCGACGCTTCGATTGAGCTGGTTCAGACCCTACGGCAGTTGGTTCGCTAGCACCGGCGGTTTACCGAGGATCAGAAGACGAAGGTCTTTCGGTCGATCGTGAAGGAAGCGCGGTTGACCGCGGCCGGTGTGGAACTGGAGTTGTATGCTCAGCCGACTCAAAATGTCTGGTGGAAATACCGACAGATGTAAGTGCGTGAAACCCTCCGTTCATCCAGCGCCGCAATTCAGACGGTGAGGATTCGGGCTGCACATTCAAAATCCATTTAGAAATAATCCGCAGATCGGTGTATTTGTATTCTCGGAGTTCCTCTTTGATATATCGTCGTCAAAGTGCTTCCTGGAGGAAGAAACGATGGGACGTGGTGTTGATACAACCATAATCGATTCTTGGAGCGCGCTAGAAGACTTCCTTTTTCAGGATGAGTGGTCTGAGCTCAATCGACACCGCACGAAACGAGTTTTCCGTGGACTCACTGATAGCACGTTTTCCCTTGCGACGACGCTGCAGCGTGTGGGGGGATCGAGTCGCCAGCTGGAATCGAGGCTCCTGCGGCAATTCAAAAAATATGCCCATCGGAATTTTGCGGTAGATGACAGCGATTGGCATTGGCTTGCAGTGGCGCAACATCATGGACTTCCGACTCGCTTTCTTGACTGGACGAATTCCCCTTTTGTCGCTTTGCACTTCGCTACCGCTGATTGGCCCAACTCCGGGACGGACGGAGCGGTTTGGGCACTCGATTTCATAGGGCTGCAGCAGTGGCTCCCTGACCCTTTGCGTCAACGTCTCCAGCATGACGGCGTAAATGTCTTCACGACAAAAGAACTCGCGAGCGTCGCATTTTCACTACAAGAACTTGAGAAATTGAGTTCAGAAGACTTCATGGTTATATTCGAGCCACCATCCATTGACGATCGAATAGTCAATCAATATGCCGCACTCTCTGCAATGTCTCGCCCCGACACTGTGGCTGAATCTTGGCTACGTAATAGAGAACGGGCTGTCTGCCACAAGCTGGTCATCCCGGCTCGCCTCAAAGCCACTATTCGCGAGCGGCTCGATATGATGAACATAACAGAACGCGTGCTCTTTCCGGGTCTCGATGGGTTGGCCAATTGGCTCAGGCGATACTACGGACCAACTTGGCCTGACAGCTCGGTGCGACAACCACTATATAGAGGCAAACATCTTCACTTCTTTCGTTCACCAAACGGTTGGGAATACGTCCAGCGACCAAATATACAAGCTGGCGTCGCGGTTGTAGCCGTGACCAGTGAAGACCGACTGTTGCTTATAGAACAGCACAGAGAAGCACTGAACAAGTCTGTAATAGAGCTGCCAGCGGGTATCATTGAGCCCGGGGCCAGCCCCGAGGCCACTGCCAAGCAAGAATTCTTTCAGGAGACTGGATATTCTTGCGACCGCCTCACGCTTCTTTGCGAGGGGGCACTTTCGCCTGGTGTTGCCAATGAAACGAACATCATCTACCTTGCAGGAGGGCTCAACCGCAAGGATACGGAAATCGATGATGTCATTGACGGCGGTATCATTCGCCACCGAAAACTTCGAGGAAGAGCCGAAGAACACGAGCTGATTCAAACGTGGGAGATTCCTATCCGCGAGGTACCAGCATGGCTCCAGCAACGTAGACAAGAGGGTGTAATAATTGATTTAAGGATCTACGCCGGTCTTTCTTTCTCCCAAAACTACAAAACGGCGAGTCGTGTTACCCCCACCTAGCTGGTCGGGAGAATTTGATGAGAAATCATCGGGATATTTCAAGCTCACAAGTCAAAAAGGTTGCATATTTTGGCATGGTGGCTTTGTTTGTCGCAGAAAACAGGAGTTGATAGACAAGTTTCTGAGAAAACGGTTAGGTCGAAGTGATCAACTGATCGATGTCACAGGATACGTCGGTTGCAGCGGTGGTTAGGCGGTAACATTCATCCCCGAGAGCTTCCTTAACCAACGCGGCTACGCAACCCAACAATGACTTCACCGGACTTGCCTTTGGAAAAGCGAACCTCCTCATTCGCCCTCAAGAAGTCGGCCGCTGTGTCGTATGGCAAGCCGGACTCGGTTGCGATTCGCTCTAGCGTTCGCCACTTGAAACGATGGTGTTCGAGTGATTCGATCAAACGCTTGCGAATCGCCCGGTCGCGCGTCAATGTCGGCGTCGCCTTGGACGCATTTGAAACCGATTTCGACAAATCCCTGCACAAGTCCTCAAATGACCGCGGAGGTACGGCGCACCCGAGGATGTCCGCGATGCGAGTGTAGAGCCGTTGCACGCCGTCAGGGCGATCCAGTACGAGACCTTGCCGAAGCGACAATGGTACTGGCAGGTCGCCCGGAGTCAGGCCCGCATAACAAACGGGCACGAGGGGTATGCCGCGCATCCACGCCGCTCCCGCTTCGAAGTTGATCCACGGTCTCCCGACAGAAGCTGGACTGCAGAGGACGATCAGAATTGCCGACTCCTGGAGAGCCTTCTCGATAGAGCGAAGCCATTCCTCCCCCGCCGCGATACTTTCAGCGTCGGAAGATACGAACACGTCGAGAAAACCAAGGAAATCCCGGCGAAGGGCAATTTTCAAGCGGCCAGCGAGATCGGCTTCTTCCGTTACATGACTAACAAAGGCTCGTTTCGACATATTCACATTTATCGTTTTCAATTCGCTTGTATCGGGCTGCACATTTGCGCCGGTTTCCGAAAATCGGCAGCCCAACCAAATCGCAACATTGTTAAGAGCCGTAGTTGCTAAGGGGCCCTCGCGCAACATCATACTTGCAATCGCTGCTGTCGCAGCCGATATAGGCTCCAAATTGAGCGGTGTTATTTCCAACGGAATGTGGCTGCGGCCATTGGCTGAACCTCTACGTGATCGTGAAACCGGCTAACGACAGATGGGAATACGCCTCATTCAAACGCTCCGGCCGGCTCGATCTCACAAACAAGTCACAGACGAGCAAAAGAACCGTAGATCGAGTTCGAAGGAGGAACGCACGATTGACCGCATCCAACGTGAAACTGGAAACCCGTCGCCACACTCACCCCGAATATTCGTGAAATCCCTGCGGAAACAACGTCAGGGTCATATTGTCGCCTAACCGTCGAAGTCGTTCTGAGAGGATATCCTCCCCCCGATTCTTACGGGTAAGCCTTCGCACTGTGGACATTGTGATCGGCATTTGCAGTCTTCTCTCTCCCCTAAGGTCCGGCCCAATCCCGCCAGATCCGGCGGCGTCACGCCTTTCCATCGGACGCGCATCTTGCCCCGCGGTCCCTCCAACTCCATAACGTATTCCGGCAGGCCTGCCGATTCCGGCGCCAACAATTCCACAAACGCCGGCGCCGCCACCGCTCCTGCATTACCGCCAGAGGAATGCACACGCTGCTTCAGCTTGTTGAAATCCAAACGCAAAATCTTGGATGCGCGGAAAATCCCATGCTCCCGCGCTACTTTCGCTGCAGCCCTCCACAGTGATTCCGGAATGCGTTTACGGCCAGTGTGCGAATTCCTCCAACGCTCAAAACGACCGTGCACCTTCTCCATTCCGATCGGGATATCCGGCTGTTCGATAGGCATCCCAGTTCCTCCTTATATTCATGACGAGGAGGCTATCAACTATCGGGTTGGGCAGTCATGCAGGCTTGCCGAAGGGACACAGAAGACTGAAAAATGTGGGGCGATCCTGAAGTAACCACGGATGAGGGGCAGCCCGACTCGAGGTCGGGCAGCAGCGGAATTCGAACGGTTCAGATTACGAATTGGCTCCCTTTACTCTCACACCACCTCGCCTCTTAATTGGGTTCTTCTTAAACTCAATCGGCGACCTCCCACCTGACCGGTAGCGCCAATCGCAATGGAAAATTTTGCGTTCAAGAGAACCATGAGCCTTTTGATAAATCACCTCAACGACACCCCAAACCATCGACTCTAACCTTCGAGGCTCAAGTTCACGGAAATCCTCTACAAGCTTGCTGGCCGCAGCCTGAGTACCAATCCCAGTAAGACCCGCAATCAAGATTAGCTTCCGCACACCTTCAACTGTTGAGCGGTTTTTTACACACACAATTGCACAATCTCTACCATTGCGAATGTACTCTTTTTTGAAAGCCGCTGTATCCGGATTATATTGGGAAGATTCCACGGTTTTATCGCTATCACGCAGCCAAATCCCAACTTTCTTGTTCGACTCGGTCGATGTTCTTCCGAACGAGCTTATTGGCGGATTTAGCTTTGGGTTCCATACAAACTGAAAAGGAGCTGGACCATTCCCACTTTCAACGTCGAATACTTGACCAAGTGCCAACGCGCAAACTGGATTGCTTAACGGAGAACCAACTACTACGCAATTGTCGTTGCTACCAATGAATGTTTCCTCAGAGTCTTCGACAACGTCTTGAACTCTTGTCGCTGGAGCACAATCCTTTACCAAGCTGGAAACTGCCACTAGTGCCGTGCTATCGTTGTGCTCCAACATCCCAGCGATATTTGACCTTCGTTTTGGATTAGGGCCAAAATAAAGACAATTGCTACCGGATTCGGGAAAAGCATCCCAAAAAGGAGACGGTTTCGCTTCGATTATCTCAGCAATACTTTCACACTTAACAAAATCCGCAAATCTCTCAAGTACACCACGATCGACAGTAGTCCACTTGTCCAATAGGTAATGTTTGGCGGTTTCGTTACTTACATCCAAGGCCCTAGCGAGATCCGGGGCCTGAGTTCCAGGCATCTTTTCATCCAGGATTTCTCTGAATCTTAAACGAACTTCATTGTGCATAATTCCGGGGATTTTAAGCTTTTACCAGAGTACTTTCAATCCAATCCGTAGCAATTAATTGAGTATCAATTGATTGCTACACACACAGAGATCTCCCGAAGCAATTAAGGGGTTTGCAATACGTCGGTCTGGTTGCTGTAAAACCTTTCGGTCAGCGATGGGATTAGAAGCAAACCAATAGCCCGAATCAACTGCCCGTTAAGTCATTATGTTCGATCTGTAGGCTGTCCATGTTCTTGACACCCAAGGGAATTATTGGCAAAGCACTCACGCCAAATGACCGCAAGCCAATCCCTTGGGCCTCATCGATTTCCATATCTTATAGATAATAAGACTGTTAGAACGGTTTTTTGTAGTCATTAATCAAGGTCGCAAAGTAAACGTGTACGACAACGGTGTGACATGTTTGGCAGTTCCTGCAATTTGAAGAGGCAGGCACTGCAGACGGTGCTCGCGACAGGTGAGATCGGACGGGCTGCTTGTTTCCCTCGAGGAATTCACGTGCGCCGAGAGACTACATCAAAGTCAAGTTTCCAAAAAACTCTAATTCGGGAGGAACAATGATGATTAATCCACGTGAAGTTGCACCCCATTTCGTGTTCAGTGTCGCAGTGCACTTTCTCGCTGCTGTTGTTCTGAGTGGAGGCGACGTAGCAAAATCCGAATTAAAGCATTGGGCTCCTGCCTCCCCATGCATTGACACAAATATTCGATCGGAAACGAATGGCAATGTCTTTGTTTTGAAAATCCATGCCGTCAATGACAATGCGGTTCCCATTGAGCCGTTGAATTTCCACAATGAGTTTCCCGGCAGAATCGGTGAAGGATCGATCTCAATCGGGGGGAGGACAGAGGACCTCGATCTCAATGATGAAATCATTTGGAGTGGCAATGTTGAAGCCAGGGCTGTGGTTGATATCCTCTTAGCTGGAAAGGGAACCACTGAAGTTCCTCTCCCAACATCCCTTTTTACGGGCCGATACTCGACTCTTGACGCAAAGGGCCGGATCCAGGTTAGACCGATTGGAGTCTGCACGGATGCAGAAATCGCCTTGCGCAAATATTTCTACGCAGTGGTTTGCTTAACTAGCGTAATTGCCATCGCAGCAATTACTTACTCACTTCTGAAGTGGCGAAAGGGTAAGAAAACTCCTCCAAAGCCCCAGTCGAAAGGGCCGGAAATCCCAACGACCAATTCTTTGTGAGGCGAGTTGTTCGGATTCTCAAGGTATCGAGAACGATCGCCGATCTTGCAGGCGATGACGAGCTCGCGCCGAAACATCTGTCCGAAGCCGTGCAATACAGGACGCTCGATAGAAACCTGTGGGCGTGAAGGTTCCCGCACTATGGAAAAACCGGTGAAGTTTAAGGTCGCAAAACGCGACCTTAAAGAAACGGTGCAGATTAAGCAGCAGATCTTTTTGGCTCGCGGCGAACGAGTGATGCTAGATGCCGATCTGGCCAGACTTTACGGTGTGACAACAAAGCAACTCAACCAGCAGCTAAAACGCAACAGGGAGCGATTCCCTAAAGATTTTGCCTTTCAGTTGACTCTGGATGAAGCCAAAAACATCTCGGCTTTAAGGTCACAAATTGTGACCTTAAAAAGAGGCCATCACATCAAGCACGCACCGCACGTTTTCACCGAACACGGGGCAATCATGCTCGCCAGTGTTCTGAACAGCAAGATCGCCGTTCAAGCCGGCATCTACGTCGTTCGTGCGTTCGTACAAATGCGTGCTGCACTGATGGAATACGCCGATCTGTCTCGCAGAATCGACGAACTGGCAGCCACCTACGACACTCACTTCCAACAGGTGTTCATCGCGATCCGTGAACTTATGTCGATCCCAAACAAATCGCGGCGAACAATCGGTTTCCTTGGAGGCAAGATGAGACGAAGCAAGGAGAGACCATGAACATCAGCCGCCGCGTATTCTTTTCGCTTTTGCTCGTTCGGACCGGACAACAAAGTTCCGTCCGTGCCGCGGCGCTGGAAACATTCGCGATGAACGGAAAGGTCTCGGCAATTCTCGTGAATCATACGGACCCCGCACAGCGTGATCAGTTCGCAAGCTGGCTTCAGGCGCATCCGAAATACGCCGTGCGGATACGCAACATCGCTGGCCAGGAAGCGCGGGCCACCATCTTTCGTGTGCGCATGTGCTTTGGGCGGGGACTCATTGTTCTTAATCAAGCGATAACAGTCCGGGAAGGCGAAGCTTTGACGATTATCTCGTGAATTCGACCGCGGTTTGACCTCGAGCCGTTTACCGACGAGGAAACACTTTAGTCGCCGGCGATTCGGCGAATCCTGTATACAATACAGTATTAAACTCTCCAAAATGAGGCAAACATGAGCGTCAGGCTGAACATTACGATGAATGAAGATGTGTATGCGAGGCTCAAGAAAGAAGTGCCAGCCAAGAAGCTGAGCGCCTTTATTGAAGGGGCCGTCCGGGCCAAACTTCATCCCGATGCCAAAGCGCTCAACGCCGCCTATCAGGCCGCCAGCAAGGAGGGCTGGAGAGCCGGTTTCGCGGAGGAATGGAAACACACCGATGATGAGGGATGGCCCAGATGAAGCGCACACCACGACGTGGGGACGTCTATTGGGTGGCGTTGGATCCCACGCTCGGCTCAGAGATTCAGAAAACCCGCCCGGCGGTGGTCGTATCCAACAATTCCTGTAATTCCTTCGGCACACGGGTTGTCGTGCTTCCGCTTACCAGCAACGTCGATTCACTTTATCCGGGCGAAGCGCTGGTAACCGTAAAAAGAAAACCGGCACGCGCATTGGGTGATCAAATCCGATCGCTCGATAAATCCCGACTGCGGGCGCGGATAGAGAGATTGAGCCATGATGAGCTGGCCGCTGTGGAAGAAGCGATACGCGTTACCCTCGCGTTGTGGCCGTCATAACCTGAGAGGTGCGAGCTGTTGTTTCGCGCAGCTATTTTCTGTTGACCTGAAGAAGCCGTGTAATGCGATTGAGGAGCCAGCCCATCCAGCTTGAGCACTATGACCTAAAGCGTCGCCTTCCCTGCCTTCTTACTAACCACCCATCGACGCTTCGCGGCATCGGATAATTTCTTTCGCGCGGCGGCCGACAATCGCCGCCTTTTCCGGGGCGCTGTAGCCGCTTTGCTGCTGCTTTTCTCGCTTACTGAAGCGACTTGGGTCCTTCCCTTCCTTGGCAGTCGACCTTCCATCCGGCGAATCTGAGATTGAATGTCTGTAATCTCTTGGTTAATTCGGGCGCGCTCGACTTCAAGTCCTTTGAGGGCAAGTTCAAACAGTCGTTTTGTGTCGCTCATGCCAAGAACTGTAGCAAAATTGCGACAAAAACAATATCGGTGATAGATCGCACATCGCGTCTCTGAAACTCATGCGTCTATCGGTGACTAATGTGTCCGTCAAAGTAACAACTCGAGTCTGCCTGCCGCGGCCAACTGTAACTCTAAGCTGTCATGAACTCACTCGTCGTGGTCCATGCTGTTCTGGACGCAATCTAGATCACGAAAACCTCTAACCTCCCGGCGGCGTGCGGTCATCACCAAAATATTTCTCACTCCGGTAGCGAAGCCACATACGCAAGACCTGGGGCACCTTCGCACGCTCAGCTTCGTTCAACTTCTCGTAGAGCTTCATGGCTTTCTCACGCTCGCCCCGGCACGCCTTGTTGTTGTGGGCATCCCAAAGACTGCGGGCGACGCGGATGCGACGGCAGGTCTCTTTAATCAGGGCAGTACCAGTCAGCGTTTCTTCTTTGATTCGCTTCTTTGCAGGCATAGTCGAATTGTCAGAACCTTATCCTGGCGGACGCCCATCGCTTCCGCGGCGTGTCCGATAGTGTTGTGCGAACCCCCTAAACGCGGCTGGGAATGCGGTGCCTGCTAACTTACGGAATCGGACCCCCGCCGTTGCTGCTCGGAGGTGCAGCGGGCGGCGCGGCGGGCGACGGCGGGGCAGGCGCAGTTCCCCGATCGGAATAGACATTACCTTTTCCTGGTACTGTGGTTCCCACTGCCAGCGTCTGCCTCAGATTCTCTGCTTCGAGTAAATCTTCAACTGCTCTTGTTTTCAGGTCGTAGGCTGTTTTTGCGAAGTCACTATCCGTTTCCATGCTCCGGATCTCCAGGAAATTCACGGTGTCCTGATAGTCGGCCACGGTCTGCCTCGCGAATTCACGGTCAAATTCGGGGCCGGAGAGTTTCGAGAGCCGGTCGGCGGCAACCTGATGCGGCATCGATACACGGACTTCCGAATCCGGGGCACCGGATTCTTTCCTCAATTGTGTCAATACGCGAGTGTGATCTTTCACCATCGCGTCTGCAAATTCTTTGACATCCGGATTCGCCGTCCTGGTCTGTGCGAGTTTAGCCAGATTGATCGCGGAAAAATTCATCTCGATCGCAGTAACCAGCGGGTCTTGCGGAGAATTTGCCTTTCCCGATTGGGGCGAAGACGACAAGGCAAATGTCGCTGGCAGAAGCAAAAAGAGGGATATCGCAGCAACTCTGTTTATACCTTGCATATTTCCTCCCAAAGGCTGCCGTGCATGTGAAATGCCACGGGCGGAGCAAGCGATTACCGAATTCCGGATTGTTAAATGTAGACGCGTTCCTGATTTCGGATCTCGCGGTACCGCTCAAACGCGAGGTGCTCGTCCTCGAGTCCCAGCAGCGATTTCACACTGCAGCCCCGAAATGTATGGCCGAACATCCGATGCGCATTGCGGATGACAAACCACGGTTCGTGCAGGAAGACGCTGAACATGTGGCGGGATTTCATGCTGCGCTCCGCCTTCCATCGCATGAACTCCACTTGCCGTGGCTCCATTCCTTCGGTGTGCACAACGGCGGTCGTGCCATCGTAGTCTTCAACGCGATCACTCAGGATCAGGTTCTTATCCCGCAGGTCCTGAGTCATAGGTGTCCGCGGATAGGGCGTCGGATGCTGAATATATGGCCAGTCCACGTGGTGCCTGGCAAATTCAAGATTCGCTTCGATGGATTCCGGTGTGTCGTTGGGGTTGCCGACGATCAGTCCGCCCACCACCATCATTTTGTTTTTCCGGATATATTCGGTGGCTTTCAGCGTCGCATTTCCCACGATGTGGCCGTTGTTGCGCTCCTCGTTTTTCGATTTTGCGCGCAGAAAGCCGAGATCTTTTTCCAGAATGTTTTCAATACCGAGGAACACGTAGCGGAATCCGGCCTGGCGCATGAGCGGTGCCAGCGTGTCGCCGTGATTGGCTATGCTCGACGTCATGGCCTGAACAATGTAGTCGATGTCATTCAGCTTCTCTTCGATGATCCTGCGGCACAACGCCTCGAATCGATGAATATTGAGCGTGATGTTGTCATCTACTATGAAAATGGATCGGGCGCCATGCTTGTTCGCATCGCGTATATCGTCGATGACACGGTCCAGATCGTAGGTATGAAAATTCCGTCCGCGCATTTCGATAATCGAGCAGAAGCTGCAGTCGAAGGTGCAGCCGCGGGAAGTCTCGATAACATCCGCCTGGCGGCCCAGCATCACATAACCTGAGAGCACACGGGCATCGCGCCGAGGCGGCCGAATGCGTTCTCCGTCGAGCGAACTCACGCTGCGTTCCGAGTTGTGAATCCAGCTCTCGCCGCTGCGCCAGGACAGGCCGGAAATCTGAGATAAATCCTCACGGCCGGCCTCAAAAGCGCGAATCAGTTCGCAAAAGGTGATCTCTCCTTCTCCTCGCACGATGAAATCGACTCCGGTATTCCCGGTGTACGCTTCCGGCGCGAGACTCGGATCGTATCCGCCCACCACAAAACGGACCTGAGGGCGTTCGGCGCGAATACGGTCGATAATGCGCAACGCCGTACGCCTCTGAAACGTCATGATCGACAGGCCAATCACGTCGGGTTGAATTTCGCGTACGAGCCGATCCACTGTTTCCGGCACGCGCCGCTGAACAAGAATGAGATCCGCGACAGCGACTCGATGATGCGAATCCAGATTGCCGGCCAGCGACGTCAATGCGCCGTTCGGCATGCGGACGACAATCTCCGGCATGTGTTCGAATGAGTCCGGCATGGAGAGAAGTAGAATGTTCAATTCCGCCTCCTGGTTCAAATGTCAGGTAAAACTGGGATAGAGCCCCACAAGTCTACCTTTTTTTTGAAGCTCTGTGTCGGCCAGCAGTCATACACTAGTAAAAAGGAGCCGCCCATGAAACGAGTTCTTTTCACTCTGGCCTGTCTCCTGACGCCTGTTTCCTTTACCGCACAGAACGGTCCGTGCGTGATTCCGGGACGCGGCCACTTCCAGATCCATGTGGGAACGGGAGGATTGTTCGGAGCTTTCGCCCACAACCACGTCATTGAAGCGCAAAAAATCGAAGGCTGCGTCAAACTGGACGCGAAGGATCCCACGATGTCTTCTCTGAAACTGACTTTTCAGGCGTCGGGCATCCGTGTGCTCGATCCTTCGGACAGCGCCAAAGATCGCGCCACTGTGCAGCAGACAATGGAAACCGAGGTACTGCACACCGCCGAGTTCCCTCAAATTACGTTTGAATCGACCGGTATTCTACGCGCCGCCGGCGCCAATCAATATCGGGTGAAAGGAAATCTCAAGATCCGAGATAAGACACAGCCCGTGGAAATACCGGTGACATTCAGCCAAAACGCAGATGGGACCTATGAAGTCGTGGGGAAGTATATGCTCAAACAAACCAGCTTCGGCATCAAGCCGATTCAGCTGGCCGGGGGGACGGTAAAGGTAAAGGACGAGATTCAAACGGAGTTCGATTTGTTTTTGAAGTAGGAATTAATGAAGGAAGCGGAAACAATTCGCGGGCGAGGAGCGGCGTCCAATCCGGGCAACCGTTTTGAACGAACCGAATACGCCGTCTCGGAATGGGATGATCCGGACGATCCCTCTCGCGACACCGTTTTTCTAAAGGACACGACTCGCTCGATCATCACCTACAACGAAAGCCCCGACGTCGGCTTCGATGCCAGCATCAATCCGTATCGAGGATGCGAGCACGGCTGCATTTATTGCTTTGCCCGGCCCAATCACGAATATCTGGGTTTTTCGGCAGGACTGGATTTCGAAACAAAAATCCTTGTCAAAGAGCACGCCCCGGAATTGCTGCGTGAAGAACTCATGTCGCCGAAATGGAAGCCACAGCCGATCGCGATCAGCGGAGTCACGGATGCCTTTCAGCCCATCGAACGGAGACTTCAACTGACGCGGCGATGCCTTGCCGTACTCGTGGAATTTCTCAATCCCGTCGTGATCATTACGAAAAATGAACTTGTAACTCGCGATATCGATTTGCTGTCGGAGCTCGCAAAACGTCAGGGCACCGTGGTGTATGTTTCGGTCACATCGTTAAACGGGGATCTTGCCCGGGAACTCGAACCGCGAGCCTCACAGCCCGCGCGGCGCTTGTCCGCCATCGAAGCACTTGCAAAAGCGGGAATTCCGGCCGGGGTGCTGGTGGCGCCGGTCATTCCCGGACTCACCGATCATGAAATGCCGTCGATTCTTGCGGCGGCCGCAGATGCCGGGGCATGCACTGCCGGTTATGTCCCGCTACGCCTGCCGTATGGACTGGCGCCGCTGTTTGAACAGTGGCTCGACCTTCATGCGCCACTGCAAAAAGAAAAGATTCTTGGTCGTATTCGCGACATGCGCGGCGGCAAACTGAACGATCCCAATTTCAACTCGCGCATGCGCGCCGACGGCCCGTACGCTGAACACATGCGGAAATTGTTTGAGGTTTCATGCCGCAAGTCCGGATTCAATTCTGAAAAACCAGTTCTGACGGCAGACTCGTTCCAGCGTCCGGGACCAGCCCAACTGGGTTTGTTCTGATCGGTTTGCCTGCTGCTTCAAATGTGAGCTGTCAGATGATTTGTTGTCCATTGATTAATGGACCTGGTGACATTGACGAATGACCAATTGGCCACGTGGTCATGGGAATGAATGCGATTCCCAGTGTAGGGGCGGTCTATGACCGCCCGCAATTCGGAGGAATGCAGGCCTCTCAATTGTGGGCGGTCATAG